>SIBJ01000050.1 GCA_009695195.1 Pedosphaera sp.
GAGAAGAATTTGGAGTCACCCTTTTTGCCTTTCTCCCAAACGAGCGTGGCGAGAAAATTCTGTTCGCCGAAAATCTCATCAAGCATGCATCGAAGCTGATGCTGTTCAATGTCGTTGATGCACACGAAAATCGAACCGTCCTCGGCGAGCAGTTCCTTCAATAATTGAAGCCTTGGCCACATCATGCAGAGCCATTTGTCGTGGCGCTCAAGGTCGTCTTTTTCAACCGGGTTAGCGGACTTCTTGATCCACTCGCGCATGAGCGGGCTGCGGACTTTGTCGTTGTAGCACCAGCCTTCGTTGCCGGTGTTGTAGGGCGGGTCAATAAAGATGCAGTCCACCTTGCCGGCATACACCGGCAGCAGGGCCTTGAGCGCGTGCAGATTGTCCCCGTGGATGATGAGATTGTCGTCGAGCGACGGCTTCTGCCCCTTGGCCGGGAGCGATTTCTTGGCGTCAATCAGCAGTTCGCGAAACGGCACGGACAGATGGTGCGCGTAAACGAACGATTTACCTTTGAAGTCGAGTGTCGGCATGGCGGCTAATTATTGCGGAGGTGAAGAGATAAAACGACCACGCACTTTGGAGCGCGGCTTTCGATGAGCTGGCGGCGGAGTTCCTGTTCGGAGGAGCGGGCGTCGGAGGCGGAGTTGGCCATGACGAAGCCAGCTCTCCCCTTTTCATTGAGCGCGGAGTGGAAGAGTTGAATCCAGAGGTAATTGGCGTTGTCGGTGCGGGGCAGGCCGAAGGGGAAGCGGCGGCCCGGTCCGACCATGTCTTTCAACCGTTCCTTGTCCACGGCGTTGATGATTTGAAAACCGGCGTTGGTCGGAACGGAAAGTTCGCCGAGCGAACCGAGATAGTAACCGACCATCGCCTTCTTTGCGAAGCCGGCCACGTAGCCGGCCTGATTGACGTGGATCGCCGGGCTGTGGCGCTGCGCGCTGTTCGTGGCGGTGAAGTTCACGCTGCTGTTCCACCAATCGGCGGACGGATTCTGCACGGTGACGACCGCGCCAGCGGGAACGGGCGACGCGAGCTGGAGATAAAGCCAGTTGCCGAGGCGCAGATCGCGCGTGCGCAGCGGCGCGTAGAGCACGCGGCGTTTGAAGCCGACGGCGGCGACGGGAAGGTTTTGACCGTTGGCGGAAACGGTGAACGCGCTCGCGGCCGGCAGCGTGCCGTTGCCGTTCGCATCAATGAAATTCCAAACGGTCAGCGCGGCGGGGTCCGGGTCCTTGGCGGTCACGAGCAACAGCTCGACGACGTTGGAGGAAATTATGCGCAGTTGGAAATCACCGGGCCGCGGCAGCAACAGAAAATTATCGTCTGTCAAAGCCGCACCACGGATTTGTAACTGAAACAGGGCTGAAAGAAGTACAAGACCAGCAATCAACCGGACACCGACTGGGCGCATCAAGCCGACATCATGACTCGAAAAGGAACGGCGGCAATCGAAATGAGATGAAATTCTTGCAATGAAGTGTGAACAAGTTGTTCACATTGACCGCACGGCCACTGGGGGTTTTGCGTGCCGCGGGCGCGACTTGCTGCCGGCAGATTCCCGCCGAAAGGTCACGGCGCGCCCAGCAGCCGGAGCGCGGCGGATTGCAACGCCCCGTCGCAATGACCGAAACCGCTGCCGAGTTTCTGGAACGCCGCGCCGCGATACGCCACGAAGCGGCCGGTGGCGGGATTCATCACCCAGCCATAAAACAAACCTGTCGCCGGCACGGAGACACTCACCAGCGGGTTCGCCGCGAGGTTGGCAAGTTCACCCGACGCCTCCACGCGCACCGCGTTCGTGAAACCCGCGCCCAGTTCGCCGCCCGAGAAACTGATCGCCGCGTGGTTGAAGGTGAACATCGCGTTGGTGGCGTCGTAGGCCGAACCGAGGCAACTGGCGTTCACTGCGAAGCCGGACGCATACGACGTGTTGGGCGCGGACGCGGGCTTGATCCAGCTCAGCAAGCCATCGAAATCCGTCGTCGGGCGGTTGGTGAAGCTCAGCCAGCTCAAGATTGAGCCGTTGTTGCCTTTGTAAAGTTGCGCGTAAAGCGGGAATTCGCCGTCGCGCGAAACCGTGGCCGAGCAGGTGAAGGGCGTGCCGTCGCCGAGACGACCGCTCATCGTGCCGAGACCAGCCGCGCTGACGGACATCGAACCGGCACCGTGGCCGACGGGTTGATCGGGATTGCCGAGGTTAGGGATGACGAAGGTGAAGTTCCCCTTCACCGGCGGCGGGTTCTTGGCGGAATAAACCGGCAGACGATAACCGCTCAAATCCGCTCGCCATAAATTGTTCGTCACGCTGCCCTCGAGCCGGTCGGTGAGGTTCGTCGTGTCGAGCCGAAGGTTCAACACGATGCGCTCGCCACCGGGTCCCACGAGAGTCTTCTGTGAACACCCATGCTCATCAAACTCGCCGAGCAGGTTGAAGGACTTCGCGCCGAGTTTCACACTCGCGCTGTAAACGCCGAGGCCGGTGAGCGTGAGCCGCACCGCGCCGGAGCGCGGATGCCGCACCGCGTCCGGTTCAAAGAACAACGCTTGATACGTGCCTTGCAGCGCGACGAACGAATTCGTCACGAACCGGGCCTGCAACCAAAGATTCGGTTGCATCACGAAACTCAGCGTCGGCGCCGACGACTGCATGCCGCCGCTCCAGCCGGCAAAAAGACTGTTCCCCACCGGCGTCGCCGTGAGTTGATACGTGCGCCCGACCTCGAGCATCTGGCCGTTGGTCGCGCCGCTGATCTTTCCCCCGCCCTCCGTCCCGAGCGTCAGGGCGCTTACCACCGCATAAAACACCGGGCGCGAGGCCGTCAGCGAAATGTTGCCCGCGTTGTCCACGCTGCGGACGCGAAACACATTCGTGCCCGGATGGAGAGTCACCGGCGCGGACCAGTCCGTCGTGGCGGTCGCGGGCAGGAACGCGCCGTCGTCCATCGCAAACTCCACGCGCGCCACGCCCGATGCATCCGAAGCCGTGCCCGTGAAAGTCGCCGCGTCACTCGTCACGCGCGCGTCGGCCAGTGGCGAAACAATCGCCACCAGCGGCTTGTTCGTTTCGCGGAAGATGGCCGTCAACGCTGCGCCCTCGCTCATCACAAAATTCAACGTCGCGTTTGTGGAATAGACCGAGCCGTCCCAGTTCATGAACACGTTGCCGGCGGCAGGCGTCGCCTTCAGCGTGTAAGTCTTGCCCAGTTCTAGCACCTGGCCGTTCAAATCCGGCAACACCGTGCCCGCGCCGGAAACCACGAGGGTGAACGTACCCGTCGCGATGTATGTGAATGTCCGCGTCGCGATGCTCGAAAGATTTCCGTGCAGATCGCGCGCGCGGACGCGCACCGTGTTCGTCCCGTACGGCAGCGGCGGCAGATCAATCGTCCAGTTCGTCGTGCCGGTGGCCGGTTGATAATCGGAAACCACGCCGCCGCTCACGATGGCGTACTCGACTGCTTGCACGCCGGCATTGTCCGAGGCCGTTCCGGTCAGCGTCAAACTGCCGGCGGTTCCACGCCCGGCATTCGTCACGACGCTGGTGATGTTCACGACCGGCGCCGAGTCGTCGGCGAACATCGCCGTCACCGTCATCGATGTGTCCAGCGTGAGCGACAACTCCGCGTTGCTAGAAATATTTCCGGCCGCCGACCAGCCGGAGAAATTCCAGCCGTTCGACGCCGTCGCCGTCAACGTGACGTTCGTGCCCTGCGCGAGAAATTGTCCGTCCAGGTCCGGCGTCACGGCGCCCTGCCCTTCCTTCACAATCGTCAGTGTCACCAGCGTCGGCGCGTCCGCAATCGTCAGCGTGCCACTCGCGCTGCCGGTGTAATTGGGATTGTTCACGGTCGCGGCCACCGCATAACTGCCAACGCTCGCCGGTGCCGTGACGCCGCCATCGTAAGTCACGCTCACCGGCAGACCGGCGGGCACCGTGCTCACGATCACGCTCTTCGCCGTGCCGTCGTAGATCGCGCTCAAGCCGCTCAACGTCACCGTGGCTGCCGCCGGGTTGACCGTCAGCGTGCCGCTCGCGCTGCCCGCGTAGTTGTTGTGATTGATCACCGCGCTGACGAAATAACTTCCCGTGTTCACCGGGGCCGTCGCGCTGCCGTCGTAAGTCACATCCACCGGCAGGCCCGCCGGCGAAGTGCTCGCCGCGGCGCTCTTCGCGGAGCCGTTGAAGGTCGCCGTCAAACCGCTCAACGCCACCGTCGCCGCGGCCTTGCTCACCGTCAGCGTTTGCGCGACCGGCACGGCGGGATTGTAAGTGCCGTTGCCGTTCTGCGTCGCCGTGATGACCACCGCGCCCGCGCCAACGATCGTCACGGTGTTGCCCGAGACAATCGCCACGCTCGGGTTGCCGCTCGCAAAACTCACCGGCAATCCCGCCGACGAACTCGCGCTCAAAGTGAACGACGCGTCGCCGTAGGTTTTCGTCGGGAGCGGCGCGAACGTGATCGTCTGCGACTGGTTCGTCGGCTGCGTGATGAGCAACGTGCCGCTCGCGCTGCCGGCGTAGTTCGCGTCGCTGACCGTCGCCACGACCGCGTAGCTGCCGGCGCCCGCCGGGGCGGTCGCGCTACCGTTGTAAGTCACGCCCACCGACAACCCCGCGGGCGTCGTGCTGACGCTCACGGGTTTCGCCGTGCCATCAAACACCGCGCTCAAACCGCTCAACGTCACCGTGGCTGTGCCTTTGTTGATCGTGAGCGTGCCGGTCGTGCTGCCGGTGTAATTGTTGTGATTGATCGTCGCCGCCACCGCGTAACTGCCGGCGATGATCGGCGCCGTGGCGCTGCCGTTGTAAGTGAGCGTCGTCGGCAGACCGCCGGGCGAAGTCGTCGTCGTCGCATTCTTCGCCGCGCCGTCGTAGCTCGTGGACAAACCGCCCAGCGTGATCGTCGCGTTCGCTTTGTTGACCGTGAGCGATTGCGAAACCGACGTGGCCGCGAGGTAATTGCTGTTGCCCGTCTGCGACGCCGTGATCACCGCCGTGCCCGCGCCGACGATCGTCACTGTGCTGCCGGAGATCGTCGCCACGCTCGTGTCGCCACTCGCGAAACTCACCGGCAAACCGGACGAAGCCGTCGCGCTCAAATTGAACGCCGCGTTGCCGTAAGTCTTGGCCGCGAGGGCGCCGAAGGTGATCGTCTGGTTCGGCTGCGAAATCACCAGCGTACCGCTCGCGCCGCCGGTGTAGTTGCTGTGATTGATCGTCGCCACGACCGCATAGTTCCCGGCGTTCACCGGCGCGCTCGCGCTGCCATCGTAAGTCAAACTCACCGGCAAACCCGCCGGCGTCGTCGTCGCGGTCGCGCTCTTGGCCACGCCGTTGTAAACCGCGCTCAAGCCGCTCAACGTCACCGTCGCGCTGGCCTTGCTCACGACGAGCGATTGCGAAACCGGCGTCGCGGCGGTGTAGTTGGCGTTGCCAGCTTGCGACGCGGTGATGACCACCGTGCCCGCGCCCACGATCGTCACCGTGCTGCCGGAAATCGTCACGACCGAAGGATTCCCGCTCGCGTAACTGACGGGCAAGCCAGACGACGCCGTCGCGCTCAACGTGAACGCAGTGTCGCCAAAAGTTTTCGCCGCGAACGCGCCGAACGTGATCGTCTGGCTTGGTTGTGAAATCACCAACGTCCCGCTCGCGCTGCCGGAATAATTCGCGCTGCTCAACGTTGCGACCACCGCGTAACTCCCGGCGTTCACCGGCGCGGCGCCGCTGCCGTTGTAAGTCACGTTCACCGTCAGGCCGCCGGGCGAAGTCGTCGCCGTCACCGGCTTCGCCGCGCCGTCGTACACCGCGCTCAAGCCGCCGAGCGTCACCGTCGCGCTGGCTTTGCTCACCGTCAGCGTTTGCAAAACCGGCGTGGCCGGATTGTAATTGGAACCGCCGCCCTGCGTCGCCGTGATCGCCGCCGTGCCCGCGCCGACCATCGTGAGCGTGTTCCCCGAAACCGTCGCGACGCTGGTGTTGCCGCTCGAAAAACTTACCGGCAAACCGGACGACGCCGTCGCGCTCAAGTTGAACGCCGCGTCGCCAAATGTTTTCGCCGCCAACGCGCCGAATGTGATCGTCTGCGACTGGTTCGTCGGCTGCGTGATGTTCAACACACCGTTCGCGCTCCCGGCGTAGCTTGCGTCGTTGACCGTGGCCTGCACCAGGTAGCTGCCGACGTTCACCGGCGCGCTCGCGCTGCCGTTGTAAGTCACGTCCACCGTCAGGCTCGCGGGCGTCGTGGTCACGACGGCGGTTTTCGCCGCGCCGTCATAGATTGCGTTCAATCCGCTCAACGTCACCACCGCCGTCGCCTTGTTGATCGTCAACGTCCCGCTGGCACTGCCGGAATAGTTCGCGCTGTTGATCGCCGCCGCGACCGCGTAACTGCCGACCGCCGACGGCGCGGTGCTGCTGCCGTTGTAAGTGAGCGTCACCGGCAAACCACTCGGCGTCGTGGTCGCCGTCGCGGATTTCGCCGTGCCGTCGTAAGTCGCCGACAAGCCGCCCAGCGTGATCGTGCCGCTCGCCTTGTTCACCGTGAGCGTCTGCGAAACCGGCGTGGCCGCGAGGTAATTGCCATTGCCGCCCTGCGTCGCCGTGATGACCGCCGTACCCGCGCCAACAATCGTCACCGTGCTGCCAGAAACCGTCGCGACGCTCGCGTTGCCGCTGGAATAGCTCACCGCCAAACCAGATGACGCGGTCGCGCCCAGCGTGAACGCTGCGTCACCAAAAGTTTTTGCCGGCAACGCACCGAAGGAAATTGTTTGCGCCGGTTGCGAAATCACCAGCGTCCCGCTCGCGCTGCCGGAATAATTCGCCGCGTTCACCGTCGCCACGACCGCGTAGCTGCCGGCGTTGAGCGGCAACGTCGCGCCGCCGTTGTAGGTCACCGTCGTCGCCAAGCCCGCGGGCGTGGTCGTGACACTCGCCGGTTTCGCCGCGCCGTCGTACACCCCGCTCAGATTTCCGAGCGTCACCGTCGCCGCCGCTTTGTTGACCGTGAGCGTCTGCGACACCGACGCGGCGGCGGCGTAGTTCGAGTTGCCCGTTTGCGACGCCGTGATGACCGCCGCGCCCGCGCCGACAATCGTGACCGTGCCGCCGGAAACCGTCGCGACGCTCGCGTTGCCGCTGGAATAACTCACCGGCAAACCGGACGACGCCGTCGCGTTCAAGGTGAACGGCGCATCGCCAAAAGTTCTCGCGGCGAGCGCGCCGAAGGAAATCGTTTGCGCCGGCTGCGTGATCGTCAGCGTGCCGTTCGCGCTGCCGGAATAATTTGCGTCGTTGACCGTGGCGACGACCGCGTAGCTCCCGGCGTTGACCGGTGCGGTCGCGCTGGCGTTGTAAGTCACGTTCACCGACAAACCGCCGGGTGTCGTGCTCACGGTCGCCGACTTCGCCGCGCCATCGTACACCGCGCTCAAGCCGCCGAGCGTCACCGTGGCCGCCGCCTTGTTGATCGTCAAAGTTCCACTCGCGCTGCCGATGTAATTGCTGTGATTGAGCGCCGCCGCAACCGCATAACTGCCGACGCTTGACGGCGCGGTCGCGCTGCCGTCGTAAGTCAGGTTCACCGGCAGGCCGGACGGAGAAGTCGTGGCCGTCGCGCTCTTGGCCGCGCCGTCGTAGGTCGCGGACAAACCGGCCAGCGTGATCGTCGCGGTCGCTTTGTTCACCGTGAGCGTTTGTGAAACCGGAGTGGCCGCGGCGTAATTTGCGTTGCCAGATTGCGTCGCCGTGATGACCGCCGTGCCCGCGCCGACAATCGTCACCGTGCTGCCGGAGACGGTCGCGACCGCCGGGTTGCCGCTCGCGTAACTCACCGCCAGCCCGGACGAAGCCGTCGCGCCCAACGCGAACGTAGCGCCGCCAAAAGTTTTCGCCGCGAGCGCGCCGAACGTGATCGTCTGGCTCGCCGGTGAAATCGTCAGCGTCCCGCTCGCGCTGCCTGAATAGTTCGCGCTGGTGATGGTGGCAACGACCGCGTAGCTGCCGACGTTCACCGGCAAACTCGCGCTGCCGTTGTAAGTCAAACCAACTGTGAGTCCCGCGGGTGAGGTCGTTGCCGTCGCGCTCTTGGCGGTGCCGTCGTAGGTCGCGGAGAAGCCGCCGAGCGTCACAGTTGCGGCCGCTTTGCTCACGGTGAGCACTTGCGAAACGGGCGTGGCCGGATTGTAAGTGGCATCACCCGTCTGCGTCGCGGTGATCACTGCCGTGCCCGCGCCGACAATCGTCACCGTGTTGCCGGAGATCGTCGCCACGCTGGTGTTGCCGCTGGCAAAGCTCACCGCGAGACCCGACGACGCCGTCGCGCTCACGGTGAACGCCGCGTCGCCAAAAGTTTTCGCCGGCAACGCGCCGAACGAGATCGTCTGCGATTGGTTCGTCGGCTGCGTGATTAGTAGATTTCCGTTGGCGCTTCCGGCGTAGCTCGCGTCGTTGACCGTAGCCGCGACCGCGTAGCTGCCGGCGGCCGAGGGCGCGATCGAACTACCGTTGTAAGTCACGTTCACCGTCAACCCCGCGGGAGTCGTACTCACGCTCACCGGTTTCGCCGTGCCGTCAAAGACCGCGCTCAAGCCGCTCAACGTCACCGTCGCCGTCGCCTTGTTGATCACCAAAGTCCCGCTCGCGCTGCCGGTGTAGTTCGCGCTGCTGATCGTCGCCGCCACGGCGTAGCTGCCGACCGCCGACGGCGCGGTGGCACTGCCGTTGTAAGTCAATCCCACCGGAAGTCCCGCCGGTGAAGTCGTCGCCGTCGCGCTCTTGACGACGCCATCGTAAGTCGCCGACAAACCGGCCAGCGTGATCGTCGCGGTGGCTTTGTTCACCGTGAGCGTTTGCGAAACGGGCGTCGCCGCGGCGAAGTTCGTGTTGCCCGCTTGCGAGGCCGTGATCACAGCCGTGCCCGCGCCGATGATCGTCACCGTGCTGCCAGAAATTGTCGCGACCGCAGGGTTGCCGCTCGAATAACTAACCGCCAAGCCGGACGAAGCCGTTGCACCCAGGGCAAACGCCGCGTCGCCGAAAGTTTTCGCCGGCAAGGCCGCGAATGCGAGCGTCTGTGTCGTTTGCGAAATCGTCAGCGTGCCGCTCGCGCTGCCGGAGTAATTCGCGCTGTTCACTGTGGCGGCCACCGCGTAGCTACCGGCGTTCACGGGCGGCGTGGCGCTGCCGCTGTAGGTCACGTTCACGGTCAGACCGCTCGGCGTCGTGCTGACCGTCGCCGACTTTGCCGCGCCATCGTAAACCGCACTCAAGCCGCCGAGCGTCACCGTCGCGCTGGCTTTGTTCACCGTGAGAACTTGCGAAACCGGCGTCGCCGCGGCGTAGTTCGCATTGCCCGCTTGCGTCGCCGTGATGACCGCTGTGCCCGCACCGACGATTGTCACCGTGCCGCCGGAAATGGTCGCGACCGAAGTGTTGCCGCTCGAATAGCTGACCGGCAAGCCCGATGACGCCGTCGCACCGAGCGTGAACGCCGCGTCGCCGAAAGTTTTCACCGACAACGCGGCGAACGTGATCGTTTGGTTCGGCTGCGAAATCACCAACGTCCCGCTCGCGCTGCCGGAGTAATTCGCGTCGCTCACCGTCGCCACGACCGCGTAGCTGCCGGCGTTGACGGGCAAGGCCGCGCCGCCATTGTAGGTCACGGCCACGGACAAACCGCTCGGCGTCGTGCTCACGGTCGCCGACTTCCCCGTGCCATCGTACACCGCGCTCAAGCCGCTCAACGCCACCGTCGCGGCGGCTTTGCTCACCGTCAGCGTTTGCGAAACCGGCGTCGCGGCGGCGTAGTTCGAGTTGCCTGCCTGCGTCGCCGTGATGACGGCCGTGCCCGCGCCAACGATTGTGACCGAGCTGCCCGAGGTCGTCGCGACCGCCGTGTTCCCGCTGGAATAGCTGACTGGCAAACCGGACGACGCCGTGGCCGTCAAAGTGAACGGCGCCGCACCAAAAGTTTTTGCCGCCAACGCGCCGAAGGAAATCGTCTGGCTCGGTTGCGAGATCACCAGCGTCCCGCTCGCGCTGCCGAAATAATTCGCGTTGCTCACCGTCGCCGCGACCGCGTAGCTGCCGGCGTTGACGGGCAAGGCCGCGCCGCCGTTGTAGGTCACCGTTGTGGCGAGACCGCTGGGCGTCGTCGTCACCGTGGCTTGCTTCGCCGTGCCGTCATAGATCGCACTCAAGCCGCCCAGTGTCACCGTGGCGGTCGCTTGGTTGACGGTGAGCGTTTGCGAAACCGGCGTGGCGGCGGCGTAGTTCGCATTGCCCGTTTGCGTCGCGGAGATGACCGCCGCGCCCGCACCGATGATCGTCACCGTGCTGCCAGAAATTGAAGCGACCGAAGAGTTGCCGCTCGTATAACTCACCGCCAAGCCGGACGACGCTGTCGCACTCAAGGCGAACGAAACATCGCTGAAGTTTTTCACCGGCAGCGCGCCGAAAGTAATTGCCTGGCTCGCTTGTGAAATCGTCAACGTGCCGCTCGCGCTGCCGGAATAATTCGCGCTGTTGATCGTCGCGACGACCGCGTAGCTCCCGGCATTCGCCGGTGCCGTCGCGTTGCCGTTGTAAGTCAAACTCACCGTCAGGCCCGCGGGCGAAGTCGTCGCCGTCGCGGATTTCGCCGCGCCGTCGTACACCGCGCTCAAGCCGTTCAACGTCACCGTTGCGGCGGCTTTGCTCACGGTCAGCGTCTGTGAAACGGGCGCGGCCGGATTGTAAGTGGCGTCACCGCCTTGCGTCGCCGTGATGACCGCCGCGCCCGCGCCGACAATCGTCACCGTGCTGCCCGAGATGGTGGCGACCGAAGCGTTGCCGCTCGAATAGCTGACGGGCAAACCGGAGGACGCCGTCGCGCTCAACGTGAACGCCGCATCGCCAAAAGTTTTCGCCGGCAGCGCACCGAACGTGATCGTCTGCGAGAGGTTCGTCGGCAGCGTGATGTTCAACACGCCGCTGGCGCTGCCGGAGTAGTTCGCGTCGTTCACCGTCGCGACGACCGAGTAACTGCCGCTGTTCACCGGCAACGTCGCGCTGCCGTTGTAGGTGACGCTCACCGACAAACCGCCGGGCGTGGTGATCACGCTCGCTTGTTTCGCCGTGCCATCATAGACCGCGCTCAAGTTGCCAAGCGTAACCGTCGCCGTGGCTTTGTTGACCGTGAGTGTCTGCGTCACCGGCGTGGCGGCGTTGTAGTTCGAATTGCCCACCTGCGTCGCCGTGATGACCGCCGTGCCCGCGCCGATGATCGTCACCGTGCTACCCGAGATCGTGGCAACCGAAGTATTCCCGCTCGAATAGCTGACCGGCAAACCCGACGACGCCGTCGCGCTCAAAGTGAACGCCGCGTCGCCGAAAGTTTTTGTCGCGAGCGCGCCGAAAGTGATCGTTTGATTTGCGGGCGGCGGCGGCGTGACCGCGCCCTTCACGTTGCTGCGCACGGCGATCTCGTCAATCCAACCGTCGAAGCTGCCGATCTCCACGTCCACGTTACCAGCGCCAGCCCACTTGGTGATGTCAGTGCTGGCGGTGCGCGCGACTTCCACGTCGTTCACCTTGACGAAGTAACCGGTCTCGTCGAGGAACACGCCGATCTTCTGCCAGCAATTCGTTTGCAGATACGGCGCGAGCGCGGGGACATCAATCACCTTCGCCACGCCGCCCCAGACCTCGGGCGTCTGCTGCCACGTGTCCTGGTTGTAAATCATCTGCGCGTCCCAACGCTTCGAGAGCTTGAAGATCGTCGCCGGCTTGTGACTGTAAGCCATGAATGAATTCACGAACACATACACCTCGACACCGAGCGAGTCCGTCACGCTCGCAGTGAAAAGATTCACGTTGTTCAAGGTGACGGTCGCGTTGTCGCCGAGATCGAACACGCGCAATGCCGAACCAGACGGAGTGTTCATCCACGCGAGATTGCCATTGTCCGCCACGGCGGAAACGCCCAGCGCCAGGTTCGCGAACCGGCCCGAGGCGTCGGCGAGATTCCCGTCGAGATGATAAAGCGCGACGATGTTCGTGGTCACGGTCTGCGGGCTGGTAATATAATTGGTCTGGCCGGGCGGCGGCGGGCGGGAATCCACGTCGTTGTCCGCGAGCGTCATGGGGGCGGAGGACGGATTGCCCAGCGCGTAAGCGGTGCTCGCCGCGATGCCGGCGATCACCGTTTCGCTGCCTTCGTAAATGGCATCATCCACCGGCGTCACCGTGAGCGTCGCCGAGAGACTGCCGGCGGGAATGGTGACGGACGGGATCACCGTGAGATAATCCGCGCCGCTTGTGGCGGTGCCGGTCACGTTCAAATTCACCGTGAGATTGGTCGCGGCAATCGTGTCGCGAGTGATGATAAAATTCGCCGGCGCGGGCCCGGCCTCGGATGCGATGCCCGATGTGCTGATGGAAATCACCGCCGAACCGGTCGGGGGCGGAGGATTGGTAACCGGCGGCGTCACGCCGCCGCCTTCGTTCTTCACCACGATCTCATCCACCCAGCCGTCGAAGCTGCCGATCCTGAACGCCGCCGTGCCGCCGCCACCCCAGTTCGCGAGGTCGCCGCTGGCAACGGTCGCCACCGTCACGCCGTCAAGCGCCAGCGTGTAGCTCGTGCGGTCGAGGCGGATTTTCAAATGCTGCCATTGGCCGGGCTTCAAATAGTTTCCGAGCGTCACGTTGTCGGCAATGACCGTGCCGCCGCCCGAGACTGCCGGACCGGCGGTCCAGATGTTGTGGCGCAGCGCGAGTTCGGCGCTCCAGTTTTTGGAGAGCACGAACAAGTCGGCGTTGCCGCGGCCGTAGGCGACCTGCTTGTTCACGTAAAACATCGCTTCGATGGAAAGCGCGGAACTCGCCGTGCTCGAAAGGTCGCCGTTGGGAAGTGAAACGGTCACGCCGTCCGGCAGGTCGGTCACGCGCAGCGCGGCGCCATTGGTGCGGCTCGGCCAGACGAAACTACCGCCGTCAATCGCCGCCGTGCCGGCGGGAACCAGATTCGGTTCGCGGCCCGTGGCGTCGGCGAACGTGCCGTCGAATTTGTACCACGCGACGACGTTGGTGTTTTGACCGAGCGGAATGGTTTGGTACTGCTCGATAGTGTTAGTCGAGAGCTGGATCGCGGTGTAGTTCGTCAGCGCGACGAGGCGGCGGCCATCGGGCAGTTGCGCCTCGGCTTCGACCCACTGCACGCCGGCGTGCAGGGGTTTGAAAGTGTACGACGGCCCGATGAACGGCTCCTGCTCGCGCGCTTCCCAAACGATCCGCGCCTTGGCCAGGTCCGCGGCGGAAATTCCCGGCGCGACCAGCGACGGCGTGACGGCCTGCGTCGAGACGGCGGTCGCGGGCAGGTTCACGATCATCGCCACGGAGGAATTCCACGCCTGCGTTTTCACCGCGGTCATCGCCATCAACATCGCGGCGGCGGGCAGGGTTTTCGCCGTTTGCGACACGACGAATTCGGTTGAGACGTTGAACGTGTCCGCCCAGCGGTCGTAATAGGCGTACGGCGCGCCCTGCTGGCCGTCGTCGCCCGGATAGCTGATGGCGGCGAGTTCGCCTTTGTAATTTTGCAGGTAATCGTATTGCGCCTGGATGTTGCCGAGCGGGATGCCGCCCGGCGGGAGCACGCGGTAATCGTTCAGCGCGTACTGGTGGACGATCTCGCGCTGGCGTTTCGATCCGAGACCGGTGAGATAGGTGACATTCACCGGATTGCAGCCCATCTCGTAATTATAATTCTTCAGGATGCAATCGAGGTAGAGTTGCTTCATCGAAGCCGACGGATCAATGACCCACGCCGCGGCGGGATCAAGCGTCCATTCACCAGAGAAAAACCAACCCGCGACGCGGATGCCTTTGCTCTCGTCGGTGAAGCTGCTGCCGTAAGCCATCTTCGCCGACCAGTCCACCGAGTTGCTGCCGGCGAATCTGATTTCCGCTTCGCACAACGCGAGGTACGCCGGATCAATCTGACCGGTCGTCAACTTCCCACTGCGCACGGCGAAACCGTAATCGCGCGTCGCACAACCGTAGCCGCCGAACATGCTCCACCAATCCCAGCGGCGCAGCGATTGCGAATTCGGATTCGGCATGTAGGAACGCAACGCGGTGTTGTATGCGGGATCACCGGTCGCGTTGTAGAGGGCGGCGGCGGCCCAGGCGAGTTCATCGTCGTGACCAAAAACATTGCCGCTGAACGTGACCATCTGATACGCCCCGTCCTTGCCGTAGCGCGCGATGGCGGTCTGGAGGAATTGCCAGCCTTTCACCGCCTTCGCGAGATAGTTGCTCGCCGCGGCGGGATAGGTCGCTTTGAAAGTGGGCGATGAAGCCATGTCCGCCAACGCACCGACTGCCGCGGCGGTCGCGGAGGTGTTCTTCGGCAATACGAGTTGCAGATCTCCGTGATCGGGCGTCACGTCCAGTTCGTATTGGCGCGCGCGCGGATAAACGATGAAATAAAATCCGCCGTCCGCATCCTGCAACTTCGCGAGATAATCGGCTTCCCATTTTGCTTCCTGCATGATGTCGCTGATGCCGTCGCCGCTTTCCGGGATGCCGAGGTTGTCGAGGTCCTTCACGCCCGGCAGCGAATCCACTGCGAAGATCAGGTTGTGCGTGAACAGCGAGACCGACGTGGTGTATTTGCTGTAATCGCCGGCGTCATGATGGCCGCCGCGCGCGTCGAACGGGGCCGTGTTCACAAACGGATACAAGCTGGCGCCAACATTCACCATCCGTGGAGCGGGATGGGTCGCGCCGGCGGATTCGCCGTTCAAAACATAATTCACGAAATCCTGCTCCGGTCCCGGCGACGAGGGGATCATCACCAGGTTCGTATGACACGGCCCGTGGGTGTGGCGCGTGTACGGCCTGACGTTGTCCGTGCCGCAGCGTTGATGATAGATGCCGAGCGCATAGGTGCGCGCGTACGTCGCCGCCATCCCTTCATCAATGAAGAATGGAAACGACGCGCCGAGACCGGGCACGACGAGTTTGTATTCGCCGGGTGTGTTGAAGCTGGTGAAGTCAGCTTCAAAAACCTGCTGATACGGCGTCGGTGTGTAGCTGTAACCCACGTCCGGCCGGCGGATGAGCGAACCGCTGAACGCGACCGCGCCGCTCGCGGCGTTCACGAGTTGAAAACCCGCGCTGCTCGGGATCGCCATCTCGCCCAGCGTGCCGAGATATTGCCCGACCATCGCCTTCTTCGAAAAGTTCGCGACGTAGCCCGCCTGGTTCACGTGAATCGCCGGGCTGTAACGCAACGTGCTGTTCGTCGCGGTGAAGTTCACGCCGCCGCCCCAGAGCGCGCCGCCGGGATTTTGCACCGTCACCACCGCGCCCGCCGGGATTCCCGCGCCGAGTTGCAGCGAAAGCCAGTTGGCCACGCGCAGGTCGCGGGTGCGCAACGGCGCGTAAAGCACGCGCCGTTTGAACCCCACCGCGGTCACGGGGAGCGCGGACCCGTTGGCCGACACCGTGAAGGAGCTGGTCGGTGGCAACGAGCCCGCGCCCGTGGCGTCAATGAAGTTCCAGGCGGTGAGCGGCGCGGGATCCGGATCCTTCCGCGTCACCATCATCAACTCGACGACGTTCGACGACAGCACCCGCAACTGGTAATCACCGATGGCCGGCATCCGCAGAAAATTTTCATCGGTCATCGCCTGGCCTTGCGCGCGGGCGGTGATTGGAAAAACTAAAAGGGTTGAAAGACAGAAAAATCCTGCGACGAGGATGTGGCGGGTGCCCAAGAGATACGTCCGAACAATTTCCTTCACACGCGCTCAGAAAGCACTGCGTATGCCCTTACAAACCAAGACCATTAAAGATTTCAAACCGCCTTTTTTCGTCGCAGAACTGGACAAGAAAGCACGAAAAGAAAGCACATGATCCGGACAACGGCCTGTGAAAGCGTCACGCTGCACAACCGATTGGGACACGTTTGATTAGCCGTTTGACACCGGCGGCGGGAGTTCAGTTTCTGGATTGGGCGCGCCGGCCGCTCTAACGACCGACCGCCGCTGCGCAGCTACCTCTCGGCGCAATCTACTGTTTTCCGATTTCAAGGCTGCCAGCCTCTCCAGTTCGTATTTGTCAGGGATTACGATGTTGCCGCTCGAATGTCCGAGGATCACGAAGCGGTCACGTTCGTCCGGAGATAAATGTTGCTCTACCTTTCTCTTCGCGCGCGCTCGTTGAATCCGATTTACAACTGCAAACCCTTTTTGCCACCGGTAGAAAGTCGCTTCCCCGATTTGCATCACTCCGCAAACCTCGGCAACGGAATGGCCACGCGCGATCAATTCATTCGCCTTGCGCCAAGCCTCGAAAATCTGAACCGCATTTCTTCGGTTACGTTTCATTGCAAAAATAATTCATTTTCGTTTCCTACGGCGGGTACTAGGTCGTCGCCCCAAGAAACACAGGAAACACGTGTTTGCCAAGCCTAAGCACCAGTTGCTGAGGCCATTATTGTCATGGGAAAAATACGAGATCGCCACAAACGCGAAACCCAATAGTGGTGGCCACAAGTTGCATCTCCCTTCAATGACCTTGAATATGACGTAACGACCGAGCGGAAGCGGTTTGCGGGTTTCGCGCGTCCACGCCCGACACTCCCTTAGAAAATCGATAAACTCTCTCAATTTGTCTCCTTTCTCACACGGAGTTCGTCCGTAGCATCCAAAGAATTCGACGCGGCGAGCGCCGTCGGGTCCGGGTCCTTCCGCGTCACCATCATCAACTCGACGACGTTCGACGACAGCACGCGCAACTGGTAATCGCCGATGGCCGGCATCCGCAGAAAATTCTCCTCGGTCATCACCTGGCCTTGTGCGCGGGTGGTGGTAGAAAAATTGTTGGCGAGTAAAGCGACGGAAAATCCTGCGATGAGGATGTGGCGCGTGCCCGAGAGATATGTCCGAACAATGTCCTTCACACACCTCCCATACTAGCAGCATGTATGCCGTACGATGTGTGGACACTAAGTTAAAATACATTTGATCTATTGGCTCTTTAGCGCACTTCCAAACGTCGCAATTCTGGACAAGTCGATACAATGAAAGACGAAAATAATTTCCAAATGGGACAGTTAGCGACGTGGGTAATCGCAGGGATTGGATAGGCCTTTCGGCCCGCTGCCCAACCACAAGACTCGGCGGGACAGAATTTGAACCGCGGCGGGACACGGAACCATCCGCTAGGATTCTTCAACGCCCGCGCGCCAGAACTTCCAGCGCCCGCAACGTCGCCGCGCTCCGCGTCTCCACGCCGAGCACCGCAAAGATTTCCAGCATATGCTTCTTCACGGTTGACTCGGTGATGCCGAGAATGGTGGCGATGTCCGCGTTCGTCTTGCCCTGCGCGACCCACAATAAAACTTCCGCCACGCGCGGCGTCAGGCCCAGGTGCGTCAGCGGCTCGTGCGTGGAGAAGTCCGGCTTGAACTCGCGCGTGCCCTGCTGCTCCGCGCGCCGCAATCGCGCGTTGATCGCGTCGAGCAGATCGGATTTGCTCACCGGCTTCGTCAGATAATCGTCCGCGCCGAGCTTCATGCCGGAGCGCAGATCGGTCTTCTCGCCCTTGGCCGTGAGAAAAATAAACGGGATCGCCGCGAGTTGCGCGTCCGTGCGCAGCGCCTGCACCACCGCGAAGCCGTCCAGTTCCGGCATCATGATGTCGCACAAAATCAAATCCGGTTTCTCGCGCCGCGCGAGTTCGAGTCCGGCGCGTCCGTTCTCGGCGGCGAGCGGCGAAAATTTTTCTAGCTTCAAAATCGTCACCAGATTCCGCCGCATCTCCGGTTCGTCTTCGATCACGAGGATCTTCTTTGCGTTCATAAATCTTTGTTCACCGCACGGAGGGGAAGTCGCACCGTCGCCGTCGTCCCTTGTCCGGCGGGACTCTCGATCTTGATTTCGCCGCCGTGCAATTCCACGCAACGTTTCACGATCGTCAGACCGAGTCCCGTGCCGGGCAGATGCGCGACATTGCGCCCGCGCTGGAACGCATTGAACAACCACGGCAGGTCCGCCTCGGGAATCCCCACCCCGCAGTCGTGAACGCTGAACACCAGTTCGCCATCGGCGACGCCAGTTTTGAAAAGCACCGGCGATCCCGCTTCGGAAAACTTCACGGCGTTCGCGAGCAGGTTGGTGAAAATGCGCCGCAGCAATCGTTCATCGCCGCAAAACTCCTCCGGCACCGTGGCGCAATCCAAAGTGATCGGGCACCGCTGCCCCGTGGCCGTCAACAGCTCGTCCACCACGCGCTGGCAGAACGCGCGCACATCCAGCGCGGCTGGTTGGAAATCCATTTTGCCCGCGTCCAACCGCCCGAGCAGCAACACTTCCTCCATCAAGTCCGCCATGCGCCGGGTGTTCTTTACAATCGAGCGCAATTGCTCGCTCCGATCGTTGGGGTCGAGCTTGTCGAGGTAGTCGGCCAGGATTTCCGACGACGACTGGATCACGCCCAGCGGCGTCCGGAACTCGTGCGACACCATCGCCACGAAGTTGCTCTTCATCTGCCCGAGTTCCTTCTCGCGCGCGAGCGAGCGCAACAACTCCTCCTCCGCCCGCTTGCGCTCGATGGCCTGCGCGATCTGGCCGGCCACGAACATCAAAATCCTTTTTTCCTCCTCGCCGTACGCGCGCGGGTTTTCGTAATCCTGCATCGCCACCACGCCGAAGGTCCGCCCGCGATTGATCAACGGCACCCCGAGCCAGACCGACGCCGCCGCCGGTCCGAAAAAAATCGCCTCGATCCGCTCGTCGTCTTCCACGATCACCCGCAACCGCCCGCCCGGCGTCACCGAATTGTGCGGCCCGGCCAGCAGCGGTTTGCCCCGGCGCAATACGTAACCCGTCAAACCCTGATCCAACCGCAGCGGCGCCGTACTGCGGTCGTATTGATCCACCAGATACGGAAAGCCGAACGACTTCCCGTCCGCATTGAGCGACGCGATGTAAAAATTATCCGCCGGCATCAGCGTCTTGATGATCGCGTGTAATCGCGCGTAAAGTCTCGGCAAATCCTCCGTCACATGCACTGCCTCGGAAATCTCGAACGTCGCCTGCTGGATTTTTTCCCGTCGCAACCGCGCCGCATCGTCGGTAACATCCCGTGAAATCGAAACCAGCAGCGTTCTGCCGCCGGCGCGCACCGGCGCCAGCAGGACGACGACTGGAAATTCCTCGCCGTTGAAACCGCGCGCGAGCCATTCGAACCGTTGCGGACCGAGCGTGAGCGCCGCCTCGATCAACTCGCGCGCGCGGTCGCGGCTCGCGACTCCATTCGGCTGATGCTCCGGCGCCGGCGCGGGCACCGGCTGGGACAAGACCCATGGCCGCGTGCCGCCGCGCGACAGCTTCACCGCCGCCTCGTTGCAATCCACCGCCGCGCCGAGCGCGGGATCGAAGATCACGATCGCATCCGCGCTGGAGTCGAAGAGCAGCCGGAACAAGGCTTCATGCTCGGCGAATTCCGCAGGCCCGGCATTGGGCCGTTCGTTCCATTTCCGCCCATGTTGAATCCGCGTCGGCATCAGCGTGTAAAAGCGATCCGGAATTTTTTTATCGTTGACTGCTCCGGGCGCCGCGCCCCGCAGACACGGCGCGCCCGGTTGCGTCACCAATGTTGCGGCTCACGCCCGCGCGTCAAGCGCCGAACATGAAGGGGCGCGGCGTTCACGCCGCTTCAACCTCCGGGATGGTGAATGTTCCAATCATAACCGGCGCTTCCGGTGCATGAATCGTGAAGCGGGCTGAAGCCCGCGCTCCGTCGCGCATTCACCGCCTTTTCCAGCCGGCCCCCGCAAACACCGCTTGCAACCGGCGGGAGATTGGGTTCAATATTCCGCCCAGCAACACCCGAGGAAACCATGAGCGAATTCAAATTCTCCTGCCCGCATTGCCAGCAACATTTTCTTTGCGACGAACGCTACTCCGGCCGAGAGATCCAGTGCCCTTCGTGCAAAGTGTTGATCCACATTCCAGCCGTCCCCGGCAAGACCGCGCAATACCAGCCGGAATCGGGAAAGACCTGGGCCACCTACGTCGGCTCCGGCAACGCGCCGCCGCCCAAGTTTTCTTTCAAGCAGACGCCCGATTCGCCGGAGAAAAAGAACTGACCACCGCGGAGCGCGCGCCGTCAAGTCCTCCGATCGCCCATGCCCGACGAAAACCTAGCTGACACAAGCCCGAATCCGACGATGCGCATTGGCTTTCCGGATTTGGAAAAACCCGGCGAGCGCATCGGCCACTTCAAACTACTCCAACTCATCGGCGAAGGCGGCATGGGCAGCGTCTGGATGGCCGAGCAGGAACAACCCGTCCGCCGCCGCGTCGCCCTCAAAGTCATCAAGCTCGGCATGGACACGAAGCAAGTCATCGGTCCATTATTGCAACCAGCACGGCTCTACTGAAACCTACAGGATTTTTATGCCCACCAAACTTTCCTCCGCCAGTTTTGATTTCACCACCGCTCCGGGTCGGCAGCCGCAAGCCACCGAGCGCGATCCGCAAGGGCGGTTCAACATCGTTGTCATGGGCGACTTCACGGGCCGCGCCAATCGTGGTGTTGTTGAACCGCTTGCCGCGCGCGAATTGCTGAACGTTGATGTGGACAACCGCGAGCGCGTGTTCGCACAACTCGGCGCAAAATTAAAGCTGACCGGCGCGGGAATTCCCGAGGGTGCGGTCGAACTCGCGTTCGCTTCGCTCGACGATTTTCATCCGGACAAACTGCTCGGCCAGATTCCGTCGCTGGCAAAACTGGTGGAGGCGCGGCGGTTGGTGCTGACTCCCTCCACGGCGGAACAGGGCCGCGCCGCGCTCCAAGCGTATCTCGGCGCCGCCATCGCAGCGCCCGCGGAACCGTCCGGTGCTGCCGCCGCGCCCGTAAAGGAAGCCGACGACGACACTATGGCGCGATTGCTTGGCGGCGCGCCGCCGGTGAAAAAAACTCCGACGCCGACATCGCAACTGGATGAATTCATCCGGCAAGCCGTCGCTCCGCACATTTCCGCCGCGCCCGGCGCGTGGCAATCCGGCGTCGTGGCCGCCGCGGAAATGGAACTGACCAGCCGGCTCAACGCGATTCTGCATCACCCCGATTTTCAGTCCCTCGAAGCCGCGTGGCGCGGCGTGGACTTGCTCGTGCGCCGCATCGAGTCGTCGGAGGAGATCGGTGTGCTCGTGCTCGATGTTTTGCTCGCGGAGCTCGGAGTCCCGCCTTCAGGCGATCCGACAGCCGCGCCGCCTGAAGGCGGGACTCCAAGCGAACCCTCCGCGCTGTTCCGCCTGCTGCGCGACCGCAGTCCGTCGCTGCTCGCCAGCAACTTCACCTTCGGCCAGACCGCCGATGATTTGCGCGCGCTCGGCAAGCTCGCTGAAATCGCCGCCACCCTGCGCGCGCCGTTCATCGCCACCGCTGCGCCGCAACTCGTCGGCTGCGATTGCTTCGGCGCGCACCCCGACCCGGATGATTGGAAAACCAAATTGCCCGCCGACCTCGCGGAGATTTGGGAAGCGCTCCGGTCATCGGCGCACGCGTCACACGTCGGCCTGGCTGCGCCGCGCTTCATGATGCGACAGCCCCACGGCAAAGCCGGCGATCCCATCGAAACTTTTCCGTTTGAGGAAATGCCCGCCGAACCCGTGCATGAATCATTTCTCTGGGGACATCCCGCCGTGCTCGTCGCGCACTCGGCGATTGACGCCCTCCAGTCCGGCGACACGACGCTCGCGGAGTTCACCGGCGGCGAGTTCGGCGATCTGCCGGTTCACAAATACATGGAGGACGGCGAGAAAGCAGTGAAGCCCTACGCGGAAGCGTGGCTCACCGACCGCGCTGTGGACCGGATGCTCGCGCGCGGAGTGATGCCGATCGTTTCGGTGAAGAACCAGAACACCGTTCGCATCTACAGCCTTCGTTCCATCGCGCAGGAATCCGTTACGCTCTCGTTCGGTTGAACCGGAAATTTTTAGCCGCTTAAGCCAGCACGGCCTTCACCACTTTCCCGGAAACATCCGTGAGCCGGAAATCCCGCCCGCCGTGGCGGAACGTGAGCCGCTCGTGATCGAACCCGAGCAGGTGGAGAATCGTCGCGTGGAAATCGTGGACGTGAACGGGATTCTCCGCCACCGAATTGCCGAACTCGTTGCTCGCGCCGTAAGTGATGCCGCCCTTCACGCCGCCGCCCGCGAGCCACGAGGTGAACGCCGCGTTGTGATGTCCCCTGCCCTTTTGGCCTTCGGCGTGCGGCGTGCGACCGAACTCCGTCGTCCACACCACGAGCGTGTCGTCCAACATGCCGCGCGATTTCAAATCCATCAGCAGTCCGGCGATCGGCTGGTCAATGTTCTTCGCCAGCGGCGCATGAGATTGGATGTCCGCGTGCGCGTCCCAGTTGCTGTGCGAGCCGATGTCAATCAACTCGATGAACCGCACGCCGCGCTCGGCCATGCGCCGCGCCACGAGACATTGCCACGCGAAGCCTTTGTTGCTGCCGCGCTCAAGGCCGTAAAGTTTCAACGTCGCGTCCGATTCCTTCGAGAGATTGAGCACCTCGGGCATCTCGCGCTGCATGCCGAACGCGGTTTCAAACGATTTGATCCGCGCCGCCAGAACCGGATCCGCGGCGTGCGCCTGCAGATGTTTGCGATTGAACCGGTCGAGCAAACCGAGTTCGAGCGTCTGGATTTTTTCCGACGGCGAACGGCGGTTCAAATCGGGAATCGGTTCCGCGCCCGCCTGCACGCGCGTTCCTTGATGGCACGCCGGCAGAAAATCCGAACTCCACACCTGGCTGCCGGCATACGGTAACTCCGGAGCGAGCACAACGAACGACGGCAGATTCTGGTTCTCCGTGCCGAGGCCGTAGCTCACCCACGAGCCGATGCTCGGTCGCGCGAAGGTCACCGAGCCGGTGTGGATGCCGAGCGTCGCTTGAAAATGATCGTTGTGATCGCCGTGCATTGAGTTGATGAAGCAGATGTCGTCCACGCAATTGCGGACGTGCGGAAAAAGATCGCTGACTTGCGTGCCGCATTTGCCACCGGGTTTGAATTCCCATTGCGGCGCGAGATAGCGCGGGCCTTTCGCGTCCTTGTCGTCGGCCTCGCCACGTTTCGCGACGAGTTTCGGTTTGTAATCGAACGAATCCACGTGCGACACGCCGCCGGGCATGTAGAGAAAAATCACGCGCTTGGCCTTGCCGGGAAAATGCGGCGCGCGGGGTGCGAGCGGGTTCGCGGCGGCCCGCGCCTCCTCGGCGAGCAGTTGCGAAATAATGCCCGGCAGCACGAGCGACCCCGCGACGAGCGAGCGGATCATCTGCCGGCGGGTGCAACCGCAATTGGTGTGGTTCATAAATTAATTCCCCTCTCCTTTGCGGGCATCGCCCACGAAATCGGCGCGGGCTCCGAACGGCGCGCCAGCGTCTTGGACTGCGGTGGGTGAGGGGTGAGGGCACACACCGCTTTTGACTTTGGAAAACCCGGACGTCTGCCAGGCAAAAGCGGTGTCAGCCCCGTTCCCCGCCAGCCACCGCACTCCAAAACCTCGCGGTGAATCCGCTGGTTGATAACAAGCTCCCACGAAATGTTTTGCTCGGCGTTCACGTCTTCAATCCACGAACAAAAATTCATTGCTGCTCAACAGCACGCGGCAGTAACTGGCCAGCGCCGCGCGCGATTGCTTTTCCGCCGGCACGTCGGTTCGTTTCAATTCCGCCGCGCACGACTTCAAATATTCCCCGCCCAACGCGATCTCTTCCCGCGTCGCCGGACGACCGAACGCGATCCGGTACGCGGAATCAATCCGCTTTGCCTCGTCGGAAACCTTCGCAACGCGTTCGGCGAACCGCTCCGCCTCCGTGTGCGCGAACGGATCGTTCATCATGAACAACGCCTGCAATGGCGTCGTGCTGAGCGGACGCTCGCCGGTCGTCGCATTCGTGTCCGCGCCGTCGAACATTTCGAGGAACGGATTTTTTTTGATCCGTTGCTGCATGAGATACACGCTGCGCCGATCCGTCTGATAAACCGCCACGAACGGCGTGTGCTGCGTGTATTTCCATTCGTTCTCTGGCGGAAACGGCTGCGCCCCCACCATCGTGCGGTCGAGATTGCCGCCGACCGCCAGCATCGCGTCGCGCACTTCCTCGGCGGCGAGCCGGCGGCGATTGAAGCGCCACAGCCAATCGTTGTTGACGTCCGTTTCGGCGGAGCGCGCGTTGTCCCCGCTCGACATCTGATACGCGCGCGAAAGCATGACGACCTTCTGCATCGCCTTCACCGACCAGCCGCTCTCGATGAATTTCGCGGCGAGATAATCGAGCAACTCCGGATGCGTCGGCGGTTTGCCGCGCGTGCCGAAATCGTTTGGCGTCTGCACGATGCCGCGACCGAAATGGTGCTGCCAGATGCGGTTCACCATCACGCGCGCCGCCAGCGGATTCTTTGCGTCGGTCAACCACTGCGCCAGTTCGAGCCGGCCGCTGCCCTTCTCGTCCGCCGGCAATATCTGTCCGCCGAGCACCTGCAAAAATCCGCGCGGCACCACGTCGCCCAGATTTCCCGGCTGGCCTTTCTTCTGGATTTTCGCGTCGGCGACCTTGCCGTCGGCCACGGCGTAGGCTTTCGGTACGTTGGGCGGATTCGCCTCCAATTCCTTCTGCCGTTCGCGCACGGCCTTCAAATCCGCCCGCACTTTCGCCAGTTTTTCGCGCGTCTCCGCGTCCTTCACGTCGCTGTCGTCGTCCCCCTCGCCCACCTTGCCGAGCTTGATGCGTTTGTTTTTCAGACTCTCGACTTCATCATCCAACGCGGCAAGGTCCGCTTGATATTTCGCCAGCACCCCGACGTTCGTGCCCGACACGAGCGGCACGAAGTCCTTCGGGTGCTTGTAAATTTCCGTGCCGGGAAATGCGTAGCGCGTGCTGTTGAAGATGCCGTAGAGCGCGTAGTATTCGCGGTTGAGGATGGGATCGAACTTGTGATCGTGACAGCGCGCGCAACTGAGGCTCAGCCCGAGCACGCCCTTGCCGACGTTGTCAATCGTGTCCTCAATGGTCAGGTGAAACTCGTTGTTGCGCGAGCCGAACCGCCGCGCGATCGCGAGGTAGCCGGTCGCAATGATTCGCTCGTAACGTTCCGCATCGGATTTCGCCGGCAGCAAATCGCCCGCGATCTGCTCGCGGATGAATTGGTCGTACGGCAAGTCGCGATTGAAGGCGTTGATGACCCAGTCGCGGTACTTGTGCGCGTCGGGAATCGGATAATCCGAGTTGCAACCGGAAGTGTCGGCGTAACGCACGACATCCAGCCAGTGCCGCCCCCAACGCTCACCGTACGCCGGCGACGCGAGCAAACGATCCACGACTTTCTCGAACGCGCGCGAAGATTTGTCGGCGAGAAACGCGTCCACCTCGCCGGGCGTCGGCGGGAGACCGGTGAGATCGAACGTCGCGCGGCGGATGAGCGTTTGCTTCGAGGCGTCGCGGGCGGGCGAAAGTTTTTTCTCCTCGAGTTTCGCGAGAACGAACCGGTCCACGTCACCGCGCGGCCAGCGTGGGTTTTTCACCGCGGGCAGTGGGGATTTTCGTACGGGCTGGAGCGACCAGTGTTTTTTCCCGGCGGCGAAGTCGCCGCCATAGCCCGGCGCCGCCGCGTTCGTCTCGCTGCGTGGATCCGGCGCGCCCATATTCACCCACGCCATCAGGTCCGCGACTTCTTCCGGCGAAAGCTTGTGCTTGGGCGGCATCACCAGTTCGGTGTCCGTGTAACGCACCGCTTTGATGAGCCGGCTTTTCTCGGGCTCGCCGGGGACTACCGCCGGCCCGGAGTCGCCGCCCTTCAACGCGCCGTCGCGAAGGTCGAGTCGCAAGCCGCCCTTGATTTTCTTCGCCTCGGCGCTGTGACATTCGTAGCAGCGGTCGGTGAACAGCGGGCGGATTTTTTTCTCGAAGAACTCGGCGGCTTCCGGCGTCACCGTCCGGACCGCCGCGGGCGCTTCCGCCGCCGCCAGTTGGCGCGCGGCCATGGCCGTGGCGAGGACGGCCAGTTGCAGCCAGACTTTTTGCCGATGCCGTTTCACTGGTTTGAACTGACTGTGGCGACCACGCGCAAAATTTCCAGCGAAAAATCCGACGCAGGCTGCCCGCTGTTCAATCCTTCACCCGCGGCAGCATGCACGAGATGATGGCCGCCGGCAGAAACAGCGCCCCCGCGCACAGCAGCGTGGGGCGATAATTCCCAGCCCCAGACGGCAACCCCACCAGCACGACCGTGATCGCCGCGATGACGCGACCGATGTTGTAGCAGAAGCCCGCGCCCGTCGTGCGGAGCAGCGTCGGGAACAGCGGCGGCAGATACATCGTGAACAGGCCGAACACGCCCTGGCAAAGGCCGATGAGCGGGAACCAATACATCAACTCCCCGTGCGTGCGGACGGTGCAATACGCGCCCAGCATCGCAAAAAAGTACGCGACGAACATCATGCCTATGGTTGCGCGGTACCCAATTTTTCTGGCAATGGCGGCGGCGACAAAATTGCCGAGGATGGAAGTGCCGATCACCAGGAAGAACGCCTTGCCGACCAGCCGGGTTTTTTCCTCGGGCAACCAGGCGAGCACTTCCGGCAACGTTCGCAGATGTTGCGCATACCAAAACATGAACGCCCAATGGGCCGTGAGCGAAATGCCGCACACGAGCGTCACCCAGATGGTCACCCGCCGGACTTCGCCCCGGAACAGATCCCCCACGCCCGGCAAGTTGTCCCGCGCCTTGACTTTCGCGGCGTGCCATTCTTCGGGCTCCGGCACGGCCCGTCGGATCCAAAACACCATCAGCGCCGGCAGCACGCCGACGAGGAAAAGGTACCGCGGTTTCGCCCCGGCCATCAGGTGGCTCGCCAGGATCGCGAACAGGATGCCGATGTTGACGCCCGACTGCAGGACGGCCGCGATCCATGGCCGCCATTTTTTGGGCCAGGTCTCCGACAGCAACGAAGCGCCCACCGCCCATTCGCCCCCGACGCCCAGCGCGGCGAGAAAGCGAAAAATCATGAGATGCCACCATTCCGTCGCGAACACTGAAAGTCCCGTGAAAATGGCGTACGTCAGCACCGAAAAACTCAACGCCCGCGCCCGGCCCATCCGGTCACCGATGCGTCCGAAGAACGCGCCCCCGAGCGCCCAGCCGAGCAGGAACGCGCCCATGATGATGGAACCGTATCGCCCCACGCGCCAATCCGTCGTGGGGATTCCTCCGAGCAGTTCCGCCACGAACGGCAGCGCGACGAGCGTGTAGAGATGCAGCTCCAATCCATCGAACGTCCACCCGAGCCACGCCGCGATGCCGGACTTCCATTGATGCGGCGCAATGGAACGCAAGGTGGGTTTCGCTTCGGCAGAATTCATTCGGGTCGCGCGTATGGTGGCAAAACTGCGGGCGCGAACGCAACTGCTCATCGTGAGCCGGCTTTTTCCCTTTTCCTTTTCCGGTTTGCCGCCAATCCTGCGGACGTGCAACCGCTTGAAGCCGACGAAATCCGCCGCGCCGTCCAGGCCGCGCTCGCCGAGGACATCGGCAGCGGCGACGTGACCACGCTGGCCACCGTGCCGGCGGACGCCACGGCGATCGCCATCATGCGCGCACGCGAGCCGCTGGTCGTCGCGGGAATTGATTTCGCTGAGGCGGCCTTTCGCGAACTTTCTTCGGCGGTTTACGTCGAGCGTCTGACCCGCGATGGCGAGCGGGTGCCGGCTGACGCCGGGTTGTTGAAAATCTCCGGGCCAGCCGGCGCCATTCTCAGCGCCGAACGCGTCGGGCTGAATTTTGTCCAGCGACTTTCCGGCGTCGCCACGCTCACGGCGCAATTCGTGGATGCGATCAAAGGGACGAGCACCGAAATTCTCGACACGCGCAAGACCACTCCCGGTTGGCGGCGCTTCGAGAAATACGCCGTGGCCTGCGGCGGCGGACGCAACCATCGCCTCGGCCTCTACGACATGGTGCTCATCAAGGACAATCACCTCGCCGCCCTGCGCGATGCGAAACCAAATGCCATCGCCGCCGCCGTACAACGCGCGCGAAAGCAATTTCCGAATCTCAAAGTGGAAGTCGAAGCCGACACGCTCGATCAAGTTGCGCAAGCAACCGACGCGGGCGCCGACATCATCTTGCTCGACAACATGTCGCCCGCGCAACTGCGCGAAGCCGTGACGCTCGTGGCTGGCCGCGCGAAAACCGAAGCCAGTGGTGGCGTGAATTTGAAAACGATCGCGGACATCGCGAAGACCGGCGTGAATTTCATTTCCGTCGGCGCACTCACGCACTCGGCGCGGGCGGTTGACATCGGATTGGATTTTGAACGGTGAGCACGAACATCCAACATCCAACAGCCAACGCCCAACAGCCAATGAGGCGGCGCGCCGCCCGTCCGTTCGATGTTGGATGTTGGATGTTGGATGTTGGATGTTCCCGTCCTTCAAGTTTTTCCAAGTGACCACCGACGCCCAAATTCTTTCCGCCCTCCGCTCCGCCGAAAACGGCGGCGTGTCCGGCGCGGATTTGTCCGAGCGCCTCGGCATCAGCCGCGCGGCGATCTGGGCGCGCATCGAGGAGTTGCGCAAACTAGGCTACGACATCGAAGCCAGCCCGCATCTCGGCTACCGGCTCGTGAACGATCCCGATGTCTTGCACGCCGATGATCTGGTGGCGCGCCTCGGCAAGGCCAAGGTCATTGGTCGCGACATTCGTGTGTTTCAGGAAACGACTTCCACGAACGATGTCGTCGAGAAGCTCGCGCGCGATGGCGTGAAGGAAGGCGTGGTCGTCTTCGCCGAATCGCAATCGAAAGGTCGTGGTCGCCTCGGACGCAAATGGATTTCGACGGCGGGCAAAGGGCTTTGGTTCTCCGTTCTGCTGCGACCAGATTTGCGCCCGCAGGAAGCCACGCAGCTCACCGTCGTCGCCGCCACGGCGCTCTGGCGCGCGATTCATGCGGAGACGGGATTGAGCGCCGAGGTGAAATGGCCGAACGACATTTTGCTGGGCGGGAAAAAGGTTGCGGGCATCCTCACCGAGATGAGCGCGGAACTCGACCGCGTGAAGCACCTGATTCTCGGCATCGGCGTGGATGTGAATCAGGCGGCCAGCGAATTCCCGCCCGACGTGCGGAAGCTTGCCACCTCGCTGCGCGCAGAGTTGGGCAAGCCGGTGCTGCGCGCCGAACTCGCAACCGCGATCCTCCGCGAACTGGACCGCGATTACGCGCGCGTCTGCGGCGGACATTTCTCGGACGTGGCGGATGAGTGGGAAGAACGTTGCACCACCATCGGCCAGCAGGTGACGATTTCCATCGGCGAACGAAGGATTCGTGGCCGCGCCGAATCGCTGGATGACGATGGCGCGTTGCTCGTGCGAACCGAACACGGTCACCTGGAACGCATCATCGGTGGCGATGTGACGCTGGAGAAATGAAAGCCAAATTACGAATGACGAATGACGAATGGAAATTTGGACGTGAACAACGGAAACGAAGTTTCCGGTTTCCCGCGATCGCACCATTCGTCATTCGACATTCGTTATTCTCCCCATGATTTTACTTTTCGACATCGGCAACACGAACACGCACGTCGGCCTGGCGAACGGTGCGCGCGTGGTGCGCCAAGCAGATATTCCAACGGCGGCGTGGTTCACCGGGAAAGCCAAAGCGCAACTCGCGCGCTTCGTCGGCAAGGCGGTGGTGGGCGGCGTCGCTATTTGCAGCGTCGTGCCGCATGCAACACCGCTCGTGCGTCGGGCAATCCGGCAACTCGGAGCGCCGAGCACCGCCTCGGCTCGAATGAAAAATCACCAACGGGCCGAGACGGTGCTCGGCGCTCCGCTTGAACTCACGTCGAAAACTTTGCGCGGCGTGGGGATTGATTATCCGAAGCCAAACAGCATTGGCCCGGACCGTTTGGCGAACGCAGTCGCGGCGCGGCATCGCTTCGGCGCCCCGGTAGTGGTGGTGGATTTCGGCACGGCGGTGACGTTCGACGTGGTGGACGCGCGCGGCAATTACGTCGGCGGCATCATCGCGCCCGGCCTCGCGGCGATGACGGATTATCTGCACGAGAAAACCGCGCTGCTGCCGCGCATCCGCATCCGCGAAATCAAAACCGCCGTCGGCAAGAGCACCGAGCAGGCGATGCTGGTGGGCGCGGTGCATGGGTATCGCGGATTGATTCGCGGGCTGATCGCGGAATTGAAGCGCGAGTTGAAAACGAAACGGTTGCCCGTCGTGGCCACCGGCGGTTACGCGAAGTTGATTGCGTCGCGACTGCCGGAGATTTCCACCGTCGAACCGAATCTGACGTTGGAGGGTTTAAGGTTGGTTTGGCGGGCCAATCAACCGTAGCGGTGTCCCGGCAGAGCGCAACTTGCCAAACGATTACTCCGTGATAGCATGACGGCGATGAAAGCCATCGTTGTCCGCAATCTGACCGCAGAAGTTCTTGAGCGATTCAAGGAGGTGGCCGCGTCCAACCATCGCAACGCCGAGGCGCACGCACGCTTTTTGATCGAGCGCGAAGTGTCGGCAGCTCCGGCGGACACTTGCGGCGAACTGGCCGAACGCATCTGGGCCGATCCCGCTCCCGACGTGGACGTCAAGAAGGTGGACTCTTATCTGGCCACCCGCGGGCGGCGCTCCAACCGGCCATGATTGCCGACACCACGTTCGTCAGCGACCTCCTCAAAGAGCGCCGGCGCGAACAACGCGGCCCGGCCACGGAGTTTTTCCGCCGGCATCGCTCCGACGTCATCCGCACGACGATCATCACCGCGGGCGAAATCTCCGCGATGTTTGAACAGTCCGCCGCCGCGTGGGAATGGCTGGCGAAGTGGAAAATCTATCCGTTGCATCCGGGCATCGCGCAAGCA
>SIBJ01000160.1 GCA_009695195.1 Pedosphaera sp.
CCACAACCGGTTTTTTGAAACCTCCGAAAGCCATTGCAAGGCGCTGGTCAAAACTTTTGAAGAAGTGCGCAAGGAGCCGCGCCACATTGATAACCTCATCGCACCTTTTCGCTGAACTCTTGTCGAATTACTTATGCGCGTCTATATAGTGCCGTGGCGACCTTGACGGTGGATGTGCCCCCCGCCATCACGACCCAACCCACAAACAAAGTAGTCGTGGCGGGAATGAGTGTCTCGTTCAGCGTGGCAGCCACAGGAACGAGTCCTTTGAACTATCAATGGCGGAAAGGGGGAATCGTCATGGACGCCCGCACAAACGCCATGCTGACGGTAGTGAATGTGACAACCAACGACGCAGACACCTACTCAGTGATCGTGGCCAACATGGCTGGATCAGTTACGAGTTCGAATGCGATTTTGACGGTGACCGTGCCACCCAACATCACCGCTCAACCGCAGAGTTTGACGGTGGTGCGAGGAAGCAATGCCAGTTTCAGCGTGACCGTGACGGGAACATTACCCATGCGCTATCAGTGGCGGAGCAATGCGGTCAACGTGGCCAGCGCCACGAACTCGAACCTGATGATCACGAACGCACAAACCACCGCTGCGGCGAATTACAACGTGGTGATCACCAATGTAGCGGGAAGCATCACCAGTGCCGTGGCCTCGCTGACGGTGCTGGTACCACCGGCCTTCACTTTGCAGCCAGCCGCCAAAACGGTGATGGTGGGATCGAATGTAACCTTTACGGCAACTGCCACTGGGACCGCACCTCTGAATTACCAGTGGCGCAAAGACGGGCAGGAGCTAAACGGCGCCACCAACAACAGCTACAGCCGCCCGAACGCCCAAGTCAGTGATGCCGGGAATTATAGCGTGATGGTCACCAACCTCGCCGGCAGCATCACGAGCACCAACGCGGCACTGGTGGTTAACGCCAAGCCGGCGATTGTAACACAGCCGCTTTCGCAATCGGTCGTGATTGGGACGAATGTGAATCTGTTCGCGGAGGCCAGCGGCACAGCACCGCTCCGCTATCAATGGCGCAAGAATGCGGCGGCGATTACGGGGGCAACCAACAACATCTATCAGATTGTCAATGTGCAGACCAATGCCACTGCTGCATACACAGTCGTGGTGACGAACAACTTTGGCAGTACTACCAGTGCAGTGGCCAACCTGACGGTCTCTGTGCCTCCGCCAATGTTGAACTTGGTGAAGTCCACCACGAACCTCATCCTATCCTGGTCCACCAACTGGCCAGGCTACACGTTGCAATCGAGCACAAACCTCAACCTGGCCGGCGCGTGGGTAACGAACGCTCCCGCAGCGGTGGTTTCCGGGGCGAATTATGTGGCAACCAACGGAATTAGCGGCGGGCAGAGATTTTACCGGCTCAAGAAGTGATTTAGAGCATTCAACCTCCCATTCGTCGCACTTAGCGTGACGTGCGCGCCGACGGGGCGCGTGGCGTTGTGCGGGATGTGGCCGAACGGGAGGTCCATCACCACAGGCAGCGCAGCAGGAATTTGGTTTGACGACCGCCCTCACCCCGGCCCTCTCCCCCAGGAGAGGGAGTCGCTGGCGCCGCGTCCTGAAGGATCGTCAGCCATCCGTGCTTCCTCCGGTTTTCTGACTTCGCACTGAACCGCACGATGACATTGAGGAGACCGAATTCACCGGCGGCGGCGAAAGATTCTCCCTCTCCCCGGTCCCGATTCCGAATCGGGATTTCAGTCCGAGGGGTCGGGGTGAGGGCGAGCGTTGAACCATCTCGCTGATCTAATTTCACCCAACCACCGCTTCACTCACAATCAACCTCCCATTCGTCGCATCCAGCGTGATGTGCGCGCCGACGGGGAGCGTGGCGTTGTGCGGGACGTGGCCGAACGGGAGGTCCATCACCACGGGAATTTTCGGCGGCAGTTCGCGTGCGGCTACTCCCAATCCCATTCCTTGAACAAATCGTTGATCGGGTAACGGAAGCCCGGCAGCAGATTTTCGCCGTCCAGTTCACCGCCGGGGCCGATGAGGCGGCGCTGCGTCAAGGAGCGGCAGACTTCGACGCTGTCGGTATCGGGGTTGATAAGCCAGGCGATTTGGGTACCGCTGGAAAAGAAATCGCGGAGGCGGGCATCAATTTCAGACCGAGAGTTGCTCGGCGAAAGAATTTCGACAGCCAAATCGGGGGCGCCGGGAAAAAACTTCCGGGAAGACGGTTTGAATTTCAGGGTTTCCAATCGCGTTCGCGGAACAAAGGAAATGTCCGGCGCCCGGCAATTGCGATTAAACATCCAGAAGCCAGTGCTCGAATCCAGCACCACGCCGAGGCGGTGTTGCTGATTGAAGTTCTCAATCGCGGTCAGCAATCGAGTGCAAATGCGTCCGTGGATGAAGTTGTTCTTTGGACTCATAACCAATTCGCCGTTTACCATCTCGTGGTTGAAGCCGTCCTCGGGGAGCGACTGCAATTCCTCCTCCGTCCAGACCTTTGGGGAAGTCTCTGTGGTCGCAATCATGGCTTGAAGATAGCGCACAGGCATTTGGTGTCGAGGCAACTTTTCAGGCGACGGCGGCTTGGCTCACGATAAGCCTCCCATTCGTCGCATCCAGCGTGATGTGCGCGCCGACGGGGAGCGTGGCGTTGTGCGGGAGGTGGCCGAACGGGAGGTCCATTACCACGGGAACTTGTGGCAGCAAACCGGCGTTCAGCAACTGCGTGACGAATTCCCACCGGCCCGGTCAAACCCACCGAAGCCTATGAGCAATTACGCTTACGAAGCCGTCAACGCGGCGGGTCTCAAGTGCAACGGCGTGTTGGAAGTCGCCAGTCAAAGCGAGGCGTTGCGACGCATCAAGGAAATGGGGCTGTTCCCTACGCGCGTCCGGCCGCGGCACGAGCGGCGCGGCACGATGACGCGGGCGCGAACCAGGCCGTTCGCGGAATTCAAATCCCGCGCGGCGCGCGTGCTCTTGTTCGGCGGACGCGTGAAGCCCGCCGTGGTGTCGGTCTTCACGCGCCAACTTGCGACGCTGGTGGACGCGGGGATGCCGTTGCTGCGCGGCTTGCGCGTGTTGCAACAGCAGGAAACCAATCCCACGCTCAAACAGGTCATCGGTGAACTCGGCGCGAGCATCGAAGGCGGCAGTTCGCTCTCCGAGTCGCTGGCGATGCACCCGAAAGTTTTCAACAAGCTCTACGTGAACATGGTCAAGGCGGGCGAAGCGTCCGGCGCGCTCGAACTCGCGCTCGTCCGGCTGGCCGAGTTCCAGGAAAAGGCCCAGCGCATCAAGGGCAAGGTCACGTCCGCGATGGTTTATCCCGTGGCCGTGATGTTCGTGGCCGCCGCGATCATGGCGATCATGATGGTCTTCGTCGTGCCGCGTTTCCGCAGCGTGTTCGATGGCCTGGGCGGCGGGCGACCGATGCCGGCGTTCACCGTGCTCGTGCTGGGAATCAGCGACGCCGTGCGGCATCACGCGTTGCTCGTGACGGGCGCGCTGTTCGCGCTGTGGATGGGCGCGCTGCTGTTCGTGCGCTCGCATTGGGGGCGATTAGTTTTCGATCAATTCAAACTGAACCTGCCGGTCATCGGAAAAGTTTTGCGCGCGGCGGCGATCTCGCGGTTCGCGCGCACGCTCGGGACGTTGCTGGGCAGCGGCGTGCCGGTGTTGCAGGCGTTTACCATCGTGAAGGAGACGGCGGGCAATGTCGTCGTGAGCAATTTGATTTCCGTCGTGCATGACAACGTCAAGGAAGGCGAAAGCATCACAAAGCCGCTGCAATCGTCGCGCGTGTTCCCGCCGATGATCGTCGGCATGGTGGACGTGGGCGAACAAACCGGCGCGCTGCCGGACCTGCTGCTGAAAATCGCCAACGACTGCGACGAGCGCGTGGACAACGCCGTTAGCGCGATGACGTCGCTGCTCGAACCGGTGATGATCGTTTTTCTGGCGGTGGTGGTGGGGAGCATCGTGGTCGCGATGTTCTTACCGATCATTGATTTTGCCACGCACGGCTTCGATTCACCGGGACGGACTGCGGCGGACAACTGATTTTAACAGGAGCAAACGGAGGAAACGGAGGCGTGAAGTAGTGGGGAACTCCCTTTCCTCTGTTTGCTTCTGTTCAATCCGGGTTCTTACCTCACCAGCTCGAACGCAAAGCCCTTCAAGTATTCCGTCTCGGGAATCATCGGGATGATCGGGTGATCGGGCGATTGCGCGTAGGTCGCGACGCGGCGGAGAACTTTGCGCGTGTCGTACGCGGCGGAGAGGATTGTGTCCTGGAACAGCGGCGCGTGGACGTGATGCGAACAGCAGAACGTCGCGAGCGTGCCGCCGGGTTTCAACAGCTTCAGCGCGCGGACGTGAATCTCCTTGTAGCCGCGCAACGCATCCGGCACGGACGCGCGGTTGCGCGTGAAGGACGGCGGATCGAGCACGATGAGATCGAAGCGCGGCACGACGCGCTCGTGCGGTTTCGCCGATGCGTTGGCCTTGAACCAGTCGAAGACGTTGATCGCTTCGGCGGAGACTTTGTCTTTCAATCCGTTGGCCGTTGCGTTGCGAAGTGAAGCGGCGACGGCGTCCGCGCTTTGGTCGAGCAGGTGAACGTGCGCCGCGCCCGCGCGCGCCGCGTGCAAACCGAACCCGCCGAGGAAGCTAAAGCAGTCGAGCACCTGCGCGCCCTTCGCGAACTGCGCCACGGCTTGATAACTTGTCTGTTGATCGAGATACATGCCGGTCTTGTGGCCGGCGAGGAGATCGGTTTCAAACTTGAGGCCGTTTAAGTTCACGGACACCGGCCCGCTCAATTCGCCGACGAGAACTCCGTTCGCTTCCTCCATGCCCTCGAACTTCCGCGACGCCACGTCGCTGCGCTCGATGATGGCGCGTGGGGAAAAAATCTTTTGCAACGCGGCGACGATGCGGTCTTTCCGCTTCTCCATGCCGAGCGCGGAAATCTGGAGGGCGAGCACGTCCTCGTATTTGTCCACGATGAGGCCGCTGAGGAAATCGCTCTCCGCATTCACGACGCGGAACGACGTGGCGTTGGGCAGATGTCGTTGGCGCACGGCGATCGCGGCCTTGATCCGATCTTCGAAAAACTGTTGGTCCACCTCCACGCGGTCGGGGTCGAGGACGCGAACGTTGATCTTCGAGCGCGAGTTGTAAAAGCCAGTCCCGATCAAACGCTGGCGGTGGTCCTTGACCTGCACGAGTTCGCCATCGCCGGCTTGCGCGGTCATGCGGAGGATGGAGGAGTGATAAACCCACGGGTGGCCCGCGACGATCCGGTCGGCTTCGCCCGGCTTTAGTAAAACAGTCGGCAATGAGTCCATAGTTTGTAAACAGTTTGCGGAGCGCCGAGCACCGCCTCGGCTCGATTCACGGCTTTGGTCAACGAGCCGAGACGGTGCTCGGCGCTCCATACGCACATGAAACCAGAAACGGGCGGATGATGAAAGCAAATGTTTCGCAGTGTCCTGATTTGGGGTGCGATTAAAGGCGGGTGCGGGTGAGCGGGTGCTGGCGGTATTTTTGGACTGCGGTGGCAAGTTGGACGCGACACCGCTTGCGAGCGAACGGGGCGGGTGGCTCATTGCCATTGCCGTCGTCGGTGCCAAAGCGGTGTCGCGTCCG
>SIBJ01000161.1 GCA_009695195.1 Pedosphaera sp.
TGCAACGGCAAGGCCGGTTCAAACGCAGTGGCCAATCTTGGACGCCGCTGGGCTTGCGTCATCTGTGCGCCGTGATCGAGGCACGCCAAAACGGTCACTGGGACCACCTATGGAACCACTAACCGGGGGGAACCTGCCAGATGCACACTGTGTGGCCTCGTTGCCTCCGCAAAGGTTGACGTACCCTCGATGGCGGCCGAAAATAGGCGCGCCTGAAGCGTGACTGAAACCCGGGCGAAACGATTGAAAGCTTTCCTCAAAATTCCCGCCCTCACCCGCTCCCGCATGATTGTCGCGTTGGTCGTCGCGGTGGCGGCGGACGCATTGCAGATCCCGTTTCAAGCCGTGCCGGTGGCGCCCGAGGTCATTGATGTGGTGGCGATGGCGCTGACGATCGGGTTGCTGGGCTTTCACGTTCTCCTCCTGCCGACCTTCGTCGTCGAGTTCATTCCGCTCGTGGACATGTTGCCGACGTGGACGGGATGTGTGGTGGCGGTGATTGCGTTGCGAAAACGCGCGCAACGAGCCGAACACGAGATCAGCGCTCCGCCGATCGTGGACGTGACTCCACCGAAACCGCCGCGAGCGTTGCCGCCACCGTAAGACGTTATCATGGCTTGTTGGCGTTGCCGGAGGACGAAAGCTCCAACATCCAAGCACCAAGCTCCAGAGAATCTCCAAGCACCAAACTCCAAGTCGCCGCGCGCACTTGGCCTTGAGGTTTGGGGTTTGGAATTTGGTGTTTCTCTGGAAGTTGGAGCTTGGTGCTTTGTCCCCTGCCCGCCGCACTCTTCGTGACGAACTGCGACCCAATGACTTCGCTGGAAACAACGACGAGCGGCCTCAATCCACCAGCAGCACGCGATAAAACCGCTGCGGCGTGCCGGCGGGGAGGGCATCGAGTTTCACCGCCGTGGTATTGGTCGCCGTCACGTCCCCGGCGAGAGTCTGCCAGGAAACGTCGGTGAGATTCGTTTTGAACTGCACGCGGTAACGCAGTCCCGCGCTCGCGGACCAGGTGAGCGTGAAGGTGTTGGCGCCGGAATTGAACTGCGCCGCGGTGAACGCCGGCGGCGGGAGCACGCCGAAAAAGCGCAGCACGTCGGACATGTAAGCGTCGCGCGCGGCGGAGTTCGTGATCGTTTCGAAGGGGAAACCCCAGTTCACCACCTTCGGGCCGCCCGGGCCGCCGTCGTATTGCACCGCCGCCGCGCCGCCGGTGCCGCCGGTGTAGGTGAGCGCGACGCTGGCGCCATTCGTCGCGACGAGCACATCGGGATATTGCACGTCGTAGGTTCCCTTCGTGCCGTTGTCGAAACCGCTGGCGGCGTTGTTGGAAAAAATTCCGCTGGCCGTCGCAGCGAAAGCATAGGTGTTCGCATCGTCAGAGCTGTAGGCGGCACGGAGTTGTTGCCGGTAGAAATTCCGGTCCGCCGCCGTCGGCCCGCTGGCGCGGTCCAAATCCCAGCCCACTTCCGCGCCGGACACGAAAAGATTTTTCCCGGCGGCGAGGTAATCCGTCACGAGCGTTTGCTCCGCTGTTGAGAACGTCTCGTCCGCCGTGGACTCCTCGCCAAGCAGCCAAACGACCGCCGCGTAATTGGTCAACTTCACCGTGCCGTCAATCACCGCGTTGTGATTCGCCGACTCGAACGCCACGCCGCTCACGCTCCGGCCCGCGATGGCGGCGAAACTGTGGTTCGTGCAGTTCGGATTGCGCGCCGGATAAACCTGCCAACGGTCGTTGCCGTCCACGAGGAGCACCGGCGGATTGCCGCCGGCCTGCGCGCCGTAAATGCGCGACGGCTTGCTCTCGCCGCCGCTGCCGAGCACGGAGACTTTGTAAAACTTTTTAGCGCCGGTCGCCAATCCCGACTCGGTGTAAGTGTGGATGTTGGTCGCCACATCGGTGAGCGCGGAAAAATTCAATCCGTCGGCGCTCGCGTAAACTCGATAACCGGTGCGGATGAAACCTTCGTCCGACCATGTGAGCTTGAGCGACGTGCCGTTGGGCCGGCTGATGACCTGCGTCAACTCGGGACTCAGCGGCACGCCGCGCGCGCCGAAGAGCACGACGGAATTGTCCATCGCCTGCCGCGTGGCTGTTTGGTCAATGCTCGTCTTGTTGCCGATGAAAGAGAACAGGTAGCGCTGGTTGTCGTACGGGTTGTCAATGTAACCGCTCAACGCGATGGAGATGCTCAACGAGCCGGTCTTCGCGTGGACCGTGCCCGAGCCATCCGTGCCGCAGAAGCGACCGCTGATCGTCCCGTCCACACAACCGATGGGCAGGCCGTCGTCCCAACTTGGAAACGCCGCGAGCAGGTAGCGCACGAGCGAAACGGTTTGCCGCGCGGAGAAACTGTTGCCGTGCGAGAGGCCGGAGCCGTCGTTCATCACGATGCCGTTCGTGTTCAGGCCGGCGGAATTTTTCAGCCATGGGATGACTTGATTGCGCCCGGCCGTGTACGAATCCGTGCCGGAAAGTTTCCAGCCGAGATGGCGGAGCAACCCATCCGCCATCACGTTGTGGCTCGGCTTCAACAGTGGAATGCACGCCACGTCGAGCCGCAGCGGTTTGCCGCCGTAAGTGTTGTTCGTGGAGTAGTAGGTGTAGAACAAACTGCCCGGCGGACTGAAACCGGTCTGTCCGAGTGCGCTGCCAGAGACGGTGATGCCCTGCGCGCTCAGCGCCGCGACGAACGCGTTGGCGGCATCGAGGTTTTTCGCAGCGGTGGTCGTCGCGGCGAGATCGTCCGTGGAGCCGAAGTTGTAAGCGCACAGGCCGTAGCACTGCACGTTGCCCGTGACCGTCGTGAGCCCGAGTGACTTTAGCGCGGCGGAGATCGTGTCGAGCGGTTTGCGGGCGTTGCCGGAAAACACCGAGGTGTTCCAGGTCGGATCGTGTTCGCAGACGAGATTCAAATCGCCGGTGAGCACGCCGGCGGCGAACGCTCCGTTGAGATGGATGCGCGTCTGGAAGGCGTAGTTCGTGCCGAGCAAGCCGAACGCCGCCGCGGTGGTGAACATTTTTGTGTTCGACGCCGGCGCGAGACCGGTGGTGGGATTGCGTTGGTAATAGATGACCGAGCCGCTGGTGTTCTCGACGAGGATGGTCCACGAATTGCCCGCGACCGCCGCGCCGGAGAGGAGGGAATCAATCTGGCTGGGAATGGTCTGCGCGTGCGCCGACACCGCGAGCGCGGAAAACCAAACCGACCATTGCAAACGTCTTGTGGTCACGAGAACTGCGGCCACACTACGCTGAAACGGCCGCCGCGTCAGCCCGTATTTCCCGCGGCGAATCCGGGCCGGTGCCGCCCGGGCCGACCCAGCAATCCACCATCAACGGTTCACATCGTTGATCGAATTCTCCGGTTCACCGGCAGCTGACGGGCCTTGCGAAGCGCCTGGTTTAATGACGTAACCCTGGAATCCCGGTGGACCGCCGGCACCCAAGACCACCCAAATTTCGCCGCCGCCCGCCATGAATCCAAAGCCCTTGGCTTCGTTGAAGAATTTGACCGTTCCCTTCTTCATCGCGCCGTCCATCACATGCTGGCAAATCGCCACATGAGCATTGAGCGCGTATCCCAACGGTTCGCCGCCGCCGCTCCACGGATTGTTGCCGGCGTAGGTGGCCGCGCTGGTGTCGAATCGCAGCGGCACACCGGCGCGCAGGAGGTAACGTCCGGTCGCCGTTTCCAGATAACCACCGCCGTCGTCGTTTTGCAGGCCGGTCTCCGCATCGAGGCGGAGGCCGCCAAACAGATACACGTTGCCGACCTGGGATGAAGTCGCGCTCGTCGGTGTGCCGTCGCTCGTCAGGAAGGTCACCGCGCCATAGTCGTCGTAATCGTAACGCTCGACCACGACGCCGGCGGAATCAGTCAACGCGAGCGCGTTGCCTTGATCATCGGCGTGGACGAAATAATTCTGGCCGGCATGGCGCAGGCCGAGGAGATAACGGTCACTCACACGATGGATGAAACTGTCAATCAGCGCGCCGCTCTGACGCGTTTCAATCACGTCGTCCCCGTCGTAAATGAATTGCGTTGTCACCGGTGGCAGGCCGCCGGAGAAAACGGTCTTGGCAATCCGCCGGCCCAGCGCGTCGTAGGCGTAGTTGGCGACGGGGTTGCCCGAATCGCTCACGCTCACCAGCCGGCCCGCGTAGTCGTGGGTGTAACTCAAGGACGATCCCGGCCCCGCGCTGCGGCTGACGAGATTCCCGTTGTCATCGTAGCTCCGCGCGTCGCACGGCGTGGTGGTGTACTGGTTCATCTGAAAATCCAGCGGGCCCGGGACGAGACCGTCCAGAAAATAATCTCCCGAGCAGCTCGCCGCGCCGGTGACGTTCGTGCGATTGCCCATGCGATCCAATCCGTAAATTGTGTCGCGCCCGGGGACGGCGTTGCTCAAGACTGTCGCGCGCGTGAGGCGATCCGCGGCGTCATACGTCAGCGTCATCGCGTTCGTGCGCGGGATGGCCGGCGGGAAAATCGCGTCGTCGCGCTTCGTTTTGTTCCCGTTGCGATCCCACGCGAGCCGGACTTCGCTGATCTGCGGCGAGCCGCCGCTCATCGCGTGCAGAATGCGGCTGACCTGGCCGTGGCCGAAATCCCCTGAGGCGTTCGGCACCCCGGAGATGCCGTCGTAGAAAATGCGCGTCCTCATGCCGTTCGCGTAACTGACGCGGGCGACGCGGCCCTGGCCGTCGTAGCTGAAGCTCGCGAGCGAAGCGCTGGATTCCACGATGTTCGTGCATTGGTCGAGCGCGTCGTAGGCGTAGGTGAGCACGCGCCCGCCGGGATACGTGAGCGAGGTGCGACGACCGACGCTGTCGTAGGCGCTCAAAACATTCCAGCCGTCGTGATGATTGTCGGGAACATCGCCGAGCGAATCGTATTCAATCTCGCTGTGCGAAACGTCATTCGTCGCGGCGACCAGACGTGACGTGCCATCGTACGCGAAAGTCTCAAACGTTGTCGTGGTGGCCACGCCGGCGCCGGGCGTGACGTTGTTCGAGATGCAGCGGTCGTTCAGGTCGTAGGCGTGGAGAATCACCGTGCCATTGGCGTCCGTCTCCTGGATCAGATCGCTGCGGTAATTCCAGACGAACGTGTGGGGCGTGCCATCGGCTTGCGTGGTTTGCGTGGGGCGATCCAGCGAGTCGTAGGCGTGAAGCGTGACGTTGCCGTTGGCATCGGTGCTGGAAGTGCAGCGGTCGTTGTCGTCATACGCAACCTGGCTGCTGCTGACGATGGTGGTCGTCGCTCCCTGATAGCTCGTGGAACTCATCGGGCGGGACAGGCCGTCGTAGGCATAAACCGTTTCGTTGCCGTTCGCGTCCGTCGCGCTAACGCAATTGTCGCGCGAATCGTAGGCGAACAGATTGGAGTTGCCCACGTTGTCCGTGGTGCTGACGCAACGGCCTAGCGAATCAAAAACATTCGTGCCCGCAAACGAATGGCGCTTAGATAAGGAAAAACGCGTCAGCAATTGTACGCGAATATAACTGGATCCTTGGAGCGAGTTGTTTCAAAGTGGCGCATGAAACAAACGACTCCATTCCTCGCTGGATTTTCACATCTGCTGTCTGGCAGTCAACGCCG
>SIBJ01000051.1 GCA_009695195.1 Pedosphaera sp.
GTCGGACAGCATTCCAATGTGCCCCAAAAACTGTCCGACCTCAGCCCGGAACACTGTCCGATATGAATCGGAACGGTGTCCGGCAGAAATTGGAACGCTGTCCGACAGAAATCGGAATCACTGTCCGACAGCCCCCGGAATACGCAGTTTCAAATGCGCTTCTCAAGATCACTCGAACAAGCCGGATTCGGCAAAGAGTTGGGACGGGGAATTGCAGTGTCCCTCGGTGAAATGGCCGACAATATCGTCCAGCACGCCAAGCAACCTGGCCGCGCGCATGGAATCGTTGCGTATCAAGTCACGTCGAGGGCAATGTGTTTTGCTGTGGCCGACGTAGGGCAGGGGATATTGAAAAGTTTGTCTCAATCTTCCGCTTGGAAGCATCTAACGACGGAACGCGAAGCCATTCTGGCGGTCGTTCAAGACGGCGCGACATCGCGGGCATCGGCCAATCACGGAGACGGATTTAAGCAGGTTCATAGAGCGCTCACAGGCTGCAATGGTCAAATGCGATTTCGGAGCGGTAATTCGGTTTTAACCTTGGAGGGCCGGACTGATCCTAAAACCGCGGTAACCAAATCCGTCGCTGCAATGGGCGGCTTCCAGCTTTTCGTCAGCTGTGAGTTGGAAAACAAAGGAGAGAAATTTCTTCTTGACTCATTTGATTAAATGAATGACTATCTGACGCGATGATTGAACTGAGGATAAAAGATTTTGCCGGACGCTCCAAATTCTTAACTGGTGCGACGGTCGGTGAAGAGCACCGAAGCCGTGCTGCGGAAGCTGTTCTAAAGGATGCGGGCGAATCTGATCAGATGGTCGTCATACTGAATTTTGACGGAGTTGACTTCGCAACGGCGAGTTATTTCAAGGCGGCCGTTTTGGGGTTGGCAAAGGAAAATGTGCGTTCCACGACGCATTCAGAGTTGTCGATGTTTCCTGTTGTTCACAATCTCTCTGAAGACCTTGGCGAAGAACTCACCATTGTCTGTCGTAGTGAATGGTTTCCCTGTTTGGAGGCCACGAAATATACCCAGAAAGGCCTGCTAGCCTGCCGTCTTCACGGGGAGATTGACGGCTCTTTGAAAAGAACGCTGCAACTTCTTCAAAGTTCGGCACCTGCGACCGCTGCATCACTGGCGGAACAGTCACCGGATGAAAAAGTTAATGTTACTGCTTGGAACAATCGGCTCGCGGAGTTGTTTCGTTTGAGATTGACCACTCGATATAAAGAAGGTCGCTTTTGGAAATACGAACCCGTCACGAAGGAGATCACTTATGGGTGAAAACATCCAATCAATAGTTGCAAAGAAATTCAGAACCCACGGCAATGACGCTTTCCGGAGGAGGTTAATGACGCCGGAGTTGTTTTCGTCTAGGCCGTTTATCTGCCATCACAGTTACACGTGCCGAGCGACAAATGGAAATATTTTGAGCGTTGGCGATGATGTGGCTGTGGTTCGTACCAAACGCGGCGTAGAGGTTTGGCTGGAGTCACACGTCATTGGCAAGATTGAAGGTGAAGATGCAAACGAACTTCTCGAAGCGTTTGAGGTAGATCCGCGCGCAGGCAAGTGCGTAATGGGTCGCGTAGAAGACGATGTTGGCTTGGATGGCAATTTTTCCATCATTCTGACAGAAGGAGTGCAACGTGTTATCACCCCAGCGACCGCAGAATAAACTAATTCCATTTCTTGGATGTGCCAGCTGTGCCCAATTCCCCGAATGTGGCGGTTTGGATGAAATGGCGCTTTGGGGTTGTTTCCAAAAATGTTTGACCTGTGATGTAGAACGATGTGATTGGACTTGCCCGAAAAACCGCAACCAGTTTTGGAATCGCTTTCGCGAAGTTGGCGGTTGGCCGCCAAAACCCTTGGAGAACATTCGCATGGCGGAGGGTCTCAATCTTCCGCTCTATCTGCCGCAAATCCACAACGGCCATGACAGAGCGGGAGATTTGGCTGAGCCGATGGTGGCGGTGCCGACTTTTTGCGTCGTGAAAGGACGCAGGGCTGGCGGCTATGGTCCTATCGAGCTTGATCCGATTGCTTTTCGCAAAACGCTGAAGTTATCCGGAAACACGAAAGTCGTGTTGACCTCCGTCGCTGAGGATCGGTTTCTGGAGCGGTTTTGGAAGAACGCCGAGAGCTGTGACGTCGGTCCTGCACTACGCGAACTAAACATCGAGGCCATCACGACGCCAAACTTTTCGTTTTTCTCCGATGCTCCCCGGACACATTCTCTTTGGAATCTTGCGCGAATGTCTCGTCTTACGGAATACCTATCTTCATCTGGTGTAAATGTGATTCCGCACATACACGCAACGACGAAAGCCGATTGGAATAATTGGAAACAATCATTTCTGGATCATAAACAGATCACCCACGTTGTCAGGGAATTTCAAACGGGCGGGAAAATCAAAGAAATCGCAATAGCATCCATCCATGACCTTGCCAATTTTCGCGATGCAATAGGACGAGATTTGCATCTGATTGCAGTTGGTGGAACTCGACATGCGCAATTGTTGAAGCGATACTTTCCCAAGCTGACCTTGGTAGATTCAAACCCCTTCCTAAAAACCCATAAGCGCAGAAAGCTCATCCGACACCGAAGGCTCTGGCCAAAATGGGTCAAGCACCAAACTGTTCCGGGCGAACCGCTCGATGGATTTCTGAAGGAGAATATCTCCGCGTATCGCGCTTGGTTGGAAGATCGTCTCCAGTACGATGCTTTTGAGGAAAGAGCCGAAAGCATTCAGGCTGTTCCGGCTCCTCCTATTTCAGAAGAGCAATGGGAATTCTCTTTTTGACCGGCGAGTAGTCTTGAAGCGTTATTCACCAAGCTCGCGGAAGAATTTCTTCGCCGTGGCGCAGGTGGCGGCGCTGAGGTCGGCGAGGGAACAGCCTTTCACCTGCGCGGCGACTTCGGAAATCTCCTTCACGTAGGCCGGCTCGCAGCGTTTGCCGCGATACGGCACGGGCGCGAGGAACGGGCAATCGGTTTCCAGCATGAACTTGTCCAGCGGCGTCGCGGCGAGCGTGTCGCGGATGTTCTGGCCGTTCTTGAACGTGAGGATGCCGGTGAAACTCACGAGCGAACCGAGCGCGATGACGCGTTGCATCGTCGCCGCATCGCTCGCGAAGCAATGGAACACGGCGCGGACGCGCGCGGCGAACGGCTCGAAGATTTTCAGCGTGTCCGCAAAGCAATCGCCGCGCTGATGGACAACGACGTTGAAGCCGAGTTCGGCGGCGACTTCGAGTTGTTGCTGGAAAATTTGCGCCTGCTTTTGCTTCACGCGCTCGTCATCGGCGGCACTCCCTCTCCTCTGCGAAGCGGAGGAGAGGGCCGGGGAGAGGAGGAGCTTTTTGTTTTCTGGAATCCCACCGCTCGGTAGCCCCTCTCCCCGGCCCTCTCCCCGCGCTTCGCTGCGGGGAGAGGGGGAAGTCTCCGCGCGCGCGGTAGGATTCTGCGAAGTCGGCAAGCGGTAATAATCCAAACCCGTTTCACCGATGGCGACGACCTTCGGATGTTTCGCGAGTTCGCGCAGGGCAGGGCGGAGGTCGTCCGGCGCGGCGAGAGCGTCGTTCGGATGCCAGCCGACGACGGCGAAAACCTCGGCATGTTTCTCGGCGAGAGCGATTGCGCGCTGGCTGCTTTCCAAATCCGTACCGATGGAATTGATCTTCGTGATGCCCGCCGCCTGCGCCCGCGCGAGCACGTCGGGAAAATCCTTAGCGAAGTCCGGGTAATCGAGATGCGCGTGCGTGTCGTAGAAGGTTGGAATGTTCATGCGTGCTCGAACGGCCGCGAGGTCTTGGACTCCGATAAATCGCGAGCGGGCTGCGGTGGCTGGCGGGGAACGGGGATGACACCGCTTTGGATCATTGGATGTTCGTTGCCTTCCCAAAGCGGTGTGTGCCCCCAACCCTCACCCACCGCACTCCAGGACGCTGGCGCGATAGCCGACCGTTCAGGTGTTGTTCGCGCCAATGTTGCATTTACAAATCCCCTTTCATCGCGCGCGGACCAAACAGCGCCGTGCCGACGCGAATCATCGTCGAGCCTTCCTCGATGGCGACTTCGAAGTCATCGCTCATGCCCATGCTCAGGACGGGCAGGGGAGCGCCGAGCACCGTCTCGGCTCGGGCCTTCAACTCGCGCAGCATTTGAAAATGGGGCCGGGATTTTTCCGGCACGGGGGTGAACGGCGGAATCGCCATCAGTCCGTGGATTTCCAACCGCGGCAGCGCGTTCAACTCCTTCAACTCGGCGAGCATTTGCTCCGGCTGGTAGCCGAACTTGCTCGCTTCGCCCGCGACGTTCACTTCGAGCAGCACGCGCATCGTCTTCGCGGCGGCGTCGGCGCGCTTGTTGATTTCCTGCGCGAGCGCGAGACTGTCCACGCTTTGAATCATCTCGAACAGTTCGACGGCATCGCGGCATTTGTTCGATTGGAGATGGCCGATGAAATGCCAGCGCGCTTTGCCGGGGCAGTTCGGAATTTTCGCTTTCGCTTCCTGAACTTTATTTTCGCCGAAGAGCAAGAGCCCGAGATCGGCGGCGGCTTGGATGGTTTCCGGCGGATGTGTCTTGGTCACCGCGAGCAACGTGATGGAATTGGGCTCGCGATCGACGCGGCCGCACGCGGCGCGAATCCGTTGTTGTATGGCTGCAAGATTTTCGGCCAGAATCACGGCCCGATCTTAAATCGAAAATCGTAAATCGGAAATTCTTTCGCGTCGTGTCCACCGGGCTGAAGGATGGTCGGCGGGCACGCCGCCGAACATTGCAGCGTGTGGCGGTTCCGATCTCAAACCGTAATCTCATGTCGGCCCAAGTCTATCTCGACCACGCTGGTCGGGTGGACGCCTTGGCCCTGCATCCCGATCACTGCTGCCGGAAGCGATAAAACCGCTGCGAAAGGGCCGGCGCGTTCGTGTCGGTGAAGGTGATGTCGCCGTTGAAGTTCGGCTGGACGGTGCCGATGTTGAGCCAGTTGGCCATGGCGAGATTGGTGTTGGCTTCGATGATGTAGGTCGCGCCGATGATCCCGGTGCCGGTCAACGTAGTCTGCCGGTTGGTTTGCATGGTGATGCCGCCGATGTGCGAGTTGGCGGCTTGCACGAGATCGGTGAGGAAGATTTCCTTGCCGCCCGCACTCAGGTAGGTGATCTGCATCAGCCGCCCGGCGGCCGGGTAGATGTAATCGCCTTCAGGATCGCCCTGGAACGTGCCGTTGACGGGAGCGAAAGATTTCACCACCGCGTAACGGTTGCTGACCACGCCCGCGCCGAAGGCGGTGAAGCTGGCCGCGCCGTTGGTCAATGAGACGCCAGCCAAGGTGAACGTGTCCTTGGCGTCAATCTGGTCGAGGTTCACGCCGGCGTTGGTGCCGCCGATTTCGCAGAGGTAGAGCGCTCCGTCAACAATCGCGATGTTGGTGACGGTGAGCTTGCCGTAGCTCGGGATGTTGGTCGTCGCTCCCGGAGCGATGCTCGCGCCGATGCCGATTACTACGACATTGCCGAGAGTGGTAACGCCGCCGAGCGTGGGGAACTGACCGACGCCGCCGGGTTGGACGCGAACCGAGCCGCGAAGGGAACCGTTGACCAGGAGCTTGCCGTTCTGGATCAACGTCGTGCCGGTGTCCGTGTTTGTGCCGGTGAGCGTCAACACGCCGGTGCCGACCTTCACGATGTTCGTCTGACTGCCGCCGAAGATGACGCCGGAGTAGGTGGTGGAAAGATTGTTCGCGCCCACGAAGATCATGCCGTTGCCGGCGGTGTAGATGCTGCCCGCGCCCGAGAGCGAGCCGAAGTGGGCGACCGGCGCATACATGTCCATCAGCGCACCGGCGGAGATGTCCAGCGCGCCAATCGAACCGTTGTCCATCATGATGGTGCCGCCAGCGACAGACATGGAGCCTTGGAGAGCAAACAGGCCGACCCGCTGCTGGCCAATGCCTTGTTGGACCAGGTTCATGCTTCCAGGCGCACCTTGAATGAGGCCGAGGAAACCCGAGTATTGCGCGACCGAGTTGCTGAAGGTGAGCGTGCCGGTGCCGATGTTGACCGTGCCCGCGCCTAGCAGCCGCCGGATCGTGGTGGCGTGGCCGTTCAGATCGAAGGTGCCGCCGGCTCCGATGTTCACGGTGGTCGTGGCTGGCAACTGGCCCGGCCCATCGAGGATGACCTTCGGCAAGGGACTGAATGATGCCTCAATCAGCACATCGCCGCCGATGGCTGGGACGCCGGGTGGCTTGGCCAGACGCACCGAACCTTGCCCTGCGGTCAAGCCGTTGAACGAGTTGGTGGTGTTTCCCGCCAGCACGAGTGTTCCGGCCGTGCTGCAAAGGAGCGACCCCGTGCCAGTCACCGGCCCGGTGACGACCAGCCGCCCGTCCGTTTCGTAGTGCAAGATTCTGCAGCGTTCTTGAATGGTGATCGGACCGGTCCAGGTATTGGTGACGTGGTTATACATTCGGATCTCATAGCCAGAATCCGGGATCGGAAGGGTCGCCAGAATCAAGGCCTCACCTGCCACGACGGCGTCCGCCGGCAGATCGAGGTAAAGCAGGCTGTAGTTGGTCAGCGTGGTGGAGCCGGCGGAAGTGCCGAGGGCGGCGGGGTGCTGGATGGTGAACTGGCCATTATCCAGGACGAGCGGACCGGAGAATGAATTGGATGCGGCTAGGAACACATCGCAGTCGGTGAACTTCAAACCCGCGCTGCCGCCCGTCTCGCGGAGGGAGCCGAAGAAGTGCGCGTAGGCGTTGTTATCCCCCGTGATCTGGTGGGTGCCGGCGGGGAACACGAGGGTGGGATCGATGAACATGACGCCGCTGGCCAGCGTGATGTCCCCCAGCAAGTTCAAAGTGCCCCCGGACGAAGCGAACAGGCTGGCACCGGTATTGGTCATCGTCAGTTGGGTGAAAGTTTCGGTGTGGTTGCCGAGATTGGCGTGCGTGTTGGTGACTCCGAAATTGTAGAGGCTGAGTGTGAGCGTGGCCGTGTTGGCGATCTGCTCGTTCGCGGCCCACACGACTTTGCCCGGATGATTGACGGTGAGATTTCCGGTGGCCTGCACGCCGTTGGGTTTGTTCAGGCGCAGCGTGCCGTCCGACACCACCGTTTCGCCGGAGTAGGTGTTGGCGTTTGAACCGGCGAGGATGAGACTGCCCGGGCCTTGCTTCTCCAGCGAACCCGGCCCGCTGATCGTGCTGGCGATGACGAACGTGCCGGCGCCATCTTCCACGCGCACCTGCGCGGGAATGGGCAGCGTGATCGGCCCGGTCCAAGTGTTCGACACGGCACCGACGACGAGGATCAGGTTGTTCATGTGTCCGGTCAGCCCGTTGTATTCAAAGGTCAACGACTCGTTGGTGATGGCCGCGCCGTTGGGCAGTTCCAACCGCAGCGTCGCGCCTTCATTCAACAAAGTTCCGCCTGCGGACGTGCCGAGGGCCTGCGGATGCCGCACGACCAGCGGACCGCCATAGACTTCCGTGACTCCGGCGTAAGAATTGGCCTGCAACAGCCGGAGCGTCCCGCCATAGACCCACGGCGAGCCGCTGCCGGAAATCGAACCGTCCACGGTCATTTGATTGGCGGGCACACCTCCATCAAAGACGAGGTTGTTGGATGTCACAATCGGACCGTTCCACGCGTTCGTGCCAGCGTATGCAAGATAGCTGGAACTCAAATTCGTCAGTGCTTCCCCGGTCACGGTCATGGTTGGCGACAGCAAAGCCAGTGTGGTCCCGGTGAATGGTTCGTTGGTGAGGGTGACGCCGCCGCCCGGCGCACCGAATGCAAACGAGTTTGACACGCCGCAGAAGCCTTTGATGATGACCGGGCCGCTGAACGAGTTCGACCTCAACAGGTAGATGCTGCCGTTCGTCAGCCAGATGCCGCCGGTGCCGCTGCCGTTGAGAACTTCGCAGTCCAAGGTCAGAGCCGAACTGCCCGGGGTGCTCGAAAATTTGCGCAACGCGCCCCCGAGGGAAAGCCTGCCCTTCACCACCGCGAAAATGCTGTTGGTTGTCGAGTAAGGCGCACCGACGAACGTGTCGCCCAGCAACGTCAGCGTGCCCGTGCCGGAGTCCACCGTCACGCCAGCACCCATGTTCAACCCACCGATGGTTTCGTTGCGGTTGGTCAGATTGACACTGCCGCCGGTGTAGATGGAAAGCACGCCCGCGTTGTCCATCAGCTCGTCGTTGATGAAGACGAGGGAGGCGCCGTTGGTCACGGTCACGGAGCCGATGGCGCGGACGTTCGCGCCCTTGTTCAACGTGAGTTTGCCTTTCGCGACGAACGACGCGCCGGAGAAAGCGTTGTTGCCGAAACCGTTGAAGAAAAGCGCGCCGTCGCCGAACTTGCGGATACCCCCGCCACCGTTGATCGGGCCATCGAGGTTGAGCGTGGCATTGACGGTTGCGACACTAACCCCCGTCTCGCTGCCGAGGGTGATGGTGCCCGAACATGTGCCCGTGCCGCCGGTCAGCTTGAGCGCGCCCTGGCCGTCGGTGCCCAGCCCGGATAGCACCAGCGGTTCGCTGGTGTTGACGCCCGAGCTGATGATGAGCGCCGCGCCGTTGGAAACCACCGTGCTGCCGGCAACGGAGCCGAGCGAGGTGCTGAGGTCCGCCTGCACCGCGCCCTGCTGGATGTTGAGCTGGCCGGTGAAGGTGTTGGCGCTCTTCAGGCGCAGCGTGCCCGAGCCGGTCTTGTTGAGCGCTGTCACCGTGCCGTTTTCCACGACGCTCGCGTCGATGCTGCAGAGGTTGCTGGACACCGAGATCGTGCAGGCCGTGCCGTGGAATTCGAGTATGCCGTAGAGGGTCGGAGATTCGTAGGTGATGCCCCCGACGAAGCGCGGGCTTAGGTTCAGGGCGCTGCCGATGCCGAGCGTGCCGGCCCCGGTGTCAAGGTAGCCGGAGTGCATCGTCACGGAGTTCACGATGTCGCTGAAGCCGTTCAGATACAGCGCGCCGGAAGGATTGAGATTGAGGTCCGCGCCGTCCGGAATCTGGTTGTCCGCGTAAAGGAAAAGCTGCGTCGGGTCGCCCACGTCAGTGCTGCCGATGCTGATGCTGTTGCCGCTGTAGGGGCTGGCGACACCAGTCTTCTGAAAGTGCAGCGCGCCGGAATTGACGTTCAACCCGCCACTGAGCGGGTTCGACGCCGCGCCACGGAAGAACAAATCGCCCGCGCCAAATTTAGACAGGCCGTTAGTTCCGCTCAACGCCCCGGCCAAGACCAGTGTGCTGCTGCTGCCGACCGTGATTGAACCGATGGACACGAAACTGAGGGATGATTCGATCGTGTTCGATCCGCCTGACGCAATAAAATTAAGGAGGTTCAGCTCGACGGTGAATGTGGAGGAGCCCCGGATGATGTAGTTGCTCCCGGAGAAAGTAATCGCGCTGACCTTGAGGGCGCCGATGTTGTTCGTTATCAGCGTGCGGGTCGCTCCGGCTGGAAACGTGAATGAATTCGTCTCCGCCAACGTGGGCACGCCGCCGGCGGACCAGTTGCCGGCGACGCTCCAGTTACCGCTGGTGGCGCCGCTCCAAGTGTGCGAGCCGGCTAGCGCACATTGCGGCGGCCCCAGCAGGATGGCGCTAGTGAATGAAATGGCCGCCAGGAAGGAACGAATGTGTTTTATCATGCGCGAAATTCTAACACGCGCCGCTGGATCGTCGCCTGTGCGACCCGCGCACAGGGGTGTGCGTGTGGGGCACACCGGCGATTTTGGATTTGAGATGTTGGATTGGGGTGGGGTGGCGTCCGTCCCACGCTGAAAAGCAAAATGCCGCCGGTGGATGACTCCAAACGGCGGCGGCCGAACTTCGCGCAATCCAAAATCTAAAATCGCAAATCTAAAATCAGTCCGCGTCCGCTTCCTGACGCCACTCGGGATAAAGTTCCTCGGGCAACTGGCCGCGGCGGATCAAATCCTGAAGATCGCGGATGATGGTTTTGCGCGAGACGTCGAAGTCGCGCGCAAACGCTGAAATGTTCGGGCGCTCGTTCGCGCCGCGCAGGCGCTTGATCAATTCGTGCTGGCGCGCGAGCCGTTCGGTGAAGCGACGATCCGGCTCGGAGGATTCGATCTTCTCGGCGCGTTCGAGCGATTGCAGCGCGGCGACGGTTTCGCCGAGGCCACATTCGGTCAGCGCAATCTCGACGGTCTTGTCGAATTCATCGAGGTCCACGGGTTTTTCCAAAACGTAATGCGCGGCACGCGGGCCTTGGAGCGCGGCGAGTTGCTCGCGGATTTTCAATGTGCCGGAAATCAAGATCACCGGCACGTGCGCCGCCGCCGCCTTGACCTGCGGGAGGAAATCCACGCCCTTCTCGCCTTCGTCGAGAATGTTGTCGAGGATGATGAGGTCGGGTTTGGTGGAGGCGAGCACCTTGAGCGCGGCGCTGCCGGTGGCGACGCAGGTGAGGCTGTGGCCGCGCAACGCCTTCCCGTAAAGCTTGAGCTGCTTCGGGTCGTCTTCGACTATCAGTATCGAGGCCATGTTTGTCAGACGGGCGGACATTGCGTCGCCATACTACGGCGGCGTTTGGGTTTGGGAACTGTGCGTCTCGCGCACAGTCCCACTTTTTTCCGGCGCTGTCGGGATGAACAACGAAAACGTCGCTCCCTCGCCCGGTTCACTCTCCACCTTCAAGCCGAGGCCCTCCTGTTGCGCAATGGAATAGACGAGCGACAAACCCAGTCCTGTTCCCGCCTTGGTCCCGGTGCGCTTGGTCGTAAAAAACGGCTCGAAGATACGGTCGCGAATCTCCAGCGCGATTCCCGGGCCGGAATCGGTGACGCTCAACTCGACATAACTCCCCGCGGCGTGCGGTCGCAACACGAGCAAGACCTCGGGACACGCGGCGCGCGGGCGAACCACAATCTTCAGTTTGCCCTGTCCTTGCATGGCTTCCGACGCATTGACCAGCAGGTTCAACAGCGCCTGCTCCAATCGCCCGCGCCCGATCTTCACCGGCGGGGTGTGGCGATCCAATTCCATCGTCAGCGCGAGGCCGGACAAAAATTCCTTGCTCAAGAGCGACACCGTTTCCTCCACGACCTCGTCCAGATCCGCGGACTGCCCGTCGTCGGTCGGCTCGCGCGCGTAACCGAGCATCGAGCCGACGACGTGCTTGCCCTGCAACACGGCTTGCTCGATGTCGGCGACGTTATCCTGCACCTCCGCGTTGCCGACAGTTTCGCGCGCGATGAGTTTGTTGGACATGCGGATGACGGAGAGCAGGTTGTTGAAATCATGCGCGATGCCCGCCGCGAGCGTTCCGAGGGCGCGCATCTTCTGGCTGTGCGCCAGTTCGACCGTGGCCAGTTCCAATTCGCGGCTGCGCTGGCGCGACAACGCCTCCGTGGCAAGATATTCGCGAACAATCGCCCGATGCCGTCGCAACAGCAGCATGCTCGCGACTGTCGCCACAGCCACAAACGCCAGCCCGATGACGAGTGGCGACAACCACGAGCGCGGTCGCGCGGTCGAAAGTGCGACTTCCGTCGCGTTGGTGGCATCCTGCGCCCAATCCAGATTCAACGCTGCCAGTTGCCCGCGGAGTGATTTCAGATCCCAGACGTGCAAGCTGTCGTTGGCCATCGCGGCCACCAGCGTGTCGCCGTCGGCGGACCAGCGGAGGCTGTTGATCGCCTGCCGGTCGGGCGATTGCAAATCGGCCAGCGTCTCGCCGGAGCGCAAATCCACCAGCCGCACGATTTGCCGCGTCGGGGTGATCGCCGCCCACTTGCTGTCGCCGGAAATCGCCGCCACGCCGAAGGTGCTGCTGGGCTCGTCGCGTGGCAATTGCCGCACGCGCTTCCAATCGCCGACCGCGTAAAGGTAAAATGCTTTTGTCGTGGCAACGAGGAGTTGCCGGCCGTCAGCGCTGAAACTTACATTGCCCGTGTCGCAATCGAGTTCCGCGAGGCGTTGACCGGTCACGGCGCTCCACACGACTGGATGAGGACCAAATCCCATTCCCTGCGCGAGCCAGCGGCCCTCCGGGCTGAGGGCGAATCGTCCCGCGCCGGTCGCGCTGGCGGGGCCGCGCGTCCAGCGGCCAGCCAGTTTTTCCTTCAACACGACGGGCGGTCGCTCGCCCGCCACATCCACGACGCTCATCACATAATCTCCGGCCTCGACCGCGAGCGTCCGTCCACCGGGCGTGGCGGTGAATGCGTGGACGCCCTTCGCCCCAGGCGCGGCGAGCTTTTTCACGTCGCCGAAACGGAGTTGCGCGGGTTGATTGCCCGCCGCGCTGGCCAGCGCGAATGGCCACAACTCCAACCCGCTCTCCCGCCCGACCAGCAGTGCTTGCGAGTCCGTGGCGAAGCGAACGGAAAACAAATCCGTCACGGGAACGAACTCGTTGAACCCGCTGCGTAGGTTCCAAAAATGAAATCCCTTGTTTTGCGTTCCCACCGCCCAGCGACCGTCGCGCGACAAATCGAAAGTCAGCAACGCGCCTTGAGTGGGATCCGTAGGGTGGTCTTCGAAGCCTGCGCCGGGGCGCATTTCCCAGACGCCGTAGCCGACCCCCGGTTGCCAGTAAGCCACGCGCGCGCCGTCCGTCTCCAATTGCTGCGCGATGCCGCGCGGCATTTCCAAGACCGACCGGCCCGTGTTCAAATCCCAAAACCGGCTCGTCCCGTCCCGCGAGCCGGTGAGCAACATGCCGCGCTCCGGCAGCGGCAACAGGGACAGGCAAGCTTCGCCGTGCCCGCTCAAGACGCGAAATGATTGTCGCGGCACATTCCAGTCGTAAACCTCACCACTCTGACAGGCCACGAACAAGCGCCGCCCCTCCTCCGCCCAAAGAAAGAAACCCACGCGCGTCGAATGGGGAAAGACCGCCAGCGACTCGCCAGTGTCGGCGCGCAACAGTTCGACCTGTTGATCCGTTGCGAGTGCCAGCACGTTCCTGTCGCCCGGCTTGAACCGGAAATAGCGCGCCGCGACCTTGATCGGCACGTGCCACAGTTCCTTCCCCGTCGCCAGATCAAAGGTTGAAATCTCGCCGTCGCGATCCGCATTGGCGAAGGTTGCCTGGCCGGCTTCCGTGTCGAACAACAGCGTGCCGAGAAGACGATTCGTCGCGCCAAGTCCTGCCCGAACGCGCACCTGTTGATCCCCCACGCTCCAAACCACCACGGCGCCGCCGCGGAAACGCGCCGCTAGATAACGCCCGTCCGGGCTGAGGAAAATATTTTGCACCGCCCCGCCGGCCGGAGGGACCACCGCGCCCGCATTGAGGGTGAACAGCTCCTGCTGGTTCGCCAGGCTGCGCACATGGATTTTGCGGTCCTTGTCCGCGAAAGCATACCGCGTCAACGCACGATCGAAGTCGGCGATGGAGGGTTCGGTGGGCGGCAGAGACACGCCGCGATCCGCCACGTCGAGCAGGGCGAAACTCGCGAGCGCTTCGTTGCGCAATTCGAGCGAAGGGCGGATGGCGACGGCGTTGCTGATGGCGACGAGCGCGTCGGTGCGGCGGCCCATGCGGCCTGTCAGGCGGGTGGCGCGGGCTTGGGCGAGGTAGGAATTGCACAACTGCTCGCGCACGGCAAGTTCCGCGGCCTCGGCGCGTTGTTCCTGTCGCACCGCGCGCGCGCCGAGGATGACCGCCGCCGCCGCCAGCGCCAGCACCGCCGCCATGATGATCGCCAGCCCGCGCGCGGCGCGAAACACACTTTGGTGGATGTCCTCGCGCCGTCCCTTCAGGTCGGGGTCGGGGCCGGCGGAACGTGGCGCATCAGCGGGCATGGTTGGGATGTCTGATGGCGCGGAATGTAGGGGTTGAACCCGGCGGAGGTCAATGCGGCTGCGTGGGCACCGGCGGATTGCGCGTGACGACGGGCGCGGCCATCGCCAAGTTGGGTTCGTGAACTATTGGCTGGTGAAATCAGAACCCGAAACCTATCCGTGGTCGCAGCTCGTCAAGGACGGCAAGACCGCGTGGACTGGCGTGCGAAATTTTCAGGCGCGCAACAATCTCCGCGCGATGAAAACCGGCGACCAAGTTTTTTTCTGTCACAGCGGCGAAACCAAGGAGATCGTCGGCGTGGCCAAGGTCGTGAAAGCGGCCTATCCCGATCCGACCGCGAAGGAAGGTGACTGGGCGTGCGTCGACCTCGCACCGGTAAAAGCGCTGGTGCGACCGGTGACATTGCAAACGATCAAAGCCGACAAGGCGCTCAAAGAAATGGTGCTCGCGCGCAACTCGCGGCTGTCAGTCTCGCCGGTGTCGGTGGTAGAGGCGGCGCGAATCCAGAAACTGGCGCGGCTCTGAATTCAGACTTTTCACGCGACGTCTCAATAGATTCGGAAATCAGCTTGACTTTAATCCGACAATCTTCAGGATGAGCGCGAACCAGCTACAGCAAGTAAACCCGGTAAGAAACTGTGCGAATACCGTCGAATGTGTCCGACTTGTCCTCTGCCGCGAATCCGCGGAACCAATTTCCAGTTCAAGGCTTGGTTTTCAAATGATTTCCTCACTCCATTCTCAACCGTTCAATGCGATTATGAAACGATTCATGTTCAGACTTCTTCTCGTCCTATGCACGGCCATGACCGTAATTCCGGTTTCGGCGGCAGACAAATGGTGGAAAGGGGGCGCCGGCACACTCGATAATACCACGGCCAATTTTTATGCGGTGGATGCCACCGGCGGAACTCTCGTAACCGCGGCCACCACCGACAGGGCGATCTTCTCAGCGGGCGGCACCTTCACCAGCACATATTCTATGGCCGGGACCGCGACCTACACAGGACTGACTGTGGAAGAGGGAAACATCGCTTTGACCGGCACCATTACTATTGGGGCCGGGTCGGTTACGATCGGTTCGGGAACCACACTGAGCATTAACAGCTCCTTCCGGCTGTCGGCAACTGCTGGCTCGGTGATAACTATAAACGGCGGAACGATGGAGGACAGTAACGCGGGTGCAAGCGGCTCCTTCGTTGATACTGATCAAACAATCGTTCTGGGGACCGGCGGGGGGACGCTCTCGCACACCGTGGCAGCAGTTCTCAACATCATTAGTGGCAGTACCATTATCTCTGGAACGGGGCCTTTAACAAAAACAGGCGCCGGAATTTTGGCGGTTGCCACCGCCAGCACCTATTCAGGATCCACGACCGTCAATAACGGCACCCTCAGGTGCCGGACGATAAACAATCCTTTCCCCACGGGCACGGATCTCATCGTCACCAGTCCTGGTATTTTTGATTGTTCAACTTTGAAGCAGACGGTGAACTCGCTGACCGGTAATGGCAGCGTGACGGCCACGACGTCGAGTTCCGGGATTTTGACTGTCAACGGCACCACCACCCCAGCCGCTTTTACGGGGGTGATGTCAGGCAGTGGCACGTTGGCCCACACTGGTTCCGGCACACTGACTCTCGGCGGCGTCAACACCTACAGCGGCAAGTTCACCAACACAACCGGAGTTGTGACGGTCAATGCTGGCGGGGCATTATGTGGCGCGGTGTGCGACGTCACAGTGAGCGGCGGAACGGTCAACCTGAATAATACCGCGCAAACGATCGAGGACCTGAATGGCACTGGCGGCACGATTAACTTGGGCACCGGTCACACGCTGACCTCAGAGCCGGTCCTCAGCACGACCTGTTCGTCCACAATCGCCGGTCCGGGCGGATTAACGAGATTGAATGCGAACGCGACCACGCGCACCCTCACGCTGAGTGGCCCAAATACGTACGACGGAGTTACGACCGTCACCAAGGGAATCATTTCGGTCGGTTCAGCTACGGCGCTGGGAACCTCGGCTGGCAATACCAGCGTTGCTAGTGGCGCTGAGATTCTTTTCACCGGCGCGGGGGTCACCTTTACCTGCGCCGAGCCGTTTAGCATAGCTGGAGCGGGCGGCGCGGATGCTGGTGCCATCGCTATTATTGCCAGTGCAACTCCGACGCTAAGCGGTACCGTTACTCTTACGGCAGACGCAACGATAACGATTTCTTCCAGCGCCTCCGGAACCTTCAGCGCTGCCACCTCATTTTCTGGCACGTCACAAACACTGACTCTCGCCGGCGGCGCCAACGCCAGCGGTACCAAAGCTGTAACTGGCGTTATTGCTTTGGGAACTGGCGGAGTGACCAAGACGCAAGGCGGTACATGGGATTTGTCGGGTGTCAACACCTACACCGGCGCGACACTTGTTAGTGCGGGTCGGCTCAACGTGAATAGTCCTGGTTCGCTCGCCGCAGGCAGTACCGTGACGGTGGCAACTGGCGCTACACTCGGCGGAACTGGCACTGTCGGTGGGCCGACCACCATTCAATCCGGCGGCACACTCGCCCCCGGCACTTCCATCGGCACGCTCACCTTCAGCAGCAGTCTGGCGCTCTCCGGCACGACCAGCATGGAGATAGACAAGACCGCCGCGACGGCAGACAAGATTGTGATGAGCAGCGGCACGGTGACGCTCGGCGGAAACCTGACCGTCGCCAATCTCGCCGGCACCCTTGCCGCCGGTGATTCCTTTGATTTGATTGACGGCACGATTGCCGGTGGTTTTACTGCGATTACCCTGCCGAGTCTGGCGTCGGGACTGGCCTGGAACCTGGCCAACTTGACGGTGGACGGGACGATCTCGGTGCAGACCATTACCGCGCCGACCATCGCAACCCAACCGGCAAACCAGACCGCGTGCGCGGGTTCAACGGCGACGTTCTCAGTCGCCGCCGGCAGCGGGTTGTGCAGCACCAACTACACTTGGAGCAAGACGAACAACGCCGGCTGGAGCAGTGCGTGGGCTACGAGTACGGCGAGTGGCGGCACCAGTTTCCGCGGCAGTTCCACCGACAATAACTTTGGGGATCCCGCCTGCACCACCTTCACCTCGGCCAACGACATCAACAGCCCCAGCGGAGTGGCGCTGGGGATTTATGGTGGCACCAGTGGCGACATGGTCGCCACGCGCACCTTCACGGCGCTGACCGCCGGGCAGGTGGTCAGCATTGACATTGACAACGGCAACGTGGAAACCGGCAAGAAGGTCGGATTCAGCCTCCAGACTTCGGGCGGCACCGACCTGCTTCAGTTCTATTTCCTGGGTGGCGCGACCTTCTACAAGTATAACGACGGCACGGAAAAGGATACGACCGTCGGATTCCAAAGAACCGGTGTGAGGGTCCAATTCGTCCTCGGGTTGGGCAACACATATACGCTTATCGTGACGCCCTGCGGTGGGGCGACGACGACCTACACCGGCTCCTTTGCGGCCGGGAGCATTGCGAAGTTGAAGCTGTTCAATCAAAACGTGACCGGCGGCAGCGACCACAATTTCTACTTCAATAACTTCCTCGTCGGTGGTTATGTGGACAACGCGGGCAACGGCACGGGCAACTTTGCGACCCAGGACACGGGGGATCAACCGATTGTCTCTGGGAACGGCGGCAGCACTTACACCACGCCGACGCTGACCATCGGCGACAGCGGCACGAAGTATCAGGTGGTCGTCTCCACGTGCGGCGGCGCGCTGCTTTCCAGTTCAGCCACACTGACCGTGAATGCGCGTCCGACCTCGGTGGCGAGCGGCAGCGCGACGCTCTGCGGCGGCGATTCAACCACCATTCAGGCGGCCCTGACCGGCACCGGGCCGTGGAATGTCGCGTGGTCCGACGGCATCACGCAAACCGGTGTCGCCAGCAGCCCGGCCTCGCGCAGCGTGAGCCCATCCAGCAGCTTTACTTACACGGTGACGAACCTCACCGACGCCAATTGCACCGCCCAGGCGGGTGACCGCACGGGCAGCGCGGTTATCACCGTCAACACGATTGTTGCCAACACCGCCACCTACACGCGCGGCGCCAGCGCCGCCATCAAGATCAACATCGCCAACCTCCTCACCAACGCGAGCGATACGCTCTTGCAAACGATCTCGTTGCTGGGCATCGGCACGGACGGAGCCAACCTGACCTCCACCAATGGCGCCACATTGTCCACCAACCTGACGCTCATCAACTATCCCGGCGGCGCGACTCCGAATGTGACCGACAGTTTCAAATACAAAGTCACGGACACGCAAGGTTGCGTCACGCTTGGGACGGTTATCATCAACGTCGCGCCGGTCAGCGGCACGAACACCATCACTTCATTGCAAGTGAACGTTCCCGGCGCGAACACGAACACCCTCATCTTTGCCGGCATCCCGGGTTACGAATACGTCACCGAATTCAGCACGAACCTGACGGATTGGGAAGCCATCAGCACCAACACCGCCAGCGGCCTCGGTCAATGGACGGTGATTGACGATACGGCCACCAACGCGATGCGGTTCTATCGTTCGCTCGCGCGCTGACCAAAACTTTTTAATCAGACAACCAAATATGAAGACCAGAATTTTCAGCGTCTTGTTGCTGGCGGCGCTCACGGGCGCGGCGCACGCCACGCTCTACACCTACAACTTCTCCACCGGCTTCAACAACGCCGGCGTCATCCCGGACGGCAACGTCACCGGCTGGAGCGACACACGCAACGTGCCCAACTCCTTTACGCTCGGCCTGAACGACACGTCGCAAATCGTGGATGTGAACGTGCGCCTGAACGTGACCGGCGGTTACAACGGCGACCTTTACGGCTATCTCGTTCACTCTTCGGGTTTCGCCGTGTTGCTCAATCGCGTCGGCAAGACGAGCGGCGATGCGTTCGGCTACGGCGACGCGGGGATGAATGTGACCTTCAATGATCAAACGGCGGAGACCATTGACATCCATTCGTATCAAACGGTGGGCGGCTACAACGCCAGCTTCATCACTGGAGGAGCGCAATGGCGGCCGGACGGACGAAATGTGGATCCGGCGACGGTGCTGGATTCGGACAGCCGGACGGCGCTGTTAACCAGCTTCAACCCCACGACCGCGGACGGGAACTGGACGTTGTTTCTGGCGGACATGGCGGGCGGGGACGTGAGCACGGTGGCGAGCTGGGGGCTGGACATCAGCGTCGTGCCCGAACCGGTGACGGTGGCGCTGGGCGCGTTTGGTTTGCTGCTCGGCGGCGCGCAGATTCTCCGCTGGCGGCGCAGCCGCGTGGCGCGCTAAAGCCCGGAGTGTGGCCGTCCTCGGCCACAGCAAGGTGGAGCGTCAGAAGGCCTCCCAATTTCCCCAACCTTCATGCGTAGGTGACTTGCTGCGCCCGAGGACGGGTGTGATTAAAAACGGGTGAGGGCATTATGGACTGCGGTGGCAAGTCGGACGCGACACCGCTTTGGCCCCGACGACGGCGAGGGAAATGAGCCACCCGCCCCGTTCGCTCGCAAGCGGTGTCGCGTCCGACTTGCCACCGCAGTCCAAAAATACCGCCAGCACCCGCTCACCCGCACCCGGCTTTAATCGCACCCCCCGAGGACGGGCGCGCTCAGCGCCGATTTGACAAATCAATCCCCTCTGACACGATGCCAGCGATGCTCCCGATGGTGAAGCGCGGTTTGATGTTGCTGGTGGTTTTCGTTGTCCTGGCGGCGGCGGGGTTCTGGTTCGCGCTTCCAAAGTATCGTCACTGGAAGGAACAGAATTCCGTCCGGCAGTCGCGGGAGTTCTTTGCCGCCGGTGACATCCGCAACGCCACCCTCGCCGCCCGCCGCGCCCTCGCCATCAACGGCGCCAACACCGAAGCCTGTCGCGTGATGGCCGCCGTCAGCGAATCCCTGCGTTCTCCGGTCGCCTTGCAATGGCGCCAGCGCGTGGTGGAGTTGCAACCGGGAGATTTCACCAATCGCCTGGACTTCGTGCGCACGGCGATCCTCTTCGGCCAGTATGAGCCGGCCGCGCGCATGATGAGCGGCGTTTCGGAAACCAACCGCGACACGGCGACCTTTCATCAGATGGCGGCGATGGTCGCGATCGGCCTCAACGACCTCGCGCTGGCCGAACGGCACCTGGGCCGCGCGTCGGAATTGGAGCCCACGAACAAGCTGTTCGAGTTGAACCGCGCGATCCTCCACCTTCAGGCCAAAGACGCGCCGGTGGTGGCGGGTGCGTTGAAAACATTGCAGCAACTTTACCGCGATCCAGAATGTCATCAGGACGCGCTCCGGCACCTGGCGCTGGCGGCGGCGCGCCACGGCGAACTGGCGAAGGCGGTCGCGCTCACCGGCGAATTGTCGTCAGACCCGAAGGCGTCGTTGGACGACCGCTTGATGCACCTCGCCGCTTTGCAGGTCGCCGCCGATCCCGCGTTCACAAACTTCCTCGGCGAAGTCGAGGCCCGGTGCGCCGCGGGGACTGAAACCGTCAACACGTTCGCCAATTGGTTGCTGTCCCACCGGCTCGCGGAAGAGTCGGAGCGCTGGCTGGTTTCGCTGCCTGCCGAGCTGCAATCCAATGCCCCCGTGCTGCTGGCGCGCGCGGACACGTTCATTGCGCGCGCGGATTGGGCGGGCTTGCGCGGCTTCACGAAAAATGCGACGTGGCCGGGCGCCGAATTCGTCCGCCGCGCGATGCTGGCGCGGGGCTTGCGCGAACTCGGCGAAACGCTTGCCGCGCAGAACGAATGGCGCGCGGCGGCGCGCGCGGCGGCGGAGGACCATCGGCAACTTGCCATCCTCACCCGCCTCGCGAACAAGTGGCACTGGCCGCGCGAGCGCGAGGAATTGCTCTGGAGCATCATCCAGCGCTTTCCGTCCGAACGCTGGGCGCTGGAGTCGCTGCACGAGACGTACCTCGCCGCCGGCGACACGCGCGGATTGCAACGCCTCTACGCGAAGCTCGTGGACTTCAATCGCGACGATCTGATCGCCAAGAATAATCTGGCCGCCGTCTCGCTGCTGTTGAATTCGCAGACCAACCAGGCGCATCAGTTCGCGCGCGAAGTTTATCAGCGCGCGACGACGAACGCCGTGTTCGCGTCCACCTACGCCTACTCGCTCTACCTGCAAGGTCGCGGCGCGGAGGGCGTGGCCGTGTTGTCGGCGCTGAAACCGGCGCAACTGGAAATTCCCGGCGTGGCGCTCTATTACGGCGCGTTGCAATCCGCCACCGCGCCGGATCGCGCCCGCAGGTATCTCGACCTCGCCGGACGTGGAAAGCTTCTGCCCGAGGAAACCAATCTCCTCGCGAACGCGCGTCGTGGATTGTAGCGGCGTCTCGGGAGAGCGCCGCAATCTTCACGCTCAAAAAGTTAGCGGCGCTCTGCCGAGACGCCGCTACGCAGATTCGGAGATTGGCGCTCCTCGCGCTTTGTTCGATTGCTTCCGCCTCGTCGTTCTGCTAATCACCGCGCTGCCCATGCAAAAACCAACGCCTGAAAAACCGCACCTGCACAGCGAGGAATTCCTCCACTCGCTGATGCGGAAACAACTCAAGCTCTCCATCGTCTGCGCGCTGTCCTTTCTGGTGGTGCTGCTGGGCCTGCCGCTGGCGAACTACTTCGCGCCGGAGTTGATGGCCACGCGCGTCTTTGGTTTCACGCTCACGTGGTTTCTGCTCGGCATCGGGTTTGTCCCCGTCGTCTGGGTGATTGCGTTTTATTTCATCCGGCGTTCGATTGCGCTGGAGGAGGAAGAGGTGAGAGAAGTTCAACCCACTGACAAGCAACCGTGAAAAAGCTCCAAGCACCAACCTCCAAGCTCCAGAGAATCTTCAAGCTCCAAGCTCCAATCGCACCCGCGAGCCGCCGTTCGATGATTGATGCTTGGAACTTCTCTGGTGCTTGGTGCTTGGAATTTGGTGCTTAACCTCATGCCTCCCATCCTCGCCATGGTCGTTGATCCGTGGATTCTTGCCTTCAGCGCCGTCACCGTCGGCGCGACCGTCTTCATGGGCTTCTGGTCCGCGCGGCGCTCGAAGACGGCCAGCGATTTCTTCGTCGCCGGACGCAGCGTGAGCGTGGGCTGGAACGCCAGTGCCATCTCCGGCGAATACCTCAGTGCCGCATCGTTCATGGGCGTGGCCGGCATGGTGATGTCGAGCGGTTACGATGCGCTGTGGTATCCGGTCTGTTACGCGTGTGGTTATTTGTTCCTGCTGCTGTTCATCGCCGGACCGCTCCGGCGCTTCGGGGCTTACACGATTCCGGATTTCGCCGAAGGCCGCTACGACTCGCCGGTGTTCCGCAAGATCGCCGTGTGCTTCGTGTTGTTCATCGGATTTTTCTACACGATGCCGCAGATGAAAGGCGCGGGCGTGACGCTGGCTTACATTTTTCCCGGCCTGCCGTATTGGGTGGGCGTGGTGCTGGTGGGCGCGGTCATCACGCTCAACGTCGCGCTCGGCGGCATGAAAGGCATCACGCTGGTGCAGGCGTTTCAATACTGGGCCAAGATGTTCGCCATCTCCGTGCCCATCTTCGTGCTCATGGCGGTGTATGGGCATTATGGGAGGCAGTTGGAGTTAAATGCAGATGGAATTCAATCCTCGGCAGGCTTTGAAGTCGATTACAAAGGTCCACCGAGCGCGTTTTACCGGTTTCAGGAATCCGTTCGTGAAAAACTTAATCTGCCATTGTCCAATGAACCGCGTGTTTCTGGAACTTTGATGAACATGCAGCACAATGTATCACCAATCCAATTGCACAGTTTGCTTCAAGGTTATGGCATGGTGGTCGGTCGCAAAGTAATACATTCGAGAGATGTGGATGGCTCGAAGCTGATTCAGTTTTCAACTAACCGATTGAACCGAGAGGAATACATTTCGGCACTTACCAATACTTTCGCCGCACAGGAAATCTCATTGAAAATTGACGAAGCCGGATTTGTGAGAGCATTTTCAACGAGTGCTACGATCACCAACATTGCGCCTGCTGGAAGAATTTTGCCTGACAAAGCTCCGCAAGATGAAAGCTGGTTGAATCCCTTCGGTCCGCTCACGACCAAAGCCGCCAAGGCTGCGAAACTTTCCGCCGAGGAATCGAAGCCCTATTCGCTGCTCTACACCTACTCGCTCATCATCGCGCTGGTCTGCGGCACGGCGGGATTGCCGCACATCCTCGTGCGCTTCTACACCAACCCCGACGGCGTCGCCGCCAAACGCACCACCATGTGGGTGATGATTCTCATCGGCATCTTCTACGTCTTCCCGCCCGTGTTCGGCGTGCTGGGACGCAATCTCATGCCCGAACTTTACAACGGCCTCACCGGCGTGAAAGGCACGGACGGCATCGTGCTCAAGCTGCCAACGATTCTGCGGGAGAAGTACGGCGTGCTCGGTTCGATCTTGAGCGGCGTGACTTGTGCAGGCGCGTTCGCCGCGTTTATGAGCACGTTCAGCGGATTGCTCGTGAGCATGACCGGCGCGCTGGCGCACGATGTTTATGGCCGGATGCTGAAACCGAAATCCACATCCGAGCAGCGGATGCGCGCGTTCAAGATTTGCGCCGTGATCATCGGCGGAATCGCCATCGTTCTCGGCTGTTTCGTTGAGCCGCTGGAAATCAACTTCATGGTCGGCCAGGCGTTCGCCATCGCGGCGGCGAGTTATTTCCCGCTGCTATTCATGTCCGTCTGGTGGCGCGGCATGACGATGCGCGGCGCCGCCATCGGCATGTTGGCCGGCGGCCTGTGCGCGCTCGCCGCCGTGACGTTGACCAACGTGAGCAACCTCGCACTCGACAAAGGCCCGATGGGAAAAGTTTTTGCCGGCTTCGCGCCGCTGAATAATTTCTGGGCCGGCCATCCGCTGTTACGAATCCTCTGCGAACAGCCCGCCATCTGGACCGTGCCGCTCGCCATCGGCTTGATGATCCTGATCGGCAAGCTGACGAAGCGAACCGTGCCGCCGGACATCCGCATGAAAATGCTCGTTCTCCACGCGCCGGAGAAACTCGGCTTGAAGCAGGAATACATTCAGGAACATCAGCACGGGCATTGATGCAGTGTCGGGTGGGAAGTGTCAGGTGTCGGGTGACGGGCGGGAAGCGCCGTGCTTGTGCCGGGGCGGATTTTGAAGTAGAGAACGATGCGATGCTTGCAACCGAATATGGCGGCGTTTCCTGGGAACGGATGATTCGAGCTGTGGAAAAGGTGCGCGACAGATTGCGGCGGGCGACGGCGGCTTTGAATCAAGCCGGCGTTCCCTACGCCGTGGCCGGCGGCAACGCGGTGGCCGCCTGGGTTTCGCGTGTGGATGAGGCCGCCGTACGCAACACCCGGGACGTGGATATTTTATTGCGCCGCGCTGACCTTCCCGCCGCGCAGGCCGCGCTGGCGGCGGCGGGATTTGTTTACCGCCACGTCAAGAGCATTGACATGTTTCTCGACGGGCCGAATGCCAGCGCGCGCGACGCCGTTCACGTGGTGTTCGCGGGTGAAAAGGTTCGACCGGAGAATCCCGTTCCGTCACCTGACGTGAACGAATCCGAGGAAGCCGCGACCTTTCGGCTGGTGAGCCTGGAGGCGTTGGTTCGGATGAAGTTAACGTCGTTCCGCGACAAAGACCGGACGCATCTTCGCGATTTGTTGGAGGTCGGATTGATTGACGCGGATTGGCGCGACCGGTTCGCGTCACCCCTGGCGGAACGACTGCAGCAACTCTTGGATAATCCTGAAGGTTGAATCCGAAAGGCGGCGCCGCAAAGCCTACCGCTTTCGCCGCTTCGACTTGAACAACTCCATCTGCTGTTCGCGGAAGAAGTCGTAGTTCTTCAGAATCCGAATCATTTGGAGCAGGTCGGACTTCTGATAATTCCGGTTCACCTCGGTCTTCACGACGAGGTCGGCGAGCATGGTGCGGAACGGAATCACCGCATCCACGCCTTTGGAACGAAGCACGGCGATGCTTTCATCGCGAGCTTTGTCGTCGTGGGGCAGCGCGGGGACGACCAGGATTTTCATCGGGCTGCCGTTCTCGCCGAAAACTTTTGCGGCTTGCGCAAAAGCTTTCGTCCCGACAAATCGAAATATCTCCGGCGTGCTCGCCAGCCGCGCGGAACTGAACGTCTCCGTGTGCCAGCCCTTCACCACGACAATCGCGCGGGCGATGAACGGCAGTTCCACCGAACTCAGCACGAAGGGCAATTCGCCCTCACGCTGGCGGGCGAGCGGATTGAGGACGAAGAAATCAATGTCGTCGTCTTCACGTTTGGTTTGCGCGATGAATTTGCGGCGCTGTCGGACGAGGAATTCGTGCAGCTCGAAATATTCGCGGACGATGGTTTCGCTGACGGCGCTCATTCAGTCGGAGATGTGCGCGTCGAGAGATAGGGCGATCAAGGCTGGCGTCACCCGCTGCCCCCAGACGACTTTGCCGATGCGTTTCGCAAGCACGAACCTGATTTCACCACCGCTGACCTTTTTGTCGAGCTTCATCGCGGAGAAAAGTTTCACGCGCTGGCGGACGTTCAACTTGGCGCAGGTCGGCAACCCGGCGCGTTTGAACAATTCCGTGATGCGTGCGACATCGCGCGCGGGCAGGCCGGAAACTTTGGCGGAAAGTTTCGCCGCCGCGACCTGGCCGATGGAAATGGCCTCGCCGTGGAGAAACCGGTCGTAACTGGAGATCGCTTCGAGCGCGTGGCCGATGGTGTGGCCGAAATTCAGGCTGGCGCGCACGCCGTTCTCGGTTTCGTCCCGGCTCACGACGTCGGCCTTGATCTCGCAGCAGCGCGCGATGACGGCGGCGAGCGTTTTCAGATCGCGGCGCAACAGCTTCGGCAGGTCGCGCTCAAGTCGGGCAAAGAGCGGCGCGTCGTGAATGATCCCGTACTTGATGACCTCGGCGAGGCCGGCGCGAAATTCGCGCTCCGGCAACGCGCGCAGCGTGTCGAGGTCGCAGAGGACAAGTCGTGGTTGATAAAACGCTCCGACGAGATTTTTTCCCGCCTTCAAGTTCACGCCGACTTTGCCGCCGACGGAGCTGTCCACTTGCGCGAGCAACGTGGTCGGCACCTGCACGAACGGAATCCCGCGCAAGTAACTCGCCGCGACGAAACCGGCGAGATCACCGACGACGCCGCCGCCGAGCGCGACGATGAAGGATTTTCTTTCGATGCGGTGCAGCGCGAGCCGGTCGTAGCAGGTGTGAACGGACTTGAGACTCTTTGCGGTTTCACCGGCGGGCACGATGACGAGCGACGGGTCGAAGCCCGCGCGGACGAGGGAATTGTAAGCCGGTTTGGCGAAGCGACGGCCGACGTTGGTGTCGGTGATGATGGCGCAGCGGCGGCCGAGTTTGAGTCGCGCGCACTCGGCGCCGAGACGGCAGAGAAGTTCCCCGCTGATCTTGATGCCGTAACTTCGCTTGCCGAGTGGGACGTTGACGATGCGCACGGGGCAAGCATAAGGAGCGGGCGGGCGGTGTCAAAGGCGGAGGTGCGCGTAGATTTGCCTTTTTCTCGTGGCGCAAAAAATTATCCTTCAAGCAGATGAATCCTGTAGCACTTGTCACCGGCGCATCGCGCGGCATCGGTCGCGGCATCGCGCTCGAACTTGCGAAACTTGGCCACGACGTGGTGGTCAATTATGCGGGAAACGTCGCCGCCGCGCAGCAGACGGCGGCGGATTGCGTCGCCACCGCGCAGGCGAGCCGAAAAAGTATTCGCGCGGAAGTCTGCCAGGCGGACATCAGCAACGGCGCGGATCGGAAGAAGCTGATCGAGTTCACCAGAGATTCCTTTGGCCGGCTGGACTTGTTGGTGAACAATGCCGGCGTCGCCCCTGACGTGCGCGCGGACATTCTCGAAGCGAGCGAGGAGAGTTTTGACCGGTTGATTTCAATCAACGTCAAAGGACCATACTTTCTGACCCAACTCGCGGCGAAGTGGATGATTGAACAGGTCGGCGCGCGAACCTGCCAACCAAAGATCATCACCGTCACCTCCATCTCCGCCTACACCGCCTCGACGAACCGCGGAGATTACTGCGTGAGCAAGGCTGCGCTCTCGATGTTGACGCCGCTGTTCGCCGCGCGGCTCGCCGAACACGGCATCAATGTTTACGAAATCCGGCCCGGTGTCATCACCACGGACATGACCGGAGCGGTGAAGGAGAAATACGACAAGCTCATCGCCGAGGGCCTGACGCCGATCAAACGTTGGGGCACGCCGGAGGACATCGGCAAGGCGGTCGCCGCCATCGCCAGCGACGCGCTGCCGTTCAGCACGGGCGAAGTCATCAACGTGGACGGTGGATTTCATTTGCGCCGGCTATGAAACGCGGCGGTCAGATTGGCATCGCGCTACTTCTCGTCGCGTTCGCCACACTTGCCGCGGAGACCGTGACAAACTTTCCGAAGGCGGACGGCTATCGCGGCATCTGGTATTTCAATCAGGCTTCCAACGATGAGTACCGCTACAAATACAGCGGCGGCTTCGCGACGTATCCCCAGCAGCACGCGCCCATCGCGATCTATTGCGAAGCGGTGAAGAAAACATTTTTCGTTTACGGCGGAACAACGGCGACGAATGCGACGGATCGCCAGCAACTGCTGCACATGGTTTCGTTCTACGACCACGCCACGGGCACCGTTCCGCGGCCGACGATATTGCTGAACAAGAAAACCGATGACGCCCACGACAATCCCGTGCTGTCGGTGGACGACAACGGGTTCCTGTGGATCTTTTCGCCGTCGCACGGAACGGGCCGGCCATCGTTCATCCACCGCAGTGCGAAGCCATATTCGATTGATGCGTTCGAGCGCGTGGTGGTCACAAATTTTTCCTATCCGCAGCCGTGGTTTCTCGCGGGCCAAGGATTTTTGTTTCTGCAAACCCGTTACAACGCGCCGGGCGCGGGCAAGGCGGCGCGCGGGCTGCATTTCACGACGAGCACAGACGGTCGGTCGTGGTCCGCGCCAGCGTTGTTCGCCGCGATGGAACTCGGAGATTATCAAATCAGTTGGCCGTGCGGCTCGCGCGTGGGAACGGCGTTTGATTTTCATCCTGCGCCGCTGGGCTTGAACGGACGGGCGAATGTTTATTACGCCGAGACTGCGGATTTCGGCCGCACCTGGCAGACGGCCACGGGAACGAAGCTGACGTTGCCATTGACCAATGTTCAGAACGCCGCGTTGGTTTACGATTCGCGTGCCGAGAAGTTGCTCGTCTATCTCAAAGATGTGAATTACGACGCGAGCGGCCGGCCCGTGATTCTTTTTCTGACGAGTCCCGGATACGAATCCGGACCAAAGAACGGCCCGCGCACCTGGCGGACGGCGCATTGGACGGGGAAGGAATGGAAGTTCAACACCGTAACGACTTCAGACAATAATTACGATCACGGCTCGCTTTACATCGAACCCGATGGCGCTTGGCGGATCATCGCGCCGACCGAGGCCGGGCCGCAGCCTTTCAATCCCGGCGGCGAAATGGTGATGTGGCTCAGCCGCGACGCAGGGAATTCCTGGAAGCGTGTCCGTCAACTCACGAGCGGCAGTTCGTTCAATCACACTTACGCCCGCCGTCCGCTGAACGCGCAGCCGGATTTTTACGCGCTGTGGGCTGACGGTCACGGACGTCAGCCGTCGGAATCCCGGCTTTACTTCACCACGCGCGATGGCGACCGTGTGGGCTGCTTGCCGGCGCGGATGGATGGAGAATTTGCCAGACCTGAATTGATTCGCGCGGAAGCGAAACCGAACTGACATGGCCATCAAGAGCGATTCCAAACTGACGGTAAAAAAGCTCGTGCCGAAAATCGAACGGCTGTTCGAATTGTCGGCGGAAAAAATCCTGAGCATCGAGCAGAGCGCGAAGCCCGGCGCGGGCACACCGGTGTTCACCGTGAAGGGCAAATACACTTCACGCGGCTGGACCGAATGGACGCAGGGTTTTCAATATGGCTCGGCCCTGTTGCAATTCGACGCGATGGGCGACGAGCGGTTTCTGGAAATTGGCCGGCGCGGGACGATTGAGCGCATGGCGTCGCACGTGTCGCACATCGGAGTACATGACCACGGCTTCAACAACGTCTCCACCTACGGCAATCTGTGGCGGCTGATGCGCGAGGGCAAGATTCCGCACAACGCGGACGAAAATAATTTTTACGAACTCGCGCTCAAGGTCAGCGGCGCGGTTCAGGCGGCGCGCTGGACGAAGATCGCGGACGGCACGGGTTTCATCCACAGCTTCAACGGCCCGCACTCGCTGTTCGTGGACACCATCCGTTCGCTGCGGTCGCTGGCGGTCGCGCACCAACTCGGGCACGTGCTGATGGCCGAACAGGACGCAAAGATTTCGCTGCTCCAACGCCTGCTCGAACACGCGTTCAACACGGCGCGCTACAACACTTACTACGGCGACGGCCGCGATACCTTCGACGAGCGGGGTCGCACCGCGCACGAGGCGGTGTTCAACGTCGCGAGCGGGACGTTTCGCTGCCCGAATTCGCAGCAGGGCTATTCGCCGTTCACGACGTGGACGCGAGGACAGGCGTGGGCGATCTGCGGCTACGCGGAGCAGTTGGAATTTCTCCGTGTCACCGGCGGAAAGGAAAACAAATTGTTAGCGAAAGCTCGGATGGTCTTTGAAGAGACGGTGCGCGCGACCGCCGATCACTATCTCGAAAATTCCTGCGCCGACGGCATCCCGATGTGGGACACCGGCGCGCCGAATCTGCACCGGCTCGGAAATTTTGCCGCGAAGAAATCTGATCCGTTCAACAAATGGGAGCCGGTGGACAGTTCGGCGGCGGCCATCGCCGCGCAAGGTTTGTGGCGGTTGGGAAATTACCTCCGCGCACCACGCTACAATCATGCCGCGCTCACCATCGCACGCACACTGTTCAGCGAACCGTATCTCTCTACGAGCGCGAAGCATCAGGGATTGATCCTCCACTCGGTTTATCATCGCCCGAACGGCTGGGATTACATCGCGCCGGGACAGCGTGTGCCGAACGGTGAAAGCTCGATGTGGGGCGATTACCACGCGCTCGAACTCGCGCTGTTGCTCCTGCGCGAAGCGCGCGGGGAAAATTATCTGACGTTCTTCGACGCGGACGGGAGCCGCGGCTGAAATCTTCGCCGCGGGGCAGGCGAGTCGCCGGTCAATTGCCGGTGCCGCGGCTGACGCTGCCCTTGCGCTGGACGTCAGTGAGCGCCGCCGGATTGGCTGTTTGCACCTCCGACGGCGACCCGCTCACCGTGCCATCGGGGTTGACGGCCACGCGGCGTGAAATGCTCGAGGAGGTGTCCGGCGGCAGGTAGATATATTTGGTGCCGGTGGTTTTGGCGGCGGCGGGCGTTTTGCTGGCGCAGCCGAGCGACGCAGCCACGGCGAGGGCGATTCCGAACCAGAGGCGGGTGTGATTAAAAACGGGTGAGGGGAATGGCGCTTAGATAAGGAAAAACGCGTCAGCAATTGTACGCGAATATAACTGGATCCTTGGAGCGAGTTGTTTCAAAGTGGCGCATGAAACAAACGACTCCATTCCTCGCTGGATTTTC
>SIBJ01000052.1 GCA_009695195.1 Pedosphaera sp.
TGCACGCGCAGTTCCACGTCAAAGCAACCAAAGGTCTGAGCGGTCGGGTGATTCTTCATGGCGCAAATCTTAAATTGTTTCTGCTGCGGCTGCAATCGTTAACTCAGTTATTTTGAACTTTTCATCCCCCAAGTTTCCGGAGGTGCCCCTATACCGTTGATCCGGGCGCAACCTGGAGCGGATTCATGAATGTGTTCTTCACGGGCGCGCCGGGATACGGATTGGCGGGAGCTGGCGGTTACGTGTTCGGCAGCCCGTGGGGCACGCCGGACCTGAAGGCCACTTTTGCCGGGGCCACCTTGTCATTGAAGGCCAATACGATTGGTGATCCCGATCCATTCTGGTACACGCCGTCGGGCGGACCCGGAGCCACCGGCAACAAAATCATGGATGCGAACTTTTACCAGGAATTCAACGGCCCGTTGGCGGGAACAACTGTCACGTTCACGGGTATCGTGTTGGGCAACAGTTTGGCAACCGGTCCGGTGGACGCCGCCGGGCATGGTTGGACTGCGGTAGCATTCGTCAAAGACTTCGCCCCGGACTTTTCGTCCTTTGTCGCCTCGACCGTACCGCTTCCGGCAGGTGTGTTCAGCGTCAGTCTCGCCACCATCGCCGATCCGGCCCGCCATGTTCAATTCGGCTTTGAAGTCATCGGGCCGGATGTTTGGGCGGGCGATCCGCTCTCCTTCGCGTCGGTGGACATCACCGCCGTCCCGGAGCCGACGTCGGTTGCGCTGCTGCTCGGGGGAATCGCGTGCCTCGCCGGTTATCGCCGGAAAACTGCCAAGCATCAAATTTGAAAGTCATGTCGTAAGCTTCCGGGGTCTATCAGCCCCGGAAGCCACCACCCTCACAAGGCGGGTCGAATCCCAACCAAGTCAGGCAAATTCCCCCCCAAGGCCAAAACCACCCAACATGAAGATCAATCGAAACAGTAAAATTACCCGCCTGGCGTGCATTGCGTTCATCGCGCTGGCGGCGGCGACCACGAGCAGGGCAAACGTGCTCACCAATCCCGGATTCGAGACAGATGCCGTGTTGAACGCGGGACCAGTTCCGGGTGCAACTGGCTGGACCATCTCAGGAAATGCCAACACGGCGTCGGCCAACGGCAACCCCGTACGGACCGGCATCGGCTCGCTCCAACTCGCCGGCTTCGGCGGCTTCGGCGTACCGCTCGCGTATCAGACATTTGCCGCTACTCCCGGAGATACCTGGAATTTTCAAGGATACATGCTCACACCCAGCGCCCTGCCGGCGAGCGCCACGTTTGGCTTGCTGAAGATTGTCTGGCTTAACTCCGGCGGCGGTGAAATCCAGCCGGGCAGCGCCCTCATCGGCACCGCCAACAACGGCGCCAATCCCGGCATCGAATCCACGCCGTTTCTCAACAACGCCAGCACAGCGAACACCTGGATCTTCACGCGCGCCCAAGGGACCGCGCCCGCCGGCACGACGCAGGTCAGGTTGTTTGCGCTCTTCGTGGATCAAAACGCGGGCACCGGTTATTTCGATGATCTTGATTCCACCAACGCTCCGGGCGTCCCGCCACCCGTGGTCATCAACTATCCCACGAACAACGCACCGACACCGCCCGCACGCGCGCCATCGGTCGTGAAATCCATGTATAACAGCAGCGGCACTTACACCGATGTGCCGATTGACAACTGGTACGCTGGATGGAGCGGCAATCCAGGCGGCAACAGCGATTTCGGAATCACCAACCCGCCCAGCCCGACGGTGACCAGCACGGTTAAAAAATATCTCGGTCTCAATTACGCCGGGGTGGAGTTCTACGGCGGCAACCACGTTGATGCGACTGGCCTGAACACCTTGCACGTGGATCTGTGGACGCCGAACGCAAACCAATTTGGCATCCAATTGGTGAGTCTGGTCACGGGGACACAAGCTGGCCAGGTGAACTTCACCCCCGCGAGTGGCACCATCACCACGAACGGCTGGGTCAGCCTCAACATTCCGCTCACTCAGTTCACGGCGGCGAATCCGAATCTGATTTTGACCAATCTCGAACAGTTGCTGTGGATTGACAACCAGGCTGGCGGCTACGTGAACGGCAACTTCTACATAGACAACGTCTATTTCTACGCCACCGCCACGCCGCCCACGATTGTTGCGCCCGCTGTCGGCGGGGGAAACTTCACCGCACAGTCGGCATCGCAGTTGGGATTCAACTACGTGTTGCAGGGAACAACGTCATTGTCGCCAGTCTCGTGGACGAACATCCAGACCAATGCCGGCACGGGTGGAACCTTGAGCTTCACCGTGCCGGTCGCCGGCAATCCACAGCGGTTCTTCCGGATCAAAGTCCAGTGACGAATCCAACGGATTAAATTGAGCAACGCCGGGCCCGGGGTTCAAAGAAAGATTCTGACTTGAAAATGCAACGACATGGTGGCAGGAGCGGCTTCACGCTGATCGAATTGCTCGTAGTCATCGCCATCATCGCCATCCTCGCGGCCATGCTGTTGCCCGCGCTGGCCAAGGCGAAGGACAAAGCCAAAGCCATCGCGTGTCTCAACAACAACAAACAGATCGCGCTCGCCTTCACCATGTATGCCGGGGACAACTCGGATTTTCTGCCGCCCTTGAACACCGGCGTCTGGCCGGCGGTGACGCCGGACTGGTGGTTCAAAATTCTCGACGATGGCAAGTATCTCACCAGCTCCACGATTTCCAACAACGTCTGGCGTTGCACCGCCGTGAAGGACACCGACATCAGCCCGGCCATGGTGTCGTATTTCAAATCGCCCTGCGAAGGCTACGGGCCGCTCGAAGGAAACTCCTATACGATGGGCGTCATCCGTTACGGCAAGAACACGGACGGATCAAATCTCGGCAGCCTCAAGCTGACGCAGATCAAGCGGACCAGCCAGATCTGGTTGATCGGCGATGTCGGTTATCCAAAAAGCGCGCTGACCGAGGACAAGGAACACCCCGCCTACTTCACGGAAGTCACCACCAAGCAGCCCTCGACCAGTTCTGGTTGGGCGATCGCCCCTTACAAGCAACCCGCCACCCGCCACGGTGGCCGCGCCGTGTTTTCTCTGAGTGACGGCCACGTCGAAAGTTGGAAATGGACGGACCTGCGCAAGAACAAGGACGACGCGTTCGCCGTGAATTCACTTTGACAAACCATTTCATGAATTCTTTCGGATCAACGATTCAACTTCTCGAAATTAAATCCCGCTCCTGCTGCCGTCCTGCGTTGCTTGCGGCGCTGTTGCTCGGATGCGTTAATTCGCGTGCAGCCTCCGACGTTGATGCCCGGGTGGGGTCGCTGCTCGCGCAGATGACGCTCGCGGAAAAAATCGGCCAGATGACGCAGGTGGACTCCGCCGCGCTGCCGGACAAATCGCACATCCAGAAATATTTTCTGGGGTCGGTCCTGAGCGGCGGCGGTTCGGATCCAGCCGACAATTCCCCGCAAAGTTGGTTGAACCTCACCGCCGAATGTCAGTCCTGGGCTGCCAAAACCCGCCTCAAGATTCCGCTGCTCTACGGCGTTGACGCCGTTCACGGTCACAACAACGTGCTCGGCGCGGTGATCTTTCCGCACCACATCGGTCTCGGCGCGACCCGCAACCCCGCACTCGTCGAATCCGCCGCGCGCGTCACCGCAGAGGAGATCGCCGGCACGGGCATTAACTGGACCTTTGCTCCGTGCATCGCCGTGGCCCAGGACGCGCGTTGGGGGCGCACCTACGAAAGCTTCTCCGATTCGCCCGAACTGACCGGTGAACTCGGCGCCGCCGCCGTGCGGGGATTTCAAAAAAACTCCATTCTTGCCTGCGCCAAACATTTCGTCGGCGACGGCGGCACGCGCGGCGGAGCGGATCAAGGCGACACCGCGGCGGATGAAGCCACACTGCGAAAGATTCATCTCGCGCCCTATCTGCCAGCGATCAAGAGCGGCGTCGGGTCGGTGATGATTTCCTTCAGCAGTTGGAACGGCGCCAAGATGCACGGCAATAAACATCTGATTTCCGACGTGCTCAAAGGCGAACTCGGCTTCAAGGGATTCACCATATCCGACTGGGCCGCGATTGATCAGTTGCCGCACGATTACAAGGGCAGCATCGAAGCCTCCATCAACGCCGGACTCGACATGATCATGGTGCCGAACGGCCCCGGCCAGGGTAACAATTACCTGGAGTTCATCGCCAAGCTGACGGAGTTGGTGAATGAAAAACGCGTGCCGCTGACGCGCATTGACGACGCCGTTCGCAGGATTCTGCGGACCAAGTTTGCGATGGGCGCGTTCGAGGCAAAGCCCGTTGACACTTCGCTGACCGCAGCCATCGGTTCGGAATCACATCGGCAGGTCGCGCGCGACTGTGTGCGCCAGTCGCTCGTCGTGCTCAAGAACGATTCATCCGCGTTGCCGCTGTCGAAAAATCTCAAACGCATTTTGGTTGTGGGCAGAGCGGCGGACGATCTCGGAATGCAATGCGGCGGCTGGACCCTCAGTTGGCAGGGCGAAACTGGAAAAGTCACAAGCGGCGGCACGACGATCCTGGAAGCCATCCGCCAATCGGTCGGTTCCAACACCGTGGTTTCAGTCTCCGCAGACGGCAGCGGGGCGCATGACGCGGACGCTGTAATTGTCGTCGTGGGCGAGACCCCATACGCCGAGATGAAAGGCGATCGCGGCGATCTGCGACTTTCGGCACAGGACAATGCTTTGATCAAGAAAGCCAGACAGGCCGGAGCACCCATGGTGACGGTGTTGTTGTCCGGTCGCCCGTTGATTCTCGGCGACGCACTCGAAGCCAGCGATGCCTTCGTCGCCGCGTGGCTGCCGGGCACTGAAGGATTGGGCGTGACCGACGTTTTGTTTGGCGACTACCAACCCACCGGCAAACTGCCCCGGGCCTGGCCGCGCGGCGCGGATGAAACGCCCGCGCAAACGAGTTCCGGAACTCAGTCCGCCTTTCCGTTTGGCTTTGGCCTGACGTATGACGCGCGCCACCCGTCCGATTCCCGGCCGATCAAAACTGCGTCGGCCAACCCTTAGCCGGAACGATGCAGTTGCAGAGCCGCCGGGCTCCGCTCCATTCTGCGGTCGTCGCTGGTGTTTTTGGTGGTGCTTCGACTGCATCGTTCCGGCTTAGCGCACCTCGATCAGTTTCTGAAACGGTGTTTCTGAAATCGTCCCCTGCTGTCCAGCCAGCCACCCCAACACATACCGGCAGAAGCCAGGTGAGCATCGTCCCCACGCGCCCTCGGCCAAACCGAGCGCCGACCCTCGGCTGGAAACCGCGCTGGATTTTGTAGCTGCGGACCGGGCCGCGCGCTAACATGATGCCCGCGAAACGAAAACAAATTTGAAAGGCCACCTATGAATGCGATGCACGAAATTGATTACGAGCTACACGGCGACGCGATGCAGTTCGTCGAGATCGAACTCGATCCGATGGAAGCCGCCGTGGCCGAAGCCGGCGGCATGATGTACATGGACGACGGCATCGAAATGGAAACCATCTTCGGCGACGGCTCGCAGCAGACCAGCGGCTTCATGGGCGCGCTGATGGGCGCGGGCAAACGCCTGCTCACCGGCGAATCGCTTTTCATGACCGTGTTTCAGAATCGCGGGCAGGGAAAGAAACGCGTGGCGTTCGGCGCGCCGTATCCGGGCAAGATCATTCCCGTGAAGCTCTCCGACATCGGCGGCGAACTCATCGCGCAAAAAGATTCCTTCCTTTGCGCGGCCAAGGGCGTGAGCGTGGGCATCGCCTTCAACAAGAAAATCGGCGCGGGCTTCTTTGGCGGCGAGGGTTTCATCATGCAACGCCTCCAGGGCGACGGCTGGGCGTTCCTCAACGCGGGCGGCAACATCCATGAACGCATCCTCGCCCCGGGCGAACTGTTGCGCGTGGACACGGGTTGCATCGTGGCGTTCCAGCCCGGCGTGGACTTCGACATCCAGTTCGTCGGCAAGATCAAATCCGCGTTGTTCGGCGGCGAGGGTTTGTTCTTTGCCACACTGCGCGGCCCCGGAAAAATCTGGCTGCAATCGCTGCCCTTGAGCCGCATGGCCAACCGCATCGTCGCCGCCTCGCGCGTGGGCGGCCGGCGGGAGGAAGGCTCAATGCTGGGCGGTCTTGGTAATTTGTTGGACGGCGACAGCTAAGCTTTCGGAGGAGTCTGCGACGAAAACCCGCGGTTCCTCCGAGCCGCGGGTTTTGTCTTCGTCCGGCGGCGGTGCATCGAAAAAAATTCGTGCAAACCGCGCGGCGCATTGTGTTTTGGCCCGGCGTTTGCAATCTTCCGGCCATCATGATCTTGTTTCTCTTTTTCTGGTCCGGCGCGACCGCGCTCGTTTACGAAGTGGTCTGGTCGAAATATTTGTCGCTGATGCTTGGCAGCACGGTGCAGGCGCAGACGGTCGTGCTCGCGGTGTTCATGGGCGGATTGGCATTGGGCAACCGCTTCATCGGGGCGCGTTCGGACCTGCTGCAAAAACCGCTCGTTGCGTACGGCTATCTCGAATTGTTGATCGGGCTGTATGCGTTCTTCTTCAGCAGCATCTACGCGGCGGGGGACTGGCTTTACATCACGCTGGGGACGCGGCTGTTCGAGAATGCCGTCGGCATGTTTTTGTTGAAGGGCGGGTTGAGCGTCGGCCTGCTGCTATTGCCGACGATGCTTATGGGCGGCACGCTGCCGCTACTCGCAGCCTGGCTCCAACGCCAATCCGATGACGCGGGGCGCTGGTCGGCGCGATTTTATTCCACGAACAGCCTGGGCGCGGTGTGCGGATCGTTCCTTGCCGGATTTTTTCTGATTCGTTCGCTCGGTCTGGTTTCGGCGTTGCAAATCACGGCGATGGTCAACGTCATCGTCGGCATCACGGCGGTTGGGTTGGGGAGAAAATTTGCGGAGCGGAACGGCGCTCAAACCATCGGCACCACCGAAAGCGCGGCGGCGACGGACAATCCCGGTTCCACCTCGATGCGGTGGGCGACGCTTCTGGTCGCGCTGACCGGCGCCGTCTCAATGGGATTGGAAGTGCTGGCGTCGCGCTCGCTCACGCTGATCTTCGGCGCGTCGTTACAGGCGTTCGCGGTGGTGCTGATGGCGTTTATTCTCGGCATCGGCGCGGGCAGCGCGGCGGTGGCGTCGCCGCGCTTGAAACGCTGGCGGAGCGAAGGCGCGATCATCGGCCTGCTGGTGGCGGCGGCGGGAATCGTCGGCGTGCTCGTGATGGGCATCGAGCAGTGGGTGGAAATTTATCGGCACGTGAAAGTCGGGTTGGCGCCCACGCGCATGGGTTACCGGTTTTATCAGGCGATCACCGGCGGGTTCGCGCTGGTGATTCTCGGGCTGCCGGCGGCGTTGATTGGCGCGGTGCTGCCGTTGTGTCTGCGCTGGGTGTCCGATGCCGGCAAGGGTTTCGGCGACCGCGTCGGCCGCCTGCTCACGTGGAACACCCTCGGCGCGGTGGTGGGCGTTTTGTTCACCGGATTTTTTCTGATGCCGAAGGCGGGCTTGCGAAATGCGTTCAACCTTCTGGCGCTCGCACTGTGCGTGCCCGCGTTTTTGCTGGCGCTGAGCGCGAAACGGCGCGCGTGGCTCGTCGCGTCCGCGGCGCTGGCGGTGGCGCTGGTCGTTTCGTGCGTTGAAGGTGGCGAGGGCTGGCGGCATGTGCTCAGTTCCGGTGTCTTTCGCAGCCGCGAAACCATCGTGAACCCCGACACGATTCCGCAGCGCAAGCAGCAGGTGAAATTTTGTTTTACGAAGACGCGCCCGACGCGACTGTCACGGTCGAGCAAACCGGCGACGGCAAGGGCATGGACGCGGAGATCGGCTTGCGCATCAACGGCAAGGTGGAAGCCTCCACGCAGGGCGACCTCACGACGCAATTGCTGCTCGCGCACCTGCCGATGCTCGCGCGGCCCGGCAGCGAGGACGTGTTCGTGCTCGGGTTGGCGAGCGGGATCAGTTGCAAAGGCTTTCTCGCGTATCCGATCAAGCACCTCACCGTGGCGGACAACTGCGAGCCGATCACGCGGGCGGTGGATTATTTTGCGCCGTGGAATCGCGGCGTGAAAACCAATCCCGTCACGCGGCTGCGCATCGAGGACGCGCGCACCGTGCTCAAGCTGGAACCCAAAAATTACGATGTCATCATGAGCGAGCCGTCCAATCCGTGGTTCGCGAGCGTGGGCAGCGTGTTCAGCCGCGAGTTTTACGAACTGGCCGCGCGCCGGCTCAAACCCGGCGGCCTGATGGTGCAGTGGTTTCACGTTTATGAAATGCACGATGGCATTGTGCAGATGGTCTTGCGCACGTTCGGCTCCGTGTTCCCGCACATGGAAATTTGGGACTCAAACGAGGGCGACATCATTTTGATCGGCTCGGATCGGCCGTGGAATCTGTCGCTCGAATCATTGCGCCATTCCTACGAGAACAGGCTGACGCGCGAGGACCTGGAATCAGTCGGTCTCGGTACGCCGGAGGCGCTGCTGGCGCGGTTGTTTGCCTCGCAGCGAACGGCGTCGGACATCGCGGGGCCGGGACCGATTCAGACGGATGGTTTTCCCGTGCTTGAATACGAAGCACCGGTCGCCTTCTTCATCGGCAAGAAGGCGGAACGCATCGCGCGCTTCGACGAACGCACGTGGCAAGCCGGGTTTGCGCCCGAGGAACGCCGCCGCGCACTCGCGGGTCTCGACGACCAGGCGTTGCGGAAAGTCTTCGAGCGCGACACGATCAATCGTGAACTCTGGTTTGGCGTGGTCGAGCGCCTCAAGCGCGGACGCATCGCTATCGGCAAGGGGCAGCCGTTCAATCCGATGGTTCCGAGTGTTTTCGATGCGAATGCCGGCAATGTTGAGAGCCTGCTTCCACCCGACGCGAGCGAAGGATTGCGCAAATTGGTCACCGCGCGGGTGGCGTTGCAGAAGGGCGAAGGCGAACTGGAGAAAAACGTGGCCTTGATCCGCAACACGCTCGCCGCACAACTCATTGCCACCGGCGCGAAAACGCCCGAGCGCACTTCCGCAAGTTTCGCGGCCGTGACCGCGCGCGCGTGCATTATCAAGGGCAAATACTCGCTCGCGCAGGACCTGCTGGCGCTCGGATTCAAGTTCGACGCGCAGGACGAGGAACTGGCTTTTCTCACCCGGCTGCTCGCACGCGAATCGGCCGGCGCCGGCAAAAACGCCGGCCATTGAGGCCGGACCCCTGGGTGGCGGCGCGCGGCGTTCACGCGGCTTCAACGCAGAGCATTATTTGGTATTCTGGAACCGCCGGTCGTGCGGAAGTTGAAGCGGCGTGAACGCCGCGCGCCGCTTCCGATTGAACCTCGGCCTTCGATTAGCGGCGCCGCAATATTCCCGCCTGCGCCTGACAAAACTTTTACAAATTCTTGATTTCCCTCTGACGACTCCCCGGATGCCGGCATGGTAGAACTCTGACGTGCGCCGAATCTTGCATCCTGCTGTAAACCAAAAAACGGAGCGTGTTATGAAATCAATCAAAGCCTTGTTCCTCCCGTTGCTGCTTGCCACGTCGACCGTCGCCGCAGAAAAACCAACCACGCCTCCGCCCGCGCCGGAAGCTTCCGCCGTCGTCTTCCGCGAACTGCGCTACGATGCGAAAGTTTCCGACGACGAGGCGCGCTTCGCCGTCGAACTCATCGCCGAGTCCGCGGCGAAAGCGGAAGTGGGCACGGTCTTGTTCGACGGCGAACTCGCCCTACTGCCGCCGAAGTTGCCGGACGGGTTGCGTGTCGAGCGCGAGGGGAATGTCTATCGGCTGTTCATTCCGAAGGCGGGCAAATACCAGTTCAAGCTCGAGGTCGTCGCGAAGATCGCCCGCGCCGAGCCGTGGAATCACGTCACGTTCAAAGGCCCGCTCGCGGCGATTGCCAGCGTGAACGCACAGGCCGCTGGCGCGGACGTGGATTTGCAATTGCTCAGCGGCACGGTCGTCGAGTCCGCGCAAACCAACGGCATGTCACGCGTGCGAGGATTCCTCGGCGCGGAACAAACGCTCGCGTTGCGCTGGCAAAGTCGCGCGACGGAAGTGGCACGCAAAGCGGTCGTGGCCGCGGAGTCCACGGTAACAGCGCAAATCACGCCGACGGTCGTGAAGTATTCCACGCAGTTCCGTTACGAAGTCATCCAGGGAAAACTTTCCAAACTCACGGTCGCGTTGCCGGCCACGCATGCGCTCACGCGGCTCGTCGGCGAACAGATTCGCGATTGGTCCGTCGCCGCCGGGGGCGACAAACAAATCCTGACGGTTGAATTCATCAAGCCCATCGAGAAGTCGTATCAACTTACCGTGTTCTCCGAACAAACCATCGAAACGACGCCGGCCACGATTTCGCTCGCGCCACCGCAACCGAGCGATGCCGAGCGCGAGTCGGGGTCGCTCAACGTTTTCGCCGAGGACATGCAGGTGGAGATTGATTCCGCCACCGGCCTGCGGCAGGTGAACGCCGCCGCCGGTTCGTTCGCCGCTTACCGGTTCAGTCCCGACAAGTCGGGATTCGCTCTCGCGCTCCGGCTCAAACGCATCGAGCCGGTCGTGACCGCGAGCGACCGCGCCACGGCGCGCCTCGAGGAAACCCGCCTGCTCGCGTCGCATGCGCTCACGCTCAACGTCGAGAAAGCCGGCATCTACAACATCGAATTGCAACCGCAGCCCGGCTTCGTCGTGGCGGATGTGCGTGGCGAAGGCGTCGAGGATTGGAAGATCGCCGACGGCAAACTGCGCGTGAGTTTTACGAACCGCGTGCTTGGTTCGCGCAAACTGGATGTGCAACTCGAACAACCGCTGAAGGAATTCGTGAAACAAATCGTCATCGCTCCACTGCGCGTCTCCGGCGCGACGAAAGAAACCACGCAACTCGGCGCCGCCTCCGCACCGGGCATCCAATTGAAAACCGCCGAGCTGGTCGGCCTCCGCGAGATTCCCATCAACCGCCTGCCGGCGCGCACGGACGAACTGCTCGCCTTCACGGCGGACGCCGCGGATTGGAAACTTTCGCTGAGCGCGGAGCGGCTCGCCGCACGGGTGGTCGCGGAGATTTTCAACCTGGTCACGATTGGCGACGGCCTCGTGGGCGGCAGCGCGACGATTCGTTACGGCCTCATCAATCAAGGCGTGCAGGAATTTCGCGTCGGCATCCCGGCGCATTGGAAGAACGTCGAATTCACCGGCCCGAACATCCGGCGGAAGGAAATTTCCGGAGGGACGAGTCCCACAAATTCCGTCGTCTGGACCATCGGCCTGCAAGACAAGGCGTGGGGCGGCTACACGCTCGTGGTCACTTACGATTATCAATTCGAGCCGCTGGGCGCGACGCTGCCGGTCGCGGGCATTCACGCGCTGGACGCCGAGCGCGAAACCGGTTCGGTCGCCATCACCACCGCCGCGAGCCTCAAGCTCAACGCGAAAGACATTTCTCCCGCCGAGGCGGGATTGCGCCGCGTGGATGAAGCGGAACTCGCCGCCGCTGACCGCGCGCTCATTTCGCGTTCGGTGCTGCTCGCGTATCAATATTCCGGGGCGAACTACGATCTGGCGGTGGACGTGAAACGCTACGCCGAATCGTCCGTGCTCTCCGCTGTTGCCGACCGCACGCAACTCACGAGCGTGTTGACCGAGGCGGGCGAGTTGCTCACGCAGGCGTCGTTCATGGTGAAGAACAACGACAAACAATTTCAACGTTTCCTGCTGCCGACGAACGCGACCTTCTGGAGTTGCACCGTGAACGGCCAGCCCGCCAAGCCCGAGCGCGATCCCGCGACCGGCGGACTCGTGGTGCCGCTCCCGCGCGGCGCCAACCGCGACGAAGCCTTCGCCGTGGACATCGTGTATGCCGAGAAAAAAGCCGCGCTGACTTCGCGCTGGTCGCAGACCCTGCAACTTCGCGCGCCGCAGACCGACGTGCCGAACACGTATGCCGAGTGGCAGCTATACGTGCCGGCCTCGCAACGCGTCGCCGGTTTCGGCGGCAGCATGAGCGTCGTCGCGGGCACGACCTACGACGCGCTGGATGCGTGGAAACAATTCCTCGCGTTCTACCGCGATGTGCTGCGCGAGATCGGCCCGGGCTTTTTTGTGTTCGTGTTGCTCGCGGCGCTGATCGTGGCGTTCGTGGTGTCGGCGGTGCGGCGCGGTTGGAACGGGGTGCTGACGCTTTTGTGCGTGGTGGCGGTCGGCGCGATCCTCAGTTCGATGATGTTGCCGGCGCTTTCGAAGGCAAAGGCGCGGGCGCAACGCATCAGCACCATCAACAATTTGAAACAGATCACGCTCGGGGCGAAACAATTCGCCCTGGACAACGAGGATCGGCTGCCGGTCTCGTTTGAGGAAATGATGAATGAGTTGAACACCGACAAGGTCACGTACGACGTGGAAACCGGGCAACGGATTATCTGGCTGGGCGCCGGTTTCAAGGGCGAGGAGATCACGCCGGACTCGATCATCGCCTATTCGCCGATCGCGAAAGGGCTTTGCAGCGTGGCGTTCAACGACGGCAGCGTGCAAAGCGTTTCCGCGTCGAAGTTCGCCGAGTACGCGCAGCGCGGTTTGATCCGGCGCGTGGCGAACGAGGAGTTGGCGCGGCGACACCAGACCAACGCCGTGATGGCGCATCAGTTCGCGGCGGCGCCAGCACCGGCCAACCCACCAGTCGCCACCACCCCGCGCGCCAGCGGCCCGCGCGCCATTCGCATCGAGATCCCGCGCACCGGCAATGCGTTCACCTTCACCAAGGTTTTGAATGTGCGCGATGAACCGCTCAGCGTTTCGGCGAACCTCATGTCGCTCGCGTCTTTCCAAAAGCGGCAGATGGCCGGCCAGGTGGCGGCGTTCGTCGTCGGTCTGGGCGTGTGGCTATGGCAATGGCGCGGACGGCGCAACAGTTTCATCCTCACGCTCGCACTCGTGATGATGCTCGGTTCGGTGTCGAGCCTGCTCATCGCGTGGCGCGCGTTGCATGACGCGCTCATCGTCGGCATTCCCGTCGTGCTCGTGGCGGTCGTGTCGTGGTTGATCTGGAAATTCTGGCCGCGCCGCGCGCCGGGCGCGCCGCCGGTGGAGATAGCGCCGGAACCCAACATGCCGCCGGTGGCCGCTACGATCCTGCTGGTCGGTTGTCTGGCGCTGGGCACGGCCACGGCAAATGCCGGCCCCGCCCGACCGGCGTCCGACCGGTCCGACGCGGCAGGCGCCAAGGTCTCGCTGCTGACCGCCACCTACACCGGCTCGGTCAACGACCGCGTGGCGCAACTCGACGTGACAATCCTCGTTTCCGCGGCGCAGGCAGGGCAGAAGATCAATCTGTTCGGCGAGGACGTGGCGGTGCAAAGCTTCAGCGCCAAACCCGGCGACGCCAAAATCATTCGCGAAGGGAAGACCGTGGCCGTGGAACTGCCGCGCAAAGGCGACGCGACGTTGCAATTGAAACTGCTCGTGCGGCTCGGCGGCGACGTGGCGAAACGGCAGCTTGCGTTCGCCATCCCCGCGGCGCTGACCAGCAAACTCGCGCTCACGATTGATCAGCCGGACGCGGACGTGGAATTCCCCGGCGCAATTTCCTTCAAGCGCGTCACCGAGGCGCAGCGCACGCGGCTGGACGCGCTCATCGGCGCGGGCGGGCGCGTGGAGCTGGCGTGGACGCCGCGGGTGAAGCGCGCCGCCGAGGTCGCGGCCACCGTGATGTGCCAGAACTCGACGCTCGTGTCGTTCGGCGGCGGCGTGATGAGCGCGCGCAGCGTGCTCGATTATCAGGTCACGCAGGGCGAACTGCGCTCGGCGCGCGTGCGGTTGCCGGCGGGCCATCGCCTTTTGCGCGTCGAGGGCGAAAGCATCCGCACCTGGAGCACGAAGGAAGACGGCGGCGAAACGGTGCTGATGGTAGAATTGCTCAAGGGCGTGACGCCAAATTACCGGCTCACCGTCGAGACGGAGAAATCCCTGGACGCGTTGCCCGCGACGGCGAAGGTCGAGATGCCGCACGCGCTCGATGTGAAACGCGAAACGGGTTTGCTCGCGTTGCGGGCGGAGGACGAACTGGAACTGACCGTGGGCCGCACGGATGAATTGCAACGCGTGGACCCGGCGTCGTTCACCGCGACCGGCCCCGGCGCGACGGGCATCACGAGCGCGTTCCGGTTTTTGAAAACCGGGTTCGCCCTTGAAGCGCGCGTGGCGGCGATGCAACCGCAGATCGAGGCCGTGGTGCGCAATCACCTGCGCGTCGGCGACGATCAGTTGAATCTTTCGGCCACGGTGGATTACACGATCAAGCGCGCGGGTGTGTTCGCGCTCAAGCTCGCATTGCCGGAAGGTTTTCGAGTCGAGTCGGTGAGTGGCGCGAATGGGTTGCAGCACGCCGAGCGCATGGACGCGAAGACGCGCGTGCTTGAAGTGACGCTCAAGGAACGCACGACCGGCGCGTATGCGCTGCGTGTGGAGTTGGTGAAGAACTTGAAGTCGCTGCCGAAGACGCTGGGCATCGCGGGCGTGGAGCCGCTCGGCGCGCAAAAAGTTTCCGGCTTCGTCAGCGTTTCCGCCGAGGCGGGCGTGGCGGTGAAGACGGCGGCGTTCGACGGGCTGACGGAAATCCCCGTGGCCACGTTGCCCGGCGGAAATCCCGGGGGCAACGACAGCGCGGCGCTGGGATTCAAGTTCCTCGCCACCGAATCGGGCGCGGCGCCGGAATGGAAATTGTCCGTGACCACCGAGACCGTCGAGTCGTGGGTGCGCGCGGAAGTCGCGGGTACGTTGACGGTGAGCGATACGCTCGTGACCGGCTACGCGCTGGTGCGTTACGACATCCAGAACGCGCCGGTGAAGGAGTTGCGGCTGAAGATTCCCGCGACGTTGAAGAACGTGGAGATCGCCGGGGCCAATATCCGTCGTCGGGATCAAAGCGGCGAGAGCTGGCGCGTGGAATTGCAGAGCAAGGTGCGCGGCAATTACACGCTCACCGTGACGTGGGATCAGCCGCGCGCCGCCGGCACGAACCTCGTCGAGCTGGCTGGCATTTCGGCGGAAGGCGTCGAGCGCGAGACCGGCACGCTGGCGGTCGTGGCGAAGTCGCCGCTCCAGGTCGCGGAGGCGAAAGCGACGGACTTGCTCAAGCTCGACACGCGCGAGTGGCCGGAGTGGGCGGGCCAGCCGGAGGCCAACGCGGCGCTGGCGTATCGGTATTTGCGGCCCGGCTATCAACTGGCGGTCGAGGCCAAACGCTTTGCCGAGGCGCAAGTGCTCGATGCCTTGGCGGAAACGTTCAATCTCACGACCGTGGTCGCGGAGGACGGGCAGATGATGACGGCCATCTCCGTCGCGGTGCGCAACAACGGGCGGCAGCATCTCGAAATCGCGCTGCCCGCCGGGGCGACGGTCTGGTCGGCATTCGTGGCGGGACAGGCGGTGAAGCCGAGTTTGCGCGAAGGGAAATTGTTGTTGCCGCTGGAAAACGCCGGCAGCGATCCCGACTCGTCGGGACTCGCGGTGGAATTGACCTACGTTTCCACGAACCAGTTTCCCGCTCATCACGGCAAGGTGTATCTGATTTCGCCCACGCTCGACGTGCCGATGAAAAACGCCCGGTGGGAGGTTTATCTGCCGGCGGATTATCGCTACGACGAATTCACGGGGACGATGTCGCGCGAAACGGGCGCGGCGGCCGAGGCGTCGAGTTTTTCCTTTCTCGAATACGCGCAGAAGGAATCGGCGTCGCGGGCGGAACAGAAAAAGGGTTTGCAGTGGGAGATCGGTAACGCAAAAAAGAAACTTGCCGAGGGCAACGTGAAGGAGGCGCAGAATTATTACTCACGCTACAACGCACGCGGCGGCAACAACGAGAACAAGGACGCCGAGACGCGGCAGGTGGAGGCGGATTTGCGGCGCGTGCAGGCGAGCAACCTGGTGAACGCACAGCAGGTTTTTACAGCGAACAATGGTATTGTGGCAGCGAACCAACCTGCGCAGCAACCACTGCGCGCCGGCGAACTCAACGTGAATTACGACAACGTAGCCGCCGAGCAACAGTGGGAGAAATTGCAGCAGGCGCAGGAAGTCGCCGGTATAAAGGTGCGGCCATTGCGCGTGAACCTGCCCACGCGCGGACTGCGGCACGCGTTCGCGCAGGTGTTGCAGACCGAAACCGGGAAGGCGATGACGGTGAGTTTCACGGCGGCGAACACGAAGAGCGTGAGCTGGCCGCGGCGCATCGGCGGCGGGCTGTTTGGTTTCGTGGCACTGTGGGCGGTGGTGGCGTTTGTGACGGGTCGCGCAGGACGAAGGGAAACGCGGGGGTAAAAGCTCCAAGCACCAAGCTCCAACATCCAGAGAACATCCAAGCATCAAGCCTCAAACCCCGCGGTGCCACCGCTTTGAAGTTTGGAGCTTGGTGCTTCTCTGGAGCTTGGATGTTGGAATTCGGTGCTTCTTTCAGTGTTCGACAAGCCGGTTTCAGCGTGTTAGTCTGACGCCGAAATCAGCCCCGACTTATGAAATGCTCCGCCGTTTGTTTCCGCGCGCTCGTCGCCCTCACGCTCGCGTTCACCCCGTCGCTCGTCGCCCAGAGCTACGTCAACTTCGAGGGCAAGCAGACGCGCCCCATCTGTCTCTCGCCGGATGGCACGCGACTTTTCGCCGTGAACACGCCGGACGCGCGGCTCTCGGTGTTCGACGTGACGCATCCGTTGAATCCGTTTCTCATCGCGGAAATTCCCGTGGGCGTCGAGCCGGTGTCCGTCAACGCGCGCGACAACAACGAAGTCTGGGTCGTGAACGAAGTCTCCGATAGCGTGAGCATCATCTCCGTCTCGAACCGCCTCGTGCTGGACACGCTTTCGGTGAAGGACGAGCCGGCGGACGTGGTGTTCGCCGGCGGCAAGGCGTTCGTATCGGCCTCACGCAACAATCAGATCGTCGTGTTCGATCTCGCCAGCCGTGCGCGCCTGACCAACATCGTCGTGTTCGGCGAAAACCCGCGCTCGCTCGCCGTGAACACGAACGGCACGAAAATTTATGCGGCCTTCGCGCTCTCGGGCAATCATACCACGCTGATCCCCGAGGAGGACACGCCGGGCGTGCCCGTCGCGCCGCCGCAGATCACCAATGGCATCCCGCCGATGAACACCAACCTGCCGGCCCCGCCCCGCGCCGCACTGATCGTGGACGCCACCAACTCGACCTGGTTTCCCTCCTACATCAAATACAACATGCCCGACAACGACGTGGTGGAAATTGACGTGGCGACGATGACAACGAACCGCTACTTCTCCCGCGTCGGCACGGTGAACTTCGCGCTCGCGATCCAACCGGGCAGCGGGGACCTCTTCGTGGCGAACACGGACGCCCGCAACCTCACTCACTTCGAGCCGGGCGTGCGCGGCTTTTTCGTCACCAATCGCGTCAGCCGCGTGAACATCACGAGCGGCGCGCTCACCCACTTCGACCTGAACGCCGGCTATAATCCAACGAATTTCACGCTGCTCGAAAAAACCAACGCGCTCGCGCAGCCCACCGCCATCGTTTTCGGACCGAGCGGCGCGAATTATTATCTCGCCGCGTTCGGCAGCGACCGGATTGCGCGGGTGGACGCGGCCAGCGGCAACGTCGCCGCGCGCATCGAGCTTTGTCCCACGGCGCCCGGCTCGGCCGCCGACCCGCGCAACAAGCGCGGGACGCGCGGGCTGGCGCTCAAACCCGGCGCGGCGCTATATGCGTTGAATCGTTTCTCCGGCACCATCACCGTGATCAATCCCACCACGGACACGGTGGCGCGGGAAATTCCCGTCGGCAGTCATGATCCGACCACGACGACGATTCGCCAGGGCCGAGGGTTTCTTTACGACGCCAAACTTTCCGGCAACGGCACTGTGTCATGCGCGTCGTGTCACATTGATGCGGAGATGGATTTGATCGCGTGGGATCTGGGCGATCCGACCGGGCAGATGGTGACGAACACGGTCGCCTTCGGCCTGCTTTCCGCTCCGGAAGGCTTTCATCCGATGAAGGGGCCGCTGACGACGCAGACCTTGCGCGGCTTGAACGGTATGGACCCGTTGCACTGGCGCGGCGACCGGACGAACTTCACCCACTTCAACGGCGCCTTCAACGGCCTGCTCGGCGGCACCGCGCTCGCGCCCGCCGACATGAATGCGTATCGCGATTTCATCAACACCATCATTTTTGAGCCGAACCCGAATCAAAATCTGGACCGCAGTTTCCCGACGAACTTCGCCGGCGGGAATGCCGTCATCGGGCGCAGCACGTTCATCAACACCAATTACCAGTCCCCGAGCGTGGCGTTCCCCACCGGGCTGAAGTGCAATTCCTGCCACGCGCTGCCCACGGGTTCGAGCCTGGTCATCAATGCCGATCAAGTGCTTCCCGGCTCGCAAGGTTTCAAAGTGCCGCACCTGCGCGAGATTTATCAAAAGACCGGCCTCAACCGGACGCGCGGCACGCCCGCCACCGGCACCAACAGCATCGGCGGATTCGGTTTCCAACACGACGGAAAGTTCGAGGATCTCTTCTCCTTTCTCTCGCAGTCGGTGTTCGGCGTGTTTGCGAGCGACAACACGCTTAAATCCAACATTCAGGCTTTCGTGCTCTGCTTCGACACCGGCACCGCGCCGGCGGTTGGCTATTCGCGGACGGTGTTCGCGGCCAACGTCGCCACGGCGGGCATTTCCAATGACTGGTCCCTCCTCGAAGCGCAGGCCGCCGTGCTGACGAACATTAATCTGGTCGTCAAAGGAACAGTTGATGGCCGGCGGCGCGGACTGCTGTACCAACCGGGCCCGAACAATTACAAACTGGATTCCACCAACTCGACAACGATGACGCGCTCACAACTCGTGACGAAAATTTCGGCGGGCGACACCCTCACGGTCATGGGCGTGCCACCGGGCGCGGGCCAGCGGATGGGAATTGATCGCAACCTCAACAGCGTGCTCGACGCGGATGAGCCGTTGCCGAATCTGCAGATTTCGGCCATCGGCGGAAACACGGTGGTCGTCTGGCCGTTGAGCGCCGCCGGATACCTCGAAGAAACGCCGAGCCTGACTTCGCCGACGTGGAGCAACAACGCCGACGTCGTGGAGATCGTGAACAACTTCAACTTCGTGACCAACTCGTCTGCGACCAGCGCGAAATATTTCCGGTTGCGGCTGCCGTAGGAGCGCCGAGCACCGTCTCGGCCAGATTTGAATTGGTTGAAACTTGCCGAGGCGGTGCTCGGCGCTCCGGTTCACTCGCGAACCTCGATGATCGTTCCGTCCAACTCGAAGTCCACGTTCTGGCCGAGCGCGAGGTAAGGCAGCGCGCGGCGCTCCTTCGCGGCGAATTCGAAATATTCCTTCGAGTTGAACTGGAGGCGCTGACGTTTGGCGTTCGGGAATTTCTGCGCGGCGGCGTCCACCCATTGCGTGCTGTTCTGGTAGAAATTTTTTCCGGCGATGAACTGGCCTTGCTGCGAGTATTCCGCCAGCTTTGCGCGCGATTGCTCGCCGGGCGTGGCGGTGGCACCGGGCGGGCCGCCGGCGCCACCACCACCACCGCCGCGATAAAAACCGTCCAGACCGAGCGCGCGATTCGCCTCGACGCTTGCAACGTCCCCGGCCACGGTGGGCGCGGCGGCGTTCTTCAATTCGTAGCCATAGCGCGCGCCGGCCAGCGCTTTCTCACCATCTTTCTGCGCCTTGAAGGCGCCCCAGTTCTCCGCGGCCTCGCGACGCGCGAACCGGTCGTCACGTAACTGCGGCAACGATTGTTGCGCGAGCGGCACATGGCGACGGTCTTCGTCCTCGACGATCAAATAGGCGGTGTAGGGCGTGACGATGCCATACTTGCGCGCGAGTTCCGTGACTTCATCGCGCAACTCGACGTTCTCACCGCGCAGCCGGATCTCGTCCAGCAGATAACCGACGCGCCGCGTGGCCCAGAGGCGCGGGATGAATTCATTATCGTCCTCGGCGCGCGGGAATTTCACTTCGTAGGTGAACTTGCGCGTCGTGCCGTTGACCGTGCCTTCGAGGATCACCGCGGAATCCCCGCGGCCCGAGTAACGGCCCACGAGCACGAGTTGATCGCCGCGGAACAGGTCGGGCAGCGGCGCGGGATAAAGTTTTGTCACGCGGATGTCGCCGGTGAATTTCAACGTCGGGTTCGTGAGCACGGGTTCTTTGATCTTCGAAAAAAACGTCGAGACTTTCACCTCGATGTCTTCTTCAGGTAAAACATATTGGCTGAAGGCGCGCGTCTCCTCGGTGATCTTGTCGAGGAGGTGCGTGTTCACATCCGTGCCGATGCCGAAGCAGAAGACGCGCGTGCGGCCTTCGTTCTGACGTTTCACGCCGGCGACAATCTGGTCTTCGTCCGTCGTGCCGATGGTGGGCCGGCCGTCGGTGAGAAAGATCACCACGAACGGCCGGTCTGTTTCAGCTTTCAGCTTTCGGCTTTCGGCTTTTAGCGCCAGCGCCTTCTTCAGCGCGTCGTCAATCGCCGTGCCGCCGATGGGTTTCAAGTCCTTGATGAAATCGTTCGCCTTGTCGCGATTTGATCCGTTGGCGCGAACCAGTTTGTCGAACAGTGGTTCGACTTCCGTCGAGAAGCGGACGATTTCGAAGCGGTCCTCGTCATTCAGATTCTCGACGCAGAAACGCAGCGCCTTTTTAGCCTGCTCCAGCTTCTTGCCGGCCATCGAGCCGGAGGTGTCGAGCACGAACGCCACGTCCTTGGGCACGATGTTTTGTCGTTTTGTTTCGAGGCCGGGCGAAACGAGCAGCATGAAGTAGCCGTTGTCGCCGCCGGTCTTGTGCGCGAGCAGATTAACGCCGAGTTCGTCCTTCTCCGGCGCGAAATAGAGCGCGAAGTCCGTGTCCGGACGCGTATCGTTGGCCTCGAAGCCGACGGTCGCCCGCTGCGCGCCGTGGCGTTTGATCTCGACGGTGTGGCTGGGCGAGTAGATGGATTTGAGCGGACGGTCGTTCGTGAGTTCGACCTTGAGGCTGACGTTCTTGATCGGCTTGGCGGAGAATTTTTCCGTGTTGAGCGGATAGACGTAGCTGACGAGGCCGGCGTCGGACTTGAGCACTTGCGTATAGGAAAGCTTGATGTGTTTGTGGCTGTGCGGCTCGATGGGGAAGATGCGGACCTTGAAGACATCGCGGTCGGCGTATTCGAGGAGCGCGGGGTCTTTGAGTTTGCGGACGATGTCCTCGTAAATTTTGCGGGCCTTGTCGGCGGGGAGCAATTCGGCTTCGACCATCTTGCCGCCGATGTCCATGGTGAACTTGTCAATCTGCGCGCCCTTGGGAATGGGAAACAGATACGTGCCTTCGAGGCGTTGCGGGTTGGGGTTGAAAAATTCCTGGTCCACCGACGTGGTGGCGATCTGGCCGTCAATCTTCACGGTGACGTGGTGATAGGCCACTTCGAGCGGCGCGAAAACGTAGGGCCGTGGCGTCGGCATCGGCCGCGGCCACGGCGGGACGGGGTGCGGCGGGCGCGGGCCGGGAATCCAATGCGCCTCGTCCACGATGATCAAACCGTCGGCGCGACATTGAGTGATGGGTGAAGTGAAGCCAAGCAGAGCCAGCAAGGCCGGAAGAAGCAGCAACCGTTTCATGGGGCATTGGACGAAGGTCGCGAGGAAATGCTCCCGAAGTTTTTCCAACGTCGAGGCGGATCGAGGCCAGCCCCGCGTCGCGCGGTTGCAAACGCCAGATCTCAGGGCACACTGGCTTCCATGAAATCCAACTTCGCCCGCGCCGCGAGTTTGCTGACCGCCGCACTTCTCGCGCTGACTTTCACGTTGAACCAAGCGTCGGCCGGGGAGAAGGAAAAATCCCCGCCCACCGTCGTCACCCACGCTGACGCGAGGCAAGCCGCGCAACTCGTGACCAAAACCAACGTCGTCGTGCTGGACATCCGCACGCCGGGCGAGTTCGCGAGCGGGCACATCGCCGGCGCAATGAACCTTGATTTTCTGGCCGGCGATTTTTCCGGGAAACTTGCCAAACTGGACCGCGAGAAAACCTACGTCGTGCATTGCGGCACCGGCCGGCGTAGCACCAACTGCCTGCCGCAACTCGCCCGACTCGGGTTCACGAACGTCGTCCACCTCGACGGTGGCTTCAAAGCCTGGCAGGCGGCGGGGCAGCCGGTGGAAAAGAAGTAGCGCGCAGCTTTTGCATGGCGGCGGGTGGAAGAATATCCCTTCGCCAGCGAAGTTTTTTTGACGCTGCGCCGGATTTCTGCGTCAATGGAGATTGAAGTTATGGCGAACGGAAAAAAATCCGGCTGGCTGAAATGGACGATCCTCGTGTTGGGGTTGGGCGGCGTGGCGGGCGGCGTGTGGTATTTCCGTAGCAAGGGTGAGAGCGCGCCCGAATATCAGACGGCAAAAGTCACGCGCGGCGATCTCACGCAGGCCGTCACCGCGACCGGCCAGTTGAATCCCGTGCTCAACGTCCAGGTCGGCAGCCAGATTTCCGGCATCATTCTGAAGTTGAACGCCGACTTCAATACGCAGGTCAAGGCCGGGCAAATCGTCGCGCAACTCGACGCCGCCACGTATCAGGCGAACGTGAGTTCGGCGGAAGGCGACCTGGCCAACGCCAACGCCGGTCTGGAACTCGCCCAGGTCAACGCGCGCCGCGCGGAAGAGTTGTTCAAGAACAAACTCATCGCGCAGTCGGAACACGATCAATCCATCGCGACGTTGCACCAGGCGGAGGCCCAGGTGAAAATCCGCACCGCCTCGGTGGAACGCGCGCGGGTGGACCTGGCGCGCTGCACGATTTATTCGCCGGTGGACGGCATCGTGATTTCACGCAACGTGGACGTGGGCCAGACGGTCGCCGCGAGCATGAGCGCGCCGACGCTGTTCGTGATCGCGAACGATCTCGCGAAGATGCAGATTGACGCCAACGTTTCCGAAGCGGACGTGGGCGGGGTGGAGATCAACCAGGACGCGGACTTCACCGTGGACGCGTTTCCCTATCGCACCTTTCACGGCAAGGTCATTCAAGTCCGCAACGCGCCGACGACAGTGCAAAACGTCGTGACGTACGACGTCGTGATCGAGGTGGCCAATCCCGATTTGAAACTGAAGCCCGGCATGACGGCCAATGTTTCCATCGTGGTCGCGCGGCGGGAAAATGTTTTGAAGATTCCCAACGCGGCGCTGCGCTTTCGCCCGCCGGAAAAGGTGACCGGCGAGAAACGCACGAACGCCCCGCCGCCGCTCGTGGCGCAGGCCACGCCGCCCGGTGGCGGCGGTGCGAGCGGCGGTGGCGATGGCGAGCGGCGGCGCGGACGGGGCGGTCCCGGCGGTGCCGGTGGCGGCAACCGGACCGGCAAGCCGCCCGGCGAGCGTCAACCGTTGCGGACGATTCACACGCTCATCCACAGCGAGGCGGGCGCCGCGTCCGGCGCCGCCCCGGAATTGAAGCCCGTGCAAGTAAAGCTCGGGATCAACGATGGCGTGATGACGGAAGTTCTCGAGGGCCTGGCCGAGGGCGATCAGATCGTCCTCAGCGTAACGACGCCAAACGCCGCCGTCCCTGCGAGCAGTCAGAGCAATCCGTTTGGCAGCGGATTCCAGCGCCGTTGATCTGCGCATGAACGCGGTCATCCAACTGAAAGACGTCCACAAGACCTATCACACCGGCGAGGTGGACGTGCGCGCCGTCAGCGGCGTGACGCTGGCGATCCAACCGGGCGAGTTCGTCGCGATCATGGGCGCGAGCGGTTCTGGAAAATCCACGCTGATGAACATCATCGGTTGTCTGGATCGCGCCACGGCGGGACAGTTTCTGCTCGATGGCGTGGACGTTTCAGGTTTGAACCGTGACGAACTGGCAGACATCCGGAATCAGAAAATTGGTTTTATCTTCCAAGGTTTCAATTTGCTGGCGCGCACGGCGGCGGTGGAAAATGTCGAACTGCCCATGCTTTACCGGCGGCGCAATCTCGCCGGCCGCGAGCGCCGCGAGCGGGGATTGCAGGCGTTGGAGACTGTCGGCCTCAGCGATCGCGCGGATCATCTACCAAGTCAGCTTTCCGGCGGACAACAACAGCGCGTGGCCATCGCGCGCGCGCTGGTGAATCAGCCCGCGCTCCTGCTCGCCGACGAACCGACCGGCAATCTGGACACGCAGACGAGCATCGAGATCATGGGCGTTTTTCAGAAGCTCAACGACACCGGCATCACCATCATCATGATCACGCATGAGCTGGACATCGCGCATTACACCAAACGAACGGTGGTGTTGCGCGACGGATTGGTCGTGAGCGATACGCCAGTGACGAACCGGTTGAACGCAGAAAAGGAGTCCACGCGACTCAAAGCGGAACAGCAAGCCGTGCAACTGGCGTGAAGGAACAATGAGAAGAACATCCAACACCCAACATCCAACATCCAACATCCAATGCGGGGCGCGCTGGATGGGGCGTTGGATGTTGGATGTTGGATGTTGGATGTTTCCCCGCATTTCCCGATGAGATTGTTGGCCACATTCCGCCTCGCCCTCCGCGCCATGCGCCGCAACAAACTGCGCACGATGTTGACGATGCTCGGCATCATCATTGGCGTCGGCTCGGTCATCACCGCCGTCAGCATCACCACCGGGGCGCGGGTGCAGGTGGAGGAAAAAGTCGCCAGCCTCGGGCAGAACGTGGTGTCGGTTATTTCGGGCAGCTTCACCACCGGCGGCTCGCGCGGTGGATGGGGCAGCGCGCCGACGCTCACCCTGGAAGATGCCGAGGCCATCCGAAAAGAAGTCCCCGATGTCGTGGCGGTCAGTCCCGAAGTGCGCGACCGGATGCAAGTGCAGGCCAACGGCCTGAACTGGCGCCCGGGCATCAACGGGGAATCGCCGGAGTATCCGCAGATCCGCAGTTGGAATCTGTCCGATGGCGCGATGTTCACCGACCAGGACGTGCGCAGCCTCGCGAAGGTGGCCGTCATCGGCAAGACCGTGGCCGATCAGCTTTTTCCCAACATGGACCCGATCGGGCAAACGTTGCGCGTGCGCGAAATCCCTTTCAAGATCGTGGGCGTTCTGGAGCCGAAAGGGTTCAACCTGTACGGCCAGGATCAGGACGACATCGTCGTCATTCCCTACACCAGTCACATGCGGCGGGTGGCGAAGGCGACATTTGTCAGCTCGATTCTTGTGCAAGCGGCCAGCGCCGAGGCGATCAGCCGCGTGCAACAGGACATCACAAATTTGCTCACGAGCCGTCGGCGCAGTCGCGAACCGGATTTCACGGTGCGCACGCAGGTGGAACTCGCCCAAGCCGCCACCGCCACCTCGAAAATCATGTCGGTGTTGCTCGGCGCGATCGCCAGCGTGTCGCTCGTCGTCGGCGGCATCGGCATCATGAACATCATGCTGGTGAGCGTGACGGAGCGGACGCGTGAGATCGGCATCCGCATGGCCGTCGGCGCGCGCGCGCGCGACATCCTGGTGCAGTTTCTGGTCGAGGCCGTCATGGTCGGGGCGGTGGGCGGTGGGATCGGGATCGGTCTTGGGGTGGGCGCGCCCAAGCTGGTGAAATTGGTCGCGAGCGTTTGTGCGGAGCTGAAGATTCCCGCGGAAACCCTGACGATGGTGGCCAGTTGGCCCACGCTCATTCCGCTGCCGATCATCATCATCGCGTTTTTTTCCAGCGCCGGAATCGGCATCATCTCCGGTTTTTATCCGGCGTGGAAAGCGTCGAAGCTCGATCCGATCGAGGCGCTGCGTTATGAGTGAAATGAAAAACGAACATCCAACATCCAACATCCAACATCCAACATCCAGTGACCCAAGCCGGCGGTTCATTGGTTGCTCGAGGTTGGATGTTGGATGTTGGATGTTTTCCCTTTCCGTTTTCCGGCCGGAACAATGACCGCCGAGATTCTCTCTACCTACACCGCTGTGTTGTTCGACGCGGCGGTCCGGCGCACGGCGGAATTGTTGCGCGCTGGTGAAGTGGTCGCGCTGCCGACGGAAACGGTTTACGGCCTCGCGGCAAATGCACTTGATGCCGCCGCCGTCGCGAAGATTTACGAAGCGAAGGGCCGGCCCGCGCACAATCCCATCATCGTCCACGTCGCGAGCATCGAGTTGGCGAGGCGTTGCGTGACGCACTGGCCGGTGGTGGCGGACAAACTCGCGCAGTCGTTCTGGCCCGGGCCGCTGACCATGGTTTTGCCGAAGTCGCCGGAGATTCCCAGCCTCGTCACCGCGGGCGGCGCGACGGTGGGCGTGCGCTGGCCAAGTCATCCGTTCATTCAAGCCGTGATTCGTGAGTGTGGTTTCCCGCTGGCAGCGCCGAGCGCAAACTTATCGAACCAGCTTTCGCCGACCAATGCGGAGCATGTCCGCAAACAACTCGGCGACAAAATTCCCCTCATCGTGGATGGCGGGCAGGCGCAGGTGGGCATCGAGTCCACCGTGATTGACCTCACGAGCGAACCGCCGACCGTGTTGCGACCCGGCATGATCCACGAGGAATCGCTCATCGCCGTGACGGGCGACCTGGTGAGCTTTCAAAAAAAGAAATTGCCCGGCGACGAAACACTGCGCAGCCCCGGCCTGCTGCAACAACATTATGCGCCGAAGGCCAGGCTGCTCGTATTGAACTGGCAAAACGGAACGGATTTGAAATCGGCAATCAGCAATCAGCAATCGGCAATTCGGACGTGCCACATCATCGCGCACACGAACATTCCGTCCGACGAAGGCTTCGCCAGCGTGAGCGTGATCCCGCACGACGCCGAGGCGTTTGCCCGCGCGATCTACGCCGAGTTGCATCGCTGCGATGAAGCGGGCGCGGAGTTGATCGTCGTCGAAGCGCTGCCGGACGCGCCCGAGTGGCGGGCGATCGCCGACCGGTTGCAGCGCGCGGCGGCGTGAAGTTCTCCATTGTTACGTCATTGCCAACCCGCGTCCGCGCCTTACAATTCTTTCACCCGGCAGATTCCGTTCGCCGGTCGAAATGTCCGAATACAAAGTCAAATTCGAGGTCTTTGAAGGCCCGCTGGATTTGCTCCTTTATCTGATCAAAGAGGAGGAGGTGGACATTTATGAGGTCAACCTCACCAAGCTCGCCACGCAGTTCATCGAATACATCGAGATGATGCGCGAGTTCGATCTCGAGATCGCCGGCGAGTTTCTCGTGATGGCCTCGACGCTGATGTACATCAAAAGCCGCGAGCTGCTGCCCGTGGACCAGCGCGCCGAAACCGAGGAGGACGAGGAAGGCGCTGACCCGCGTTGGGAACTCATCCGCCAGCTCGTCGAATACAAGAAGTTCAAGGACGTCGCCGCGCAGCTCCAGGTGCTCGAAGAACGGCAGGAAGGAATTTTCCCGCGCGTGCCGGGGAAACTGGAATTTGAGAACACCGCGCCCGTGCCCAAGCCGGACGTTTCCATCTTCGACCTCCTCAACGCCGTCAACAACGTCCTCAAACGTTTCGAGAAGCGCGACGGCACGCGCGACATCTTCGAGGACAAATGGACGGTCAGCGAAAAGATCGAATACATCATCCGCATCCTCTCGTCGCACGAGGCGATCCGCTTTTCCGAACTGTTCGAGGACGCCATGAGCCGCAGCGAAGTGGTCTGCACCTTTCTCGCGCTGCTGGAATTGATCCGCCTGAAGCAACTCATCTGCGCGCAATCCGAAGACTTCGGCGAAATCGAAATCCGGAAACGACCGACGAGCGTTGTCGTCCCGGTCGCACCCGAAACCCCGCACCTGACACCTGGCACTTCATCTTAGTCATGGAACTGAAATACATTTTGGAATCGCTCCTGTTCTCCGCGCAAAAACCGCTGAGTCCCGCCGAACTGCGCGAAGTCTTCGCCAACGCCGCCGAGCAGGAGGACGCCGACGCCACCGTCAAGTCGCTCAAGAAAATCAAAGAAGGCGAACTCAACACCGCGCTCGAACAACTTGCGCAGGACCACGAAGCCGCAGGCCGCAGCTATCGCGTCGTGTGCGTCGCCGGCTCGTGGCAGTTCGTCACGCAACCGGAATTTGCGCCGTGGCTCAAGGCGCTCGTCGGCGTGAAGGCGCGGCCGACGCGGCTTTCGCAGCCATCGCTCGAGACGCTCGCCATCATCGCCTATCGCCAGCCGCTCACCCGCGCGGAGATCGAACAGATTCGCGGCGTGAACGTGGACGGCGTGATGCAGACGTTGATGGAGCGCGGACTCGTCGAGGCGACCGGTCGCGCCGAAGTGGTCGGTCGCCCGTCGCTCTACGGCACGACGACGCTGTTCCTCGAATATTTTGGGTTGAAAGGATTGGAAGATTTGCCCGCGGCGGACGAGTTGCGAAAGATTGTCGTTGTGAAACCGCCATCATCACCCGTCACCGCCGATGCCGATCTCGCGACCTCACCGCCGGAGCAGCTTCAGATGCCGGAGGGCGGAGAACAGAAATCGGAAGCCGGCGCACCCGCGGCCTGAAGCGCGCCGGTTTCGAAATCAACCGTTCCAATACGGCTGCACCTCACGCCAGTCGCGGCCCTCGATTCCGCGCACCACGCAAAAAGTCGCACGCTCGCCGGCGGCCAGCGTGCGGTGGCGGCCCAGTAGCCGCTCAGGCGTTTGCGAATAGCGCAGCCAGACTTCCTGCCACGGACAATTCAACATCGCTGCCGCGCGGAAAACTCCGTCGGAAGGTTTCAGCGCGGAGCCGGCGAAATTCGTCTTGCCCGGTTGACGCACGATCTGGTCGCTGCCGACTTCGACCTGAACTTTTCCGATGGTGTATTTTCCAACCTTCGCGCCGGCGGCGGCCATCGCGTCCGTCGTGTAAAAAATCCGCTCCGGCCCGAGCGAGCGGTGCAACAAGCGGAACAGCGGCGGCGAAACGTGGATTTGATCGGGAATCAAACTCACGGTCAGCCCCGGCGTTTCGATGACGCGCCAGAGAATGTTGTCGTGGCGATCCAGTTCGCGCGGGCAGCCGTTGCCGAGGTGCGTGAACATCGTCGCGCCGGCGCGCACCGCTTGCGCTAGAATTTCCGCCGAAGCGTTGGTGTGGCCGAGGCTGACCTTCATGTCGCACGAGACGGCGAGCGGGATGACGTCGAGCGCGCCGCGACGTTCGGGCGCGAGGGTGAGCAGCACCGGATCGCGACCGGCGAGGGCGCGCAATTCGTAGATGTGTTCCGGCTTTGGGTCGCGCATCAACGCCGGGTCGTGCGCGCCGTGGAAACCCGGTTCGGTGGAGAGGAACGGACCCTCGATGTGCCAGCCGGCGATGGCGGATTTCAACTCCTCGGATTGTGCGCGCAACGAAACGAGCTGGCGCAATCGCCCGGTGAGATTGAACCAGTCGTCCGTGATGAGTGTGAGCAGAAACGTGGCGCAACCGTCCGCGCGCAACGCCCGCGCCGCGCGCAGGAGATCGTCCACGGTGAGGTTGTCCTGCTGGAAATCCACGCCGGCGTAGCCGTTGACCTGCACGTCGAGGAGCGGCGGCGCGAGCCACAACCCGGCGGGCGGCGGTGGCGTGCCGGCGGGTTCGAAATGCGTGATGACGCCTTTGCTCCAGCGCACCCGCATCGGCTGGCGCGTCGGCAGATACCAGGCGGAGAGATCACCCGTTTCCATGCGAGCAACGGGTAACACGAACCCGGCGGGAAGGAAACTCCGAATCGAACGAACGACCGAAACGGGGGCAAAGAAAAAGGGCGACCTGAGCTCGCGGCCGCCCTTTTCACTACGATTCCCTGCCTGTGATAAAGGATGAGGAACCGAGGCCAAACGTAAATTTCCTATGGCGATTTGCAATGCAAAAATCGTGGATTTTATTCACCGTTTGAGTGCTGGCGTTGACCGGAGTGCGCCCGTCCCGGGCGCAGCCGCGTGGTGCGGGCAGGGGTGATGGAACTTTCCATAATCGTAACGTTGGCGGACGTTGCTGCGCCCGGGACGCGCACCGGGTGCGATTAAAGGCGGGTGAGGGTGAGCGGGTGCTGGCGGTATTTTTGGACTGCGGAGGCAAGTCGGACGCGACACCGCTTTCGAGCGAACGGGGCGGGTGGCTCATTGCCATCGCCGTCGTCGCTGCCAAAGCGGTGTCGCGTCC
>SIBJ01000053.1 GCA_009695195.1 Pedosphaera sp.
TCGGACAGCATTCCAATGTGCCCCAAAAACTGTCCGACCTCAGCCCGGAACACTGTCCGATATGAATCGGAACGGTGTCCGGCAGAAATTGGAACGCTGTCCGACAGAAATCGGAATCACTGTCCGACAGCCCCCGGAATACGCAGGATACGGCAGGCTGCCCGCGTTTGTCGCGCACAACACGCCGTTCGTGTACAGCGCGCACGCGCCGTTCGTGTAGGTCAGAACAAGCTGATACCAGTTGTTCGACGTGAACGAAAGACTCGCCGTTAGATTCGTGACTTCCGCCATGTTGTTGGTCTGGCTCGCAAAGGTCAGCGTGTTGCCCGTCGAATTGAAGAACAGCGACCACCAGCCGTTCGTCGCGCCCACGCCCTTACTGCCGACTTCGATCAACTTCCCAGCGGCACCCGTGCCAGTGCCGGAAGTCCACAGCGGCTTGAACCAGAACCGCACGCTGCCGCTCCGAAGATTGATATTTGCCTTCCCGTCGGTTTCCACCGTCCGATATTTCAACACGGCTGTCGTGTTCGTGACCTGTACCGCTTTGGTAATCCATGCGTCCACGGCTTGCAGATTGGTTGCGACGAGCGGTGTTTGTCCGCGTTCACCGAGCCAGTTCGTGCTGTTGAAACGGAAATAGCCGAGTCGTGTCGGCGTGAAGCTCGTTGCGTCCAACGGCAGCGTGTTCTCGATCAATTCTTCGGAATCGCTGCGCCCGTCGTAGTCGGTATCGGGATCGTTCGGGTCCGTGTGCGTAAAGAGCGCTTCGTAAACGTCCGGCAAGCCCTCGCCGTCGGCATCGTCCACGCAGCCGATGGTGTAGTAGCTCTCGAAGGGCGGGGGATTCGTGATCGTGTAACTGGTTGCGGCGTTCGTCCAGCGCCCGAGATAAGTCCAGTTGGTGACGTTGAGATTGGTGACGGTGAAGAGATCATATTGGTCGCCGCTGGTCGCGTTGGTGATCGTCAGCACGACGTTCGTAACTTGGTAAAGCGGTGCCAGCAAATGTCCGGTGCAATTGCCGATGAACGTGCTCCCACCCAACTCGTCGGCCCCGCCCGAACCGCCGCCCCCGCCGCCTTCGCCGGCACCGGGCGGAAGTTCCAAACCTGCCATCGCCGATTCGAGGGCGGAGAGGATTTTGAAGTCTTGCTCCAACTGTTGATAATCCACGGCGTCGTCCAACATCAAGACGGCGGAATTACTGAGGTAGTAGGTTTGCAATCCCGCGACTGGAGGAGCGGGCAGCGGCGGCCACTCGGGATGTTGCACGGAAAAATAGTTGCAGACGATGTTGGCGGACGGTGGCGAGGCTTTCACTCTTTGCGCGAGAAAGAAACCCACAACCGCAATTAACAAAAAGACGAATCCGGCGAGTACCGCACCAGTTTTTTTCCATGTTTTCATAGTTCCTTCTGTTTTGGTTTCTAACATGTAAGTATTCTGGCATCCGCCGTCAATTCTCTTTTCCGGTATCGGTTTCCTGTGCCGACCGATCCGTTACGCGACGCAATCAGTTCGCAGGTGGCTCGCCTGTTAAAGGAAGAACGACAGAAGCGGGGCATTTCGCTCAACTCGATCGCTGAAATCGCCGGGCTTTCGCGTCAGACCGTCAGTTATGTCGAGCAAGAGGTCCAAAGTCCGAGCCTGGACACACTTCTCCGAATCACTTGGGCGCTCGAAGTTGAACTAGAGCAAATCATTGCGCGGGCGCGCAAGGCGGTGCTCATGAAGCGCGGAGCCAATTTGGAGCGGGAAAAATGAAACCAGGAAATTCCGCAGGCGGATCCGCAGGCACCCATTTTGATTTCTCCAGCGCGGCGTTTGATTTTCTTTCGCAAGCCATTGCGCCGACGGCGCCAACGGCCAGTTGACGGCCCGCGCGGTTTCCGGTTCAATCCGACCGTGCAAATCGAAAGCCTGAAAGTTTTCTGCGATCTCGCCGAGACCGAAAGTTTCACCAAGGCGGCGCAGATCAACGGCGTGACGCAATCCGCCGTGAGCCAGCAGATCAGTTCGCTGGAACGCCAGTTCAAGTCGCTGCTTATCGAGCGCAGCAAAAAGAAATTCCGCCTCACGCGCGAAGGCCAGGTGCTTTACGAATACAGCAAGCAGATCATCCAGACCTACGACGCGTTGCACAGCCAGTTGCAGGAGATCAAGGACATCATCTCCGGCACGATCCGCGTGGCGACGATTTATAGCATCGGCCTGCACGATCTGCCGCCGTACATCAAACGGTTTCTCAAGGAATACCCGACCGTTCACGTTCACGTGGAGTATCGGCGCGCGAACTCGGTGTATGACGACGTGCTGGGCAACGTGGTGGACATCGGCCTGGTGGCGTATCCGCAGAAGGACCCGAAACTGGAGATCGTCCCGCTGCGCAAAGACCCGCTGGTGTTGATCACTCATCCGCAACACCCGCTGGCAAAACAGAAAAGCCTCAAGCTAAAGGTGATTGCGGGGCAGAAGTTCATCGGCTTCGAACCGGACATTCCGACGCGCAAGGCGCTGGACAAAATCCTCAAGGAACACGACGTGCATGTGGAACACATGATGGAGTTCGATAACATCGAGACCGTCAAGCGCGCGGTGGAAATTGACGCGGGCATCTCGATCGTGCCGCTCAGCACGATCAGCCAGGAGATTTCCAAGCAAACCCTCATCGCAGTGCAGCTCGAGGATGGGGAATTTTTCCGCCCGCTCGCGGCGATTTACAAGAAAAGCAAAGTGCTCTCGCCCGCGATGCGGCAGTTTCTTGCCCTGCTCAAGGAAGCCGCGAAGGAAACGCACTGACGGGGGGCGTTGGAGCGTTGGAGCGTTGGGGCGTTAAAGCGTTGAAGCGGGAGGTTGGCGCGCAGCTACGCTTCAACGCATCAACGCAGTAAAGACTTGTCATCCCGCCGTCCGGCGCGTATGAAACGCGCGAACTCGAAGCGCTCATGGCCAACGAACAAGTTTCATTGAGGCAACGCACGTTCGGGCAGACCCTGCGCCCGGACGCGTGGTGGGTCCAGCCGGTCGTCGTCTTTCTGGGTCTTTCCGCGTTCGTGATTTATTCCACGTGGGCGGCGTTTCAGGGCGCGCACTATCACTTCGGGCCGTATCTCTCGCCGTTTTACTCGCCGGAAATCTTTGGCGATTCGCCGCACAGTTTGTTCGGACCAAAACCGGGTTGGTGGCCGGGCTGGCTACCGTTCTCGCCGGCGCTGCTGATCCTCTGGGCGCCGGGCGGATTCCGACTCACATGCTACTACTACCGCGGCGCATACTACAAGGCGTTCTGGTCCGACCCGCCCGCCTGCGCCGTGGGCGAACCCCGCCAGCGTTATCTCGGCGAAAACAGATTTCCGCTCATCATGCAAAACATTCACCGCTACTTTCTTTTCCTCGCGCTGATCTTTATCGCCCTCCTAACGCACGACGTGTGGAAAGCGATGTGGTTCGCGGATCCGGCCACGGGCAAAACCACTTTCGGCATCGGCCTCGGAACCATCGTGCTCGCCGTGAACGTGTGCCTGTTGAGCGGCTACACGTTCGGCTGCCACTCGCTTCGGCATCTGCTCGGCGGCGGCAAGGATGAAATTTCAAAAGCGCCGGCCTGCGCGCAAGCCTACCGCTGCGTGAGCTGTCTCAATCGCCGGCACATGCTCTGGGCGTGGACCAGTCTGGTCGCTGTCGGGTTCGCCGATCTTTACGTGCGGCTCTGTTCGATGGGCATCTGGACGGACTGGCGGATTCTCTGATGGAAAATGACGAATGACCAAATCCTAATGACGAAAGAATGACGAAGACCGAATGACGAAGGGCACTGACAACTCGAACCATCGCCGCCATCTTTAGAAAATGAATACCGCCACTCACGCTCTTGGTTCGTCATTCAAATTTGGTCATTCTTTCGTCATTCGTCATTCGTCATTCGTCATTCGTCATTCGTCATTCGTCATTTCATTTCATGCCTGACTACCCAACCCACGAACACGACGTGCTGATCATCGGCTCCGGCGGCGCGGGACTGCGCGCCGCCATTGAAGCCTCGGCGGCGGCCGTCAAGGTCGGGTTGGTTTGCAAATGCCTTCTCGGCAAAGCGCACACGGTCATGGCCGAAGGCGGCATCGCGGCGGCGCTGGCCAACGTGGACGAGCGCGACGGCTGGCAGGTCCACTTCGCCGACACCATGCGCGGTGGCCAATACGTCAACAACTGGCGCATGGCCGAGTTGCACGCGAAGGAGGCCCCGGCCCGCGTCCGCGAACTCGAAGCTTGGGGCGCGCTCTTCGACCGCACGCCCGATGGCCGCATCCTCCAGCGCAATTTCGGCGGGCACAAATATCCGCGCCTCGCCCACGTCGGCGACCGCACTGGACTGGAAATGATCCGCACGTTGCAAGACCACGGCGTGCATCTCGGCATTGACGTTCACATGGAGGTCGCGATCGTCGAGTTGCTCAAGGACGGCGACCGCGTGGTGGGCGCGTTGGGTTACGACCGCGAGCGCGGGCAATTCAAGATTTTCCACGCAAAGGCCGTCGTCCTCGCCACCGGCGGCATCGGCAAGTCCTACAAGATCACGAGCAACAGTTGGGATTGCACCGGGGACGGCCACGCGCTGGCGTATCACGCGGGCGCGGAGTTGCTGGACATGGAATACGTGCAATTCCATCCCACCGGCATGGTCTGGCCGCCGAGCGTTTGCGGCATGTTGGTCACCGAAGGCGTGCGCGGCGAAGGCGGCATCCTCACGAACAAGGACGGCAAACGCTTCATGTTCGATTCCATCCCCGACAACTACAAAGCGCAGACCGCCGATAACGAGGAGGAAGGCTGGCGTTACACGCAAGGCGACCGGAACGCGCGCCGCCCGGCGGAGTTGCTCACGCGCGATCACGTCGCCCGCTGCATCGTGCGCGAAATCAAAGAAGGCCGCGGCACGCCCCACGGCGGCGTGTGGCTCGACATCTCGTGGATCAAAAAAAGGATTCCCAACGCCGCGGAGCACATCAAACGCAAGCTGCCCAGCATGTATCACCAGTTCAAACAGCTCGGCGACGTGGACATCACGCGCGAGCCGATGGAAGTCGGCCCGACCACGCATTACATCATGGGCGGCGTGCGCGTGAACGCCGACACTCAAATGTCCTGCGTGCCGGGACTGTTCGCCGCGGGCGAGTGCGCCGCCGGCATCAACGGCGCGAACCGGCTCGGCGGCAATTCGCTTTCCGACCTGCTCGTCTTCGGCAAACGCGCCGGCGAACACGCGGCGAAGTTCGCGAAAGAAAGCAAGGCCGGCCAGATCAGCGCCGCGCAAATCGAGGAAGGCGCGCGTAGCGCCCTCGAACCGTTCGACCGCAACGTGAGCGCCGGCCAGTTCGAAGGCCCGTATCAAGTGCAATACGATTTGCAGGAGATGATGCAGCGAGAAGTCGGCATCGTGCGCCGGCAGGACGAGATGGAGCGCGCGCTCGAGGGCCTGGCAAAGTTGTGGGAGCGCGCCCGCCGCGTCGGCGTGACCGGCCATCGCCAGTTCAATCCCGGCTGGCACACGGCGCTGGATCTGCGCAGTTTGCTCACCGTGTCCGAAGCCGTCACACGCGCGGCGATCGAGCGCAAGGAAAGCCGCGGTGCGCATTTCCGCGAGGATTTCCCGGACAAGGACGCCACGTTCGGCAAGACGAGTCTCATCCTGCGCAAAGGTCCGGACGGCGCGATGCAATTGCGGCGCGAGCCGCTCCCCGCGTTGCCGGATCACTTGAAAAAAGTCATTGAGGAGATGAAATGAGCACAGCCACCTTCAAAATCTGGCGCGGCGACGCCACCGGCGGAAATTTCGTGGACTACACGGCCCAGGTCTCCGAAGGCATGGTCGTGCTGGACGCGCTCCACCAGATTCAGGCGACGCAAGCCAACGACCTCGCCTGCCGCTGGAATTGCAAGGCCGGCAAATGCGGCTCGTGTTCCGCCGAAGTCAACGGGATGCCGAAGCTGACGTGCATGACGCGCATGAGCCAGTTGCCGCTCGACAAGCCCGTGACCATCGAGCCGATGAAGGCCTTCCCGCTCGTCAAAGATTTGGTGACGGACGTTTCCTGGAATTTCGCGGTGAAGAAAAAAATCAAACCCTTCAAGCCCCGCGCGCCCGACGCCCCCGACGGATCGTGGCGCATGGCGCAGGCGGACGTGGACCGCGTGCAGGAATTCCGCAAGTGCATCGAGTGTTTCCTCTGCCAGGACGTTTGCCACGTGTTGCGCGAACACCACAAGCACGATGAGTTCATCGGCCCGCGCTTTCTGGTTTACGTCGCCGCGCTGGAAATGCACCCGCTCGACACCGAGGATCGCCGGGCCGACTTGAAGCAAGCCCACGGCATCGGCCTTTGCAACATCACCAAGTGCTGCACGAAAGTTTGCCCCGAAAACATCACCATCACCGACAACGCGATCATCCCGCTGAAAGAGCGCGTGGTGGACGGGTTTTACGACCCGCTGAGATGGTTGTTAAACAGTGCAAAAAAAACGTTGAAGCGTTGAAGCGTTGAAGCGTTAAATCAGCCAGCGCCGTGCGCGTTGTAGTTCGCAGTCCGGTTCAACGCTTCAACGCTTCAACGCTTTAACGAATTTATGTTCGACCTGAAACCATTGTCCAAAGACACCCTCCCCGCCGCGCTGGAGAAGGCGGTGCGCTACCGCCTGCTCAACGAGCCGGCCGAGGCCGAAAGCATTTGTTACGACGTGCTCGCCGTGCAACCCGACCATCAGCCGGCGCTGGCGACATTGTTGCTGGCCATCACCGACCGGTTTGATCGCGGCTACGCCGTTGGTGTGACGAAGGCGCAGGAGGTCCTGACCAAACTGCGCGATCCGTACGAACGCGCCTACTACGCCGGCCTCATCGCCGAACGGCGCGCCAAGGCGTTCCTCAAACAGAACACGCCCGGCGCCGGGTTCGACGCCTACGAACTGCTCCGCGAAGCCATGAACTGGTTCGAAAAGGCCGAGAAGCTCCGGCCGCCCGGCAACGACGACGCGTTGCTGCGCTGGAACGCCTGCGCCCGCCTCATCATGTCCAACAACCTCGAACCGCGCCCCGCCGGGTCGCTCGACCTGCCGCTCGAATAGCCGGTTGGTCCCTATCTTCCGGCAACTCCGTAGGAGTGGCAGCTTTATAGAAAAGCCCGTACAAAAGCCAAAGCCCCGCAGGGGCGGCATGGGCATGACGATGTCGGTCCGATGGAGCTTTGAATTTTGAGTGTCGGATAACTATAAAGATGTCGCTCACTACGGGGCTGGGCTTGCGTCTCATCCGACCTTGATTCAGGCAACGGTCTTGGAATGTTCGCGCGCACTACGCTCGCACGAACTTCTCCAGCGCGTCGTACAACGCCGGGGGATTTGCCAGATGAGCGCAGCGGCCCGCACCGGTCACAAACCCGAAGCCCTCGCCATACGCCGGGCCGTTCGCCACGCAGGCGTCGGTGCGGCAATCCCGAAGCTGCTCCCCGGCGGCGCGCAGCACGCCCGCGCGGCCGCCGTCCACCTCAAACTTCCAGCCCACGAGCCGCGCGCGGGGAAACAGTTGCCGCAACCCCGCGATGATTTTGGGCGTCGGCACGAGTTCGGCCATCAGCGTGCCCAGGCGCGTGGAGATTTTGCCCGACTTGATCTCCGTGAGTTCGCCCGACGGCGAGCGCAGCCAGATTTTGCCGAACATGAAATCGCTCACCGCCGCCGCGTGGAACACTGCGTTGTTTTTTTGTTTCGACGCCGCGCGAAGTTTTTTCAACAGGTCCGCTGTCGTCGTGAACGGCTCGACGCGCTTCGCTTTGCGCTCGCCGCTGTGCGTCGCCTGCTCCCCGATGAGCAACGTCACCTCGTGCCCACGCACAGTGAGGAAGCTGGCCAGTTCCGTGCCCAGCCGCCCCGTGGAAAAATTCGTGAGCCGACGGACATTGTCCATCGTTTCGTAAGTTGGTCCCGCGGTGACGACGCAGTGCATGTTGGCGTTCAAGCTTTAGCTTGTCCGGCGCGCGGGGAGCAAGCTAAAGCTTGAACTCCAGCCGGAAACAGACTCAGCCGAGTGAAAGTAATTTTCAGCGGCGACCATCCCGTTCGCCGCGGTCACGGGCGGGCAGCTTCGACATGCCAGTCAAAGTAGAGTCGGTTGCGAACCTTGCCGTGCGCCGGCTCCGCAGGCAGGAAGGGATAAAAGCGGGCCCAAGTTTTGGCGTTCCGTTTATCCGCATCGGTGACCGCCAGGCTGATGGTCGGGGTGTAAATCTCCCGCAGTTTTTTTGGAATCGCGTTCGTTCCCATGCCGGCATTGCCGGCGGGACCGCCGGAGAAGGGATAGCCGAACGGATACATGACGCGGCCCGAATTGAGATTCGTGACGTAGAGGCTCACCAGATAACTGAGTGGCCGATTCACGCTGATTGCCGGTTCGCTCGCTCCTGGATCCTTCCAATGGTCTGCGGCGGCAGGGCAGCGCGCGGGCAAAAGCACGCGCGGTACACGCGAAGGCGCCGGCATCCCCAGATAGGTCGCGATGTAATAGGGCAGGCGCGTTGAATATTCGTCATCGTACGTGTCGTAGTTGCCGGCCCAGATTGGCCCTGGCAATTGGTCGCCGTGATCGTCGGCATACATCTGGATGCCGCCCGCAAGTTGCTTCAGGTTGTTGATGCATTTCGTTCGGTGACTGCTTGCCTTGGCGCGCGAAAGCGCCGGCAAGAGCAACGCGGCGAGAATTCCGATGATCGCCACCACTACCAGCAACTCGATCAACGTAAAGGCCGTCAATGGCTTTTGGGTCGTGCGGGTCATGGATTGTTTATGCGCCGGTCAAAATGCGGAGTCAAACGGAATGTGAACCTTCTTGAATGGCTTCGCGAAACCGATGGGCCAGGGCTTCGGGACCAAGCTAAAGCTTGAACTCCAGCGGGGCCGCGCCCGCCGATTGCTTTTCCGCTGGCCATTGGATGCCGTAGAGCTTCGCAAACCGACGGCGATGCAGCGCGCCATCCAGATAATCGTAATGGCACGGGACAATCCAGCTCGGATTTAGTCGCCGGACCTTTTCGATGCTTTCAGGAAAATGTTCCGGCATGCTGTTCAGAATCGCCGGTGGTTTGTGGACGTTGAAAAAATAGCTGGCGAACATGTCACCGCTGAACAGCAAATCGTGATTCGCGCTGAAGAATCCGCAATGCCCGGTGGTGTGGCCGGGCAGATGGATCACCCGCAAGCCGCCCCAGAACGAAAGCTCCTGCCCGTCGGTGATGAACTCATCAATCGCCGCTGTGCGATAGCGAAAGAGAAAACGCCCAATCGCTTCGAGCCGTCCGCACCACCGCGCCGCACCGGTGTAAGGATAAGTTCCGTCCACATGCCGTTGCTCTTCGCGATGCGCGTAAACCTTCGCGCCAGTCCACTGTTTCAGCCAAGCGAGATTTCCGGCGTGATCGAGATGTCCGTGCGTGAGCAAAATGGATTTAATCGAATCGGGCCTGAGTCCGAGCTTGCGAACCAATCGCCGGATGAAGAACGGCTCTCCGACCATTCCGGTATCAATCATCACACTCGCGTCACCATCTTCCAGCAGATGACAGCAGCCCATGATGCCGCGAATGGAATGCAACTTGGCCGGGTCATTACGCACGAGTCAGGATAATCGGTCCCGCCAAAGTTGAAACGGCAATCTATCCTTGCAATACGTTTCAACCGTTCGTCGTCAGAGATGTGGCCTACCACCCGTTCGGCCACTACTATCTCAATCTTCTCGCGGTTGGGGGGACGAGTTCGAGACCGAGTTGTTCACCAGGAACTTGGTTCATTTCCTTGGCCGCAGGGGTGGTGATATTTTGAAACCTTCCTGAGTTATTACTTCCTGGCCGTTCGTGATCGTAAGGGTTCGCGGGATATCGGGAGAATCATATTTTGATTCGGGGCTAAACGCGATTTGCGGATTGTCTGCGCGCCAGTAAACGAGTTCTTCAATGTGAAACACTCTTTGATCTCCTATGAGGCCAAACAATCGTGTGCCAACCGTCATTTTGGTTGGTATGCCGAAAGGAACGAGCGAGTTAGTCGTATACTCGTAAATAATAGGTGTGCCCGACATTTTCAATTTTCTAACCAGACCGGCCTTGACTGACATGCGTCCTGAAACGTTTGTGACCACCGAACCATCAATTGTGGCGGTGACATTCGGTGCCAGTTCGAAGGTAAATCGGCTTGCGTTGGTTGTGTTACAGACAAAGCTTCCTCGCTTCACCTCGTAGCCAGAAACTCCCATATTCAACACCGAGTCAATTGTCTCTCTGGCCAACATTTTCACGTGCAACTGGAGCCAGTTTACAACCGGGTCGGATACCGATGATTTTGTGATATATGGTCCGTCAATTGACCAACACAGGTCGCGATAACGTCCATAATAGCGCCCGTTGAAACGTTCGTTTTTCAACCAGTTGTTTGTAGAAATCAGCGCGGAAGGATTCTCGCCCAATTGGTATTCCCGCAGGAAGAAATCATCCCCGTCAACCGCCGCGATGAACTGCCGCGGACCGCGGGTGTCGCCGGCAACAATTTCAGAAAAGCGCAAAAGCTTTATTGGCGCATTGTTCCTCAACTGTTGCATAAATGCCTGAACGCCTGCGGCGGCGTAATCGTTGTCACCCTGTTCATCGTGCGATAACGCAACCTTTGTCGCCGTTGTCGCCAGCACCAAACCTACGCCGATCACAATCGCCGTTTTCGCTTTTGTCCATGACATAATTTTCAAAACTCCTTTCACGAGAGTTAAAGTTGAAACGCCCAACGCCGCATTTTTCGCGGCCGTCGCCGCGACTGTCACCGCCAATCCCACCGGCGCGGGCTGCGCTGAGTTCGTCGCCAAGGCGCCCGCGATGAGCGTCGCCGTCAACGTCACGCCGCGCTTGGTGAAAATCTTCCGCAGCTTTTCCAGTGCGCGGTTAACGCGCATCTTCGCCGCGTCCTCGCTTGCGCCCATCGCCGCGCCAACCTCGTGGAGCGATTTGCCTTCGATGAAACGGAGGATGACGGCATCGCGATCTTTCTCGCCGAGTTTTGCCATCGCGTCGTCGAGCAGCGGCGCGATTTGCGGCCAGACATCCGGGCCGGGTTCGTTCGAGAGCGATTGCATGTAAGCCTCCTGTTCGCGGAAAGCGCGGCGGCGTTCGGTGCGTAGAAAATTCGCCGCCGTCAGCCGCGCGGTTTGATAGAGCCAGCCGGAGAGAATGGTTTTCCGCCCGAGTGAACCCGCTTTGCGCGCGAGGATGATGAACACCGCCTGCGTGATCTCCTCGGCGTGATGCGAATTGCCCGTCAACCGCAATGCGACGGAATAGACGAGGTTCACATGCCGCCGGGCCAGTTCGCTGAACGCCGCCTCGGACTGGCGTTCCGCGAATTCGCGCAACAACTGGATGTCATCGGTCTTCGGCATTCACCAAGTAATGTCCGCCGGATGGAAAAAGGAACAGAATTTTTAACCGCCAATCTGCGTTGATCTGCGCTGATAAAAACAAGCGGCGCGAACCATTGCAAAAATTAGCGTAGATTAGCGCGGATTAGCGGTTCAAACTGTGCGCCGCACATGAGCAAAATCGTCGGCATAGATTTGGGCACGACCAATTCGCTGGTCGCCACGGTGGACAGCGGCATCCCGTATGTCATCGCGGACGCCGAGGGCCGGCGGCTCACGCCGTCGGTGGTGCATTGGCCGTCGCGCGATGCCGAACCGCTCGTCGGCCACGCGGCGGATCGCGTGCGCGTGGTGAAGCCGGCGGAGACGGTTTATTCCGTGAAACGCTTCATCGGTCGGCGCGGGTCGGATGTTTCGCAGGAGGAAATGCTGGTCACATATCCCGTCGAAGGCAAAGCCGGTGGCCCGGTGCGCATTCCGATTCACGGACGCGAGTTTTTGCCGGAAGAAGTTTCCGCCGAGGTGCTGAAGAAATTGAAGCGCGATGCGGAAGCGGCGTTGGGAGAACCGGTCACGCGGGCCGTCATCACCGTGCCGGCCTATTTCAACGACGCGCAACGCAACGCGACGAAGAAAGCCGGCGAGTTGGCGGGCTTCACTGTCGAGCGCATCATCAACGAACCCACCGCCGCCGCGCTCGCTTACGGTTTGGACAAACTGAAAGAGAAGTCGAAGATCGCCGTCTATGATCTCGGCGGCGGGACGTTTGATCTCTCAATCCTCGAACTCAACGAGGGTGTGTTTCAAGTTTTGTCCACGAACGGAAACACGCGCCTCGGCGGCGATGACTTGGACAAGCGGATTGTGGACTTTCTGCTCGAAGAAATTAACAGGAGCAAACAGAGGGAACAGAGCGGAATGGAAGACATCTCTGTTTCCTCCGTTTCCTCCTGTTCAAATTCCGCTCCGCTCCTGTCGCGCGTCCGGGAAGCCGCCGAATCGGCAAAGATAAAACTTTCCGCGGAGACAGAGACGGAAATTGCGCTGCCGTTTCTCACGCCGGATTTCAGTTTCAGTTGCAAGCTCACGCGCGCGGAGTTGGAGAAGCTAACCCGCGACTTCATCGAACGGACGCGCCAGCATTGCCTCCGCGCTCTGGCCGACGCGAAGTTGGAAGCAAAAGATTTGGATCAGGTCGTCCTCGTCGGCGGGCAGACGCGGATGCCGATGGTGCGGAAGCTGGTGAGCGAATGGTTCGGTTGCGCCGAGTTCGAGGAGGAGCGCGGCGAACTCCGGCTCGGCGAGGAATATCACAAGCGCAGTGGGCCGTTGCTGAACACGGGGCAGAATCCCGACGAAGCCGTGGCGCTGGGCGCGGCGATTCAGGCGGAGATTTTATCCGGCGGCTTTCGCAACGTGCTGCTGCTCGACGTGACGCCGCTGTCGCTTGGGCTGGAGACGTTCGGCGGCTTGATGAACGTCATCATCCCGCGCAACTCGACGATTCCCGTGAAGGCGGGCGAGATGTTCACGACCGCCGTGGACAACCAGCGCTCGATGCTCATTCATGTTTTGCAGGGCGAGCGCGAGCGCGCGAAGGACAACTGGAGTCTCGGCAAGTTCACGCTGGAGTTCGGGCCCGCGCCGCGCGGCGTGCCGCGGGTGGGCGTGCAGTTCGAGATTGATGCGAATGGAATTCTCCACGTCCTCGCCCGCGACACCAAGACCGGCGGTGAAAAGATCGTTGAAATGAAATCCGCCGTGGACGTGGACGACGCGGCGGTGCAGCAGATGGTCGAGGAAAGCGTCGAGCACGCCTTCGAGGATCTGGCCGCGCGGCGGTGGATAGAAGCCACGCTCAAGGCGAACGAGTTGGTCACGGCCACGCGCAAAGGTCTGGCGGATTGCGGCGGTGAGTTGGACGCGGATTACATCGCGCAGGTCGAGGGGGTGTTGCGCGAAGTTCAAGCGGCGTTGGCGACGGCGCAGGGCGCTTCGGGCGCAGGAGACTTGAAACGCCTGCAATCAGCCGGTGCCGCGCTGGACGAAGCCACGAAGCCGCTCGCGGATCTGCTGATGGACAAGGCGATGGAAGCGATGCTGCGGAAACTGGGAGCGATTTCCTGACCGGCTCAGTGCGGCTTGACGAACTGGGAACTGCTCATCAAATAGAAAAGTCCGCCCACGGCAGCGATGATGAGCAACATGATAAACGCAATGAAAAAAAGCCCGCGATTTTTGCGGAAGAACTTTTTCCATCGGCGGTGACTCCGATGTTGTTGCGGCTGCATGGGGCTGATAATTCACCAAGGCCAAGGCGGCTGCAAGCGCGTTTTTGCACTGGAAATGAGCGAATCGTGCGGCACGGGAATTTCGGATTGATTGTTCGCGGGCGGCCCGTACGATGCAGCGGCAATTGCGGCTAACGAAACTGAACGAATGAAAGTGGTGATTTTTTGCGGTGGCCTCGGCACGCGTTTGCGCGAGGAGACGGAATTCCGTCCCAAGCCCATGGTGCCGGTCGGCGAGCGCCCGATCCTCTGGCACATCATGAAGACCTACGCGCATTACGGGCACAAGGAATTCATCCTGTGCCTCGGTTACAAGGGCGAGGCGATCAAGGATTATTTCCGCAACTATCATTGGAACACCAGCGACGTCACGTTGAGCCTCGGCGCGAAACCACAGATCAAATATCACACCCAGCACACCGAGGAGGACTGGACGGTTACGATGATTGACACCGGCCTGAACACGATGACCGGCGGGCGACTGCGGCGCGTGCTGCCCTACGTCAAGGACGAGACGTTCCTCCTCACCTACGGCGACGGCGTGACAGACAGCGACATCAATGGCTCCATCAAGGTTCATCAGAAGCAGAAAAAGATTCTCACCATCACCGCCGTGCAACCGCCCGGTCGCTTCGGCGATTTGGAAATCAGCGACGGCGCGGTGACGGCGTTCAAGGAAAAGCCCGAACGGCAGTCGGGCTTCATCAACGGCGGCTTCTTCGTGGTGGACCGGCGCATCGAGAAATATCTCGGCAAGGACGACGGCTGCGTTTTTGAGAACGAGCCGCTCGACAAGCTCGCGGGCGAGAAGCAGATCGCCGCGTATCAACACTCCGGTTTCTGGCAGTGCATGGACACGTATCGCGAACAGCAGTTGCTCACCGGCCTCTGGAACAGCGGCAAAGCGCCGTGGAAGGTGTGGTGATGTTCGCGGGCTATTATCAAAACCGCCGCGTCCTCGTCACCGGTCACACCGGTTTCAAAGGCGCATGGCTCTCGCTCTGGCTGGCGAAACTCGGCGCGAAGGTCACCGGCCTCGCGCTGCCCGCTCCGACGAATCCCAATCTCCACGCTATCATCCAGCCCGGCACCTTCGCGCGCGAAATCATCTGCGACATCCGTGACGCAAAAGCTCTCGCTGCCGCCGTGAAGGAAGCGCAGCCGGAAATCATTTTCCATCTCGCCGCGCAACCCATCGTCCGCCTCTCTTACACCGAACCACTCTCCACGCTCGACACCAACGTCAATGGCACGGCGCACTTGCTCGAAGCTGTCCGGCTCGCGGCGATCAACTGCGTCACGGTCTGCGTCACGAGCGACAAGTGTTACGAGAATCGCGAGTGGGAATTCGCCTATCGCGAAAACGATCCGATGGGCGGGCACGACATTTATTCGATGAGCAAAGGCGCGGCGGAACTCGTCGTGGCCGCGTGGAATCGTTCGTTCTTCCAGCCGAATGAAAAACTCGGCCCGGTCGTGACCGCGCGCGCGGGTAATGTCATCGGCGGCGGTGATTACGCGGCGGACCGCATCGTGCCGGATTGCGTTCGTGCCTTGCAGGCGGGAAAATCCATTCTCGTCCGCAATCCCGTCGCGGTTCGTCCGTGGCAGCACGTGCTCGAATGTTTGAGCGGTTATCTCTGGCTCGGCGCGCGGTTGGCGAAGGAGGGGAAGAAATCCCGCATCGCCTCACCGTTCAACTTCGGCCCCGAACCCAGCGCGCGCCAACCGGTGCGCCGACTCGTGGAGGAAATCTTGCGCCATTGGCCCGGCGAATGGACGGACGGCTCGACGCCCGGCAGCGTCCACGAGGCCACGTTGCTCTCGCTCTCCATCGAGAAGGCAGGCGCGTGGCTCGGCTGGTATCCGAGTTGGAGTTTCGAGGAAGCCGTGAAGCGCACCATCGTCTGGTATCACGAATGTCACGCGCGCAAGAATCCAGACATGTTGAAATTCACCGGCGCGCAGATTGACGATTACGCCGCCGCCGCCCGCGTAAAGAATTTTTCCTGGACGAAAGCCGCATGAGCTTGAGTTTGAAATGCCGTTCCTGCGGCAGTACGGGCGCCGCATTGATTCTCGATCTCGGTCGGCAACCGCTGGCGAATAATCTCCTCACGCCCACCGACCTCGCGAAGGCCGAGCCGAAGTTTCCGTTGCGCCTCGCCGTCTGCCAATCCTGCTGGCTGCTTCAGATCACCGACCTCGTGCCGCCGGTCGAATTGTTTTCCGAGTATCTTTATTTTTCGTCGTTCTCCGACCTCATGCTTCGCCACTCGCGCGAGGCGTGCGAGGGCTACCTGAAAGAATTTGGCTTGAACGACCGAAGCCTGGTCGTCGAAGTGGCGAGCAACGACGGTTATCTGCTGCAAAATTTCGTGAAGGCGAAAGTGCCGTGCCTCGGTATCGAGCCGGCGGCGAACATCGCGAAGGTCGCGCGCGAAAAGGGAATTGAAACGTTGGTGGAATTCTTCGGCCAGAAGCTCGCGGGCCATCTCGCGGTGCAGAATCGTCAGGCCGATTTGATTCTTGGCAACAACGTCTTTGCCCACGCGCCGGACACGAATGACTTCGTTGCCGGCCTCAAGACTTTGCTCAAGCCGGACGGTCGCATCGCGCTGGAATTTCCCTACGGCGCGGATTTCATCGAGCACACCGAGTTCGACACGATCTATCACGAGCATGTTTTCTATTTCACGCTCACCGCGCTCAAGCCGTTGTTCGAGCGGCACGGGCTGACGATCTTCCGCATCCAGCGCCTGCCGATTCACGGCGGATCGCTGCGGTTGTTCGCCGGTCACACCGGCGCGCACGCCGTGGAGAAGTCCGCCGTGGATTTGCTCGCCGAGGAAACGCGCAAAGGCGTCAACGCGCCCGGCTACTACGAGGGTTTCGGCAATCAAGTCCGCGCCATCAAGGACGACCTCGTGGCGTTGCTCGCCAAGTTGAAACGCGAGAGCAAGCGCATCGCGGCCTACGGCGCGTCGGCGAAGGGGAGCACGTTGTTGAATTATTACGGCGTCGGCGCGGACACGCTGGACTTCGTCGCCGACCGCAGCACTTACAAACAGGGCTGGCTCACGCCCGGCACGCATATCCCAATCGTGCCGCCGGAGGAATTGCTCAAGCGCAAACCGGATTATACGCTGCTGCTCACGTGGAACTTCGCCGATGAAATCCTCGCGCAGCAAAAGGCGTATCGCGATGCGGGCGGCAAGTTCATTGTGCCGATTCCGAGGGTGAAGGTGATTTGAATTCAACCACGGATGGACTCGGATGAACACGGATTCAGAAATCAAAGGCCGGCCGGTTCCAGTTTATCCGTGTCCATCTGTGTCCATCCGTGGTAAAAAATCCCCGTGAAGTTTTCGCAAACAAAGTTGGCCGGCCTCTGGCTCATCGAGCTGGAATTGCGCGAGGACGAACGCGGTTTCCTGGCGCGAACGTATTGCGAGCAGGAGTTCACGGCCCACGGCCTCAACACGCGCTGGCCGCAGTGCAATCTCACGCTGACGAAGCGGCGCGGGATGATTCGCGGAATGCATTTCCAGGCGGACCCGAAGCCGGAGATCAAACTCATCCGTTGCGCGGCGGGCGCGGTCTCTGACGTGTTGGTGGACGTGCGGCGCGATTCTCCGACGTTCGGGAAGTGGGAAGGGTTTGAACTCTCGGCGCAGAACCATCGCACGCTTTACGTTCCCGGCGGTTTCGCCCACGGCTTCCAATGTCTGACCGATAATTGCGAAGTGTTTTATCAGATGTCGGAGTTCTATCAAGCCGACCTCGCGCGGGGACTGCGCTTCAACGATCCGAAAGTTGGGATCAACTGGCCGGTAGCCAACCCGACGCTTTCCGAACGCGACCGCAACTTGCCCTTGCTCGCGGACTTGAAATGAGAATCCTCGTCACTGGCGCCACGGGTTTCATCGGTTCAGCATTCGCGCGGCTGTCGTTAAGCCACGGTCACGAAATCGCCGGCATGATGTTGCCGACGGAAACTCCACCCGCGCACGTTCCGGTCAGCGAAAAGATGAACTGGCTCAAAGGCACGCTGGCGGAACTGCCGTGGCGGGAGATCGAAAAGTTTTCGCCGGAAGTTTGCGTTCACTTCGCGTGGATCGCGACGCCGGGCGTGTATCTCGAATCGCCGGAGAACGAAGATTATCTGCGCTGGAGTCTGGATATGGTCCGTCGCCTGCGCGGTATCGGAACGAATCACATCGTCGGCGTCGGCACGTGCATTGAATACAAGATCACCGACGCGCCGCTGAATGAGGACCGCACTCCGGTTGACCCGACGACACTTTACTCGCGCTGTAAAAATTCCCTGCGCGAAACGTTGGCAGCCGAAGCGCTCCGGGACGGTTATTCGTTCTGCTGGGGCCGGATTTTTTATCCTTACGGCGTGGGCGAACATCCGGCGCGGTTGTGCAGCGCGCTGATTCAAAAGCTGGGCCGCGGCGAGAAGCTCGTGCTCAAAACGCCGACCAGCACGAAGGATTACATTTACGTCGAAGACCTGGCGGCGGCGATTTTGCTGACGGTGGAAAAGAAATTCACGGGCACGATCAACTGGGGCACGGGCGTCGGAATCTCGGTGCGGCAGATCGCCGATCAGATCGCGGCCATGCTGGGCCGGCCCGAACTGGTCGAGGATGCGCAGCCGCCGCAGGTTGATCCGTTGGGTTTTGTGGTGGCCGACGCCACGAAACTTCACGGTCTCGGCTGGCAAGCGGAACACACCCTGAAGCGCGGGCTGGAAAAAATGCTGGCGGCGCGGTGACCCGTCAGAGGAATTATTTCCGGAGATACTTTGCCACGGCTTCGCCGCGGGAGTGGACGTGCAGCTTGCCGTAGATGCCTTTGATGTGCATCCGGACGGTATCAATGCTCATCGAGAGCACGTCGGCAATCTCTTTGTAAGGGATGCCCTCGGCCAGACGATCCAGCACTTCGTGTTCGCGCTTCGAAAGTTTTTCGATCTCCTTTTCAGCGCTGCCGCGCTGGTTGAAGTATTGGACGACCTTGCGCGCGATGTGGCCGGTCATCGGTGAATTGCCGCGATGCACATCGGCGATGGCTTCGAGGATTTGCGCCTGCGGCGTGCGCTTCAACAAGTAGCCGCTCGCGCCCGCGAGCAATGAATCGAAAATCTTGTCGCTGTCTTCATAGACCGTGAGCATGAGGATGTGCGCGGAGGGGACCAGCGGCTTGAGTTTGCGGACGCACTCGATGCCGCTCATCTTCGGCAGGTTGATGTCCATGAGCACGACGTTCGGGTCGTCCTTGGGAATGTGGCCGAGCGCCTCCTCGGCGTTGGCGTAGCTGCCGGCGCAAGCGAACCCGGGCGTGCGCGAGAGCTGGTTCGCGAGATTTCCGCGAATCCAGTCGTCGTCTTCAACAATGGATACTTTGATTGCCACAATCAGTCACTGTTACCAGTCTCGTTCATTCGCGCGAATTGCCAAGCCACACGAACATGTGATGCCGCCGAAACGATTTTCCCCGATGCTCATCCTTCCGCCTCCATCGTGATCTCGGTGCCGCTGCCGGGTTTGCTCTCGAGCACGAGCCGGCCGCCGATGCGTTCCAGTCGTTGCTTCATGTTGACAAGGCCATCGCCGGTTTTCGGCAGCGGGTCGGTGGCGAAGCCGCGGCCGTTGTCGGCGACGGTGATGATCAGCCGGCTGCCCGCGACCGCCAGACCGATGCGGACCTCGGTGGCGTGGGCGTGTTTGAGGACGTTGTTCAACGCTTCCTTCACGGCCATGAAAAGGTTGTGGCGTTCCTGGGTCGAGACGGTTCGTTCCGGCAGGCGCGCGGGCAAATCCAACCGGCAACGCACGCCGCTGTCCTGAAAAAAGTCCTGCGCGTACTGGAAGATGTAGTTGGCGAGGTTGTCGAGCGTGTCGTTCTTGGGATTGATCGTCCATACGATTTCGTCCATCGCCTGAATGACTTCGCGGGTGGTTTTGGAAATGTTCTGGATGTGCGGTTTGTTGCGGTCGGTCGCCGGTGTGTCGGCGTCCACGGATTCGGTGACCATGGCGACCTTGGTGAGGCGGGAGCCGACGTCGTCGTGCAAGTCCGCAGCGATCTGGACGCGCAGATTTTCGATCGCGCGCAGGCGTTTCACCCGCGCGCGGTAGAGCGCGGTGAGCACCAGCCCGAAGGCCAGCACCACGCCGCACTTGAACCACCACGTCTGCCAGGCATGCGGTTCGAAAATGAAGTCGAGCGTCGCGCCGGTCGGGCTCCAGACGCCGTCATTGTTGCAGGCGACGACCCGGAAGCGATAGGGGCCGGGCAGGATGTTGTTGTAATGCGCGGTACGCGCCGGGGTCGGTTCGCTCCAGCCCGGGTCCACACCCTCCAGCAGATATTTGAAACGGTTTTTTTCAGGTGACTGGAAACTGAGGGCGGTGAAATGAATTTCCATCTCGCCGCGGCCCGGCGGAATGGTGACCGGGTCGGAACTGCTCGCAGTGTCCGTCCGCAATGTTGTCTGTTCGGCGATGACTTCCTCAATGACGACGGTAGGCGGGCGGTGGTTGGTCTTGATTTTCGCATTCACGGCCACGGCGCCCTGGATGGTTGGGAACCACAAGCGTCCGTCCCGCGCTTTCCAGCCGGCGGGCTTGGACAATCCATTGCATTGCACGCTCACCAGTCCGTCGGCCCGACCGAAGGCCGTCGGGTTGATGACGCTGATTTGGCCCCGGTCGAGATCGTCCAGCTCGCGCCGGCTCACGCGGAAAATTCCCTTGCGGCAACTCATCCAGAAATAGCCGAAGTCATCTTCGAGGATTTCGTAAATCTCGTCGCTGAACAATCCCTGCCGCGTGGTGTAGGCGGTGAATTTGCCGGCGACAAAGCGATTAAGGCCGCCGCCTTTGGTGCCGATCCAGAGCGTGCCTTCGCGGTCCGCATAAACCGCGTTCACGTTGTTGTGCGAAAGGCCGTCCTGGGTCGTGAGACTGGAAAACTTTTTTCCGTTCCACCGGCTCAAGCCGCCGTCGGTGCCGAACCAGAGATTCGTTTGCGCGTCCTCGCAGATGGCCATGATGAGATTGCCGGCCAGTCCGTTGGCCGTGGTGTAGGTCGTGAGCTTGTCGTTGCGAAGGGTTTTCAATCCGCGCCGCGTGCCGACCCAGAGCGTGCCGCGCTGATCTTCGTGGATGACGCGGATGTCGGCGTTCGTCCAGCCGGACTGGTTCAACAACAAATTGCGATGCGTCGCCTTGAGATGATTCAGCCCGCCGTTGCCGTCCATGCCCACCCACAAGCTGCCGTCGCGCGCTTCATGCAGCGACAACACGTCATCGTGCGTGAGTCCATTGGTAGTACCGTAGGCGTGAATTTTGCCGTCGCGCAAAGCATTCAGTCCGCCGCCCCAGGTGCCGAGCCAGATTGTTCCCGCGCGGTCTTCGCAAACGGACATGACGTTGTTGCAGGTCAGACCTTGTTGGGTTGTGAACGTGGTGAAGCGCGCCGGCGTCATGCAAACCAGGCCGTCCCACGTGCCGATCCACAAATTATCTTCGCGATCCTGGAAGATGGTGTGAATGCGTTCACCTTGCACGCCGTCACTGACCGGACGCGAAATCAACTTGTCCTCTCCGACGTAAGCCAGGCCGCCGTAAGTGCCGACCCAAAGTTGTCGCTGCCGGTCGCCGTACAGAACCGTGGTGATCCGGTCGGGCAGACCTTCGCTCAGGCTGTAAAACGTGCGCTTGTCGCCGTCGAGGCAACTCAAGCCCTCGTTCGAGCCGGCCCAGATGCGGCCCTGTCGGTCCACCCACACGCACTTGAGGGCGTTGCCCACCATGCCCGAGCCGAGGTTCAGCGTGCTGAGAAAACCTTCGCGATTGAGCGTGCTCAATCCGCGCCGCGTCGCGATGCGGAGGTTGCCTTGGGCATCTTCGCAAATCGCCCGAACCGAGTTGTCACCCAAGCCGCTCTTCTCGGTGTAGCTCGTTAGTTTGCCGTCCTTGAATTGCGTCAAGCCGCCCTCGCATCCGATCCAGATCGAACCGTCCCGGCTTTCCAGCAGACAACGAGTTTGATTGCTGGGCAAGCCATTGGTCTCCGCGAAGCGCGACACGATTCCGTTCTTCAAGCGGATCACGCCGACGCCGTCGCACGCCACCCACAGGCTGCCGTCCGCGCCGGCGCAGAGCGCGGTGATCCAACGATGTTTCAACTCGGGCGCAATTTTTTCGTCCACCGTCGTGAAGCGCACGCCATCGAAGCGGGCCAATCCTTCCTGCGTTCCGACCCACAGATAACCGTCCAGCGTTTGCGTGATCGCGTGGACGGGATTTTGCGGCAGGCCGTAGTCGGTCTGCCAGATGCGAACGCGATATGACGAGACGCCATTCGTCGGCGCACTGAGGGAGTGAAGCTGCGGCCACACGCACACGAATACAATCGGAAGCAGCCGCCGGTTCAAACTCTGGAAAAAATTGTTGCGCGAACAATTCATGGAACTCGAATGTCATCGTATAGCTTGAAGCCCCGCGGTGAAATGCAAATCTCCGCGCGTTGGCGGAGGATATCCGCGGGCAGGCGCAATCAGAATGACGGTCAGGTGGGGAAATATTTTTCAACCGTCCTCCGTAAAAATGGCGCTCCCGGGGCACATGAATATGTGAGGCGCCAAAGCCGCCTTGCGGGTTGACCCATTTGCATTGGTGGCGCTTAATGACCACGAACTTTAGAGGGGAAAAGAACCAGTTAGTCAAAAGACCGGGCCGCAAGCCCGGTCTTTTTTGTGTTCGGCAAGTCGCGATCGCCGGCTCTCAAAAACAATTCACTTGGCAAACGGATATGTCCCGCGTAAGAACCACCCGTTCTTTGAAACCGGCGAACGCGTGTTCGCCCCAACGCAGTCCGATGTCTGGGAACGCCGTGAAATTCGGCGACGGTTGCGCCACTGTAACGGAATACAAACTCCCATGGCCACTGTCCGGCTTGTGAAATGAGCGGGCGGGAAGGCGGGAGCGAGGTGAAGTCCGAAGTCAGGATATCGGTCGGATTGTGCTCGTCGGCTCCGAGCGTCTCGGGGCACTTCTCCGCCAAGAGAAGGATGAGGCCAGCCTGCCGATCTGTTTTCGGTAGGATTCGCTGAATGCCTTCATTCTCCGTTTTGCGGGGCTGAAGGCGTTTTTGTTTTCCGGCTCGTCCTCGTCCTCGTCCTCGTCCTCGATTTGCTTCACTGGGAATCGCGGTTCGGAGTCGAGGACGACGACGAGGACGAGAACGAGGACGAAGTCGCCCCTGCGCTGGTCTCCAATGAAAAGACCGCCCGCTTCTTCGCGGGTCAATGGAAACCAGCAGATGCAAATTAGAATCCGAACCGTTTTCGCTACGCTCGCCGTGGCGACGTCAATCTTCACCGCCGCCGCCGAAGAAAATGCGACGAGCGCCACCAATCAAACGGACGCGCTGCCCGCCGTGATCGTCGTCGGCACGCGCATTCCCACGCCGCCGGAGAATACCGCCAGCCCGGTCACTGTCATTCCGCGCGAGCAGATTCTCGAAACGCAACAGCGCTTCGTCCTGGACGTGCTGCGCGATGTCAGCGGCCTGGATGTCGTGCGCAACGGCCAGCCCGGCGGCAACGCGAGCGTCTTCATGCGCGGCGCGAATAGTTCGCACACGCTCGTGCTCGTGGACGGCATCCGTGTCAACAACGGCTTCAACAATTCTTTCGACTTCAGCCAGCTCGCCGTGGACAACATCGAACAGATCGAAATCCTCCGCGGCCCGCAAAGCACGCTCTACGGTTCGGAAGCCCTCGGCGGCGTCATCAACATTGTCACCAAAAAAGCCGGCGGCAAACCCGCCGGCTCGCTGCTCGGTGAATACGGCTCGTTCGATACATGGCTCACGCGGGCTGCGTTCGCGGTGCGCGAAGGCAAGGCGAGTTTTTCCGCCGACGCCAGCTACGCGTCCACCGAAGGCCATCGCATCAACAGCGCGAACGAATCCATCAACGTCTCGGGCCGCGTGGGCTACGACTTCAGCGACAAATTCCGCGCGACGCTGCTCGCCACGTATCTCAAGTCCGACGCCGGTGCGCCGAACGACCGTTTCACGGACGATCCCAACGACAAGTTTAAGAATGAAAACTATCTCGTCGGCCTCACGCTCGAAGCCGACCAGACGCCGTGGTGGAACGCGAAGCTGATCCTCTCGCACACCCGCGAGCGCGGTGAGTTCGACCAACCCGCGCCCAATCCGCCTTTCTTCTTCGGCGATTACATGGCGGTGACGGTCGCGGAGCGCAACCAGTTGGATTTTCAAAACATCTTCACGCCCGCCGACCAGCACAAAATTCTTGTCGGGGGAACGTTCGAGGACAGCTCGGCGGACTTCACCGATTCTTTCAATGCATTTGATCGCGGCATCGAGACGCGCGCCGGTTACTTGCAATACGAATTTGCTCCATGCCCGCGCGCGACCTTCACGGCGGGCGGGCGCGTGGATGATTCCAGTTCGTTCGGCACGCACGGGACGTATCGTTTCGGCGGACGCTTCACCGCGCCGCGCACGGAGACGATTTTCCGCGCCAATGTCGGCACCGGATTCCGCGCGCCGAGCATCCAGCAACTTTACTTTCCGTTCTCCGGCAATCCTAATTTGAAACCCGAAGAAAGTCTCGGTTGGGACGTGGGCTTCGAGCAGCCGCTGGCGGAAGGCAAGGTCCGTTTCGGCGCGACGTTCTTTCACAACGATTTCGACAACCTGATCAACGGCTTCCCGCCGAAGAACGTCGCGCGCGGGCGGACGCTGGGCATCGAGAATTTTGTTGCATGGACGCCGCTGACAAACCTGACGCTGCGCGCGGCTTACACGTGGCTGGACTCCGAAGACCTCGCGACCCGTCTGCGCCTGACGCGCCGGGCGGAACATCACGGCAGCCTCGGTGCGACGTGGAGAATCTGCCCGCGCATTACCGCCACGGCCAACGCACTGTTCGTGGGCGAGCGCGCGGACGATGATTTCTCCTCGTTCCCGTCCTCGCGCGTGACCGTGCCGGGCTACACCAAGTTCGACGTTGGATTGCGCTGGCGGGCGACCAAGCACTTTGAAGTGTACGGCCGCGTCGAAAATCTGCTCGATGAGAAATACGAGGAGGTGTTTGGTTTCCCCTCGCTGGGAAGATTTTTTTCCGTTGGCGTGATCGCGCGGTTCTGAAATTGGCGGCGAAGTTCGTGGAAAGAGTTCGGGCGGAGATTCTCTTCGCCCCGTAGGAGACGACGTAAAAGGAGCGCGGAATTCATTCCGCTTCGTCGCCCGACCGCGCTTGGGGCCGGAGCATGTACTCACGCTGCCAAACCTTCGGACGTTGAAGCGGAATAAATTCCGCGCTCCCGTCGCCGGGGATTCAGGAACGCCGCCGGCAAACGCGCGGCTTGCGGACGCCCTCATTCACAGGTAAAATTTCACCCGTGAAGCTGCTGTTCGACAATCTCCCGGCCAGCCTCGCTCCGCAGCGCGAAACGCTGGCGCGTTGTCTGGAGGCGATGAACCGCGTGATGCCGTTGCGGGCGGTCTATCTCTTCGGCTCGCACGCGCGCGGCGACGCGCGGCCCGACAGCGACGTGGATTTGTGCATCGTGGCGGACGGCGCGGCGAAGCAGTTGGAGGCGGCGCAGAGTTATTCCCGGGTGATGCGGCCCATCCCGGCCAAGCCTTCGTTCACTTTGATTCCCATTACACCCGAACGTCTGTCGGAGAAGAAATCCGACGGCGATCATTTTTTCAAAACCGTGCTAAAGGAAGGGGTGCTGCTTGCCACGGAAAACTAGCTCACACAATCCCGCCGATTGGATTCTGATGGCCGGGTCCGACATGGAGTTGGTGCGAGTCGGAGCCCAGCAAGAGTTGGGATATGCCGCCACCCGCAGCAAGCTGGCAGAAGTTTTGGAGAAGATTTTGAAGGCCGAGTTGATCCGCCTTGGCTGGGAGCTGGAAAAGACACACGATTTGAACCGGCTTCTGCAAAGCCTCGTCGAGCGTCATTCGGATATTCTTTCCGTTGCCGAGCCGCTCTGCGACGGGCTGGCAAATGTGTACTTCGTTGACCGCTATCCCGGTTTCGATCTCGATGATCCCGACTGGCCGAAGTTGCGGGCGCAAGTCGAGGGTGTGACGGCGCTGCTCGAAACGGTCAAGGCCCGCCTGCCCGCGCCGACTGATACGACTCCGGGTTAAGCCCCAATCTGCTTCTTGATCGCCTCGGCGATTTTCTGCGACCACTTTTCCAGCACGGCTTTGTCGCGGCCTTCCATCAGGAGACGGGCTTTTGGCTCGGTGCCGGAGTAACGGAGCAATAATCGTCCGCCTTGCGCTTTCACTTCGGCTTCGGCTTCGGCGACGAGCTTGGTAACGCCGTCGAGTTCGTCGAAGGGCTTCTTCTCGCGCACGACGACGTTGGTGACGAGTTGCGGGAAGCGCGTCCAGCATTTCGCGAGTTGGCTCAGTGGTTTGCCGGTCGAGCGCATGGTGCGAAGCATTTGCAGCGCGGCCACGAGGCCGTCGCCGGTGGTGCTGTGGTCGCGGAAGATGAGATGGCCGCTTTGCTCACCGCCGAAGTTGAAGCCGCCGCGCAGCATTTCATCAATCACCAGTTTATCACCCACGCCGGTGCGGATGACTTTGCCGCCGGCGGCATTGATGGCGGCGTCCAAACCGGCGTTGCTCATCACGGTAGCGACCAAAGTTTTTTCCGCCAGCGCGCCCTGAGCGAGCAGGTCGAGCGCGGCGATGACCATGATGTCGTCGCCGTCAATCAATTCGCCACGTTCGTCGCACATCAGCACGCGATCCGCGTCGCCGTCGTGCGCAATGCCCACGTCCGCGCGAAACTCGCGCACTTTGGCGCAGAGATGTTGCGGATGCATCGAGCCACATTCTTTGTTGATGTTCTTTCCGTTCGGTTCGTTGCCGAAGACGATGACGTCCGCGCCGAGTTCGCGCAGGACGCAGGGCGTGGATTTGTAGGCGGCGCCGTGCGCGCAATCCACCACCACGCGCAGGCCTTCGAGCGTCATCCCGCGCGGGAAACCTGCCTTGGCGAATTCGATGTAACGTCCGAGCGCGTCTTCTATGCGCACGGCTTTGCCGATGTTCTCGGCGGTCGGTCGGATGTCTTCGATGCGGCCGCTGAAAACGAGGTCTTCAATCTCAGCTTCGATCTTGTCGTCGAGTTTGTAGCCGTCCGCGCGGAAAAATTTCACACCATTGTCGGCGTAAGGATTGTGCGAGGCGGTGATGACGATGCCGGCGTCCGCGCGCAAACTGCGCGTCACGTAGGCGACGCCCGGCGTGGGCAGCGGGCCGATGAACAACACGTCCACGCCCATCGAAAGGATGCCGGAACTCAGCGCGTTCTCGATCATGTAACCGGAGAGGCGCGTGTCCTTGCCGATGACGATGCGATGGCGCCCGCGCCCGCGCGACTGGGCTTCGAGGTTTTTGAAAACGTGCGCGGCGGCCCGGCCGAGTTTCAACGCGGTCTCGGCGGTGACGGGTTCGACGTTCGCGATGCCGCGCACGCCGTCGGTGCCGAAAATCTTCTTGGGCTGGCTCATTTTACTTTTTCCTTTTGGGCGGGACGACGACGTCCAGTTCGGCGGGCATGGCGCGCACGAGCGTGACCCCCGCCGGCAGGGAAATGACGACGCGCTTCTGGCGGACGGCGCGCACTGTGAAGTAAATGAACGTGGCCAGCGCGAGGGAAAAAATTTTCCAGCCGATGTCCTTGGTGAAGAAGTCGCGCATGGCCGGTTATTTTCCCGTGGGCGGGTTTGGGGTGCGGATTTCGTGCCGGGTCACAACGGCCGGGCCGGGTTTCGGTTTCTCGGCGGTGAGCGAGCGCAGCCAGGACACGAAATTCCGGGTCCGCGCCGGGTGCACGAGCATCGCGGTGAGGAACGCGCGCAATTCCTCGAGCGTCACGCCGCGCACCAACTGGCCTTTGTAGGCGTGCGAGATTGCGCCATTTTCCTCCGACACCACCACGATGACGGCGTCCGTCTCCTCGCTCAAGCCCAGCGCGGCGCGATGGCGCGTGCCGAGAGATTTGTTCAAGTCCTGCCGTTGCGAGAGCGGAAAGATGCACGCGGCGTACGTGATGCGGTCGCCTTTGATCAAGACCCCGCCGTCGTGGATGGCGTTGTTGGGAAAGAAAATCGTTTCGAGCATCTCGGGCGTCGCTTCGCAATCCACTTTGATGCCGGACTCGACGGCTTCCTGAAGCTGGATGGATTGCTCGACCGCGATGAGCGCGCCGATGCGCACGTCCGCGAGGCGCTCGCAGGTCTGGATGATGACTTCGATATTTGCGCGCTGCTCGTGCGCGGAGGCGAAGAGCGGGAGGTTGCCCAACTCAGCGAGCATCCGGCGCAGTTCAGGTTGAAAAATCACGAGCACCGCGACGGCGGACCAGGCGAGCAGACCGCCGAGCAGCCAGCGGAGCACTTCCAATTTTAGAATCGTGGTCACGGCGGCGAACATGAGCAGGGAAATGACAAAACCGATGACGACCGGCCAGCCGCGCGTGCCGCGCACGAAGCGCGACGCGTAATAGATTCCCACCGCGAGGATGAGAATCTCCAGCGCGTCCCGCCAGTATTTCGATGCCAGTTCCCAGGTCATTTCTTTTCGTGAGCCAGCACTGCCTCAGTCATGCGGATAGCTTGAACGGTTTCGGCCACATCGTGGGCGCGGATAATTTGCGCGCCGGCTTTCACGGCGAGCGCCGCGCAGGCCAGCGAGCCCGGCAGGCGATCCGCCGCCGCCGCGCCGGGCAATTTTCCGATGAACGACTTGCGCGAGACCCCGATCAGCAAAGGCCGCTCCAGCTTTGTAAAACTGTGCAGGCCCGCGAGCAACTGCAAATTATGTTCCAGCGTCTTGCCAAAACCGATGCCGACGTCAAACACCACTTGGTCAGCGGTCACGCCACAGGCGTTCAAACGTTTCAACCGGTCGCGAAAAAAATCTTCCACCTCGGCCAATACGTCGGAATAGGACGGATGCGACTGCATGGTCTGCGGTGTGCCTTGCATGTGCATGCAGACGTAACCCGCGCCGGCTTCGGAGACAACGCGCCACATCGCGTCGTCCTCGCGGTTGGCGGCCACGTCGTTGACGATGCTGGCACCGGCGGCGAGCGCGGCACGGGCCACGGCGGGTTTCATCGTGTCAATCGAGAGCGGGACTTTGACTTGCGTGGCGAGTTTCTCGATGACGGGGATCACGCGACGCAATTCCTCGGCCTCCACCACCGGCTGCGCGCCCGGGCGCGTGGATTCGCCGCCGAGGTCGAGCAGTTCCGCGCCCTGCGCGACCAGATCGAGCGCGCGGGCAACCGCTTTGTCCGCGTCGAGAAATTTTCCGCCGTCGGCGAAGGAATCCGGCGTGACGTTCACGATGCCCATCACGAGGGCAGGGCGGGGGAACGTGAACGTGAATTGGCGCGCGCGGAGAATCATGGGGGGGAAATACCCAAGGACCCAAATACCCAGATACCCAAATACCCAAACACCCAGGCAATGACCCGGCGCGAAGTGGCGGCTTGGGTGTTTGGGTATTTGGGTCCTTGGGTGTTTTCTTCCATTGCGTTTCAATATTCCCCGCCGCCTTGGCCCTTCTGCATCAACTCGATCTCGTAACCTTCCGGCGCGTCAATGAAGGCGAAGCCGCTGCCGTCGGGTTTCACGTGCGGCCCTTCGGAAAACTTGAGGCCGAACATCGCGAGGTGTTTGCGGAAATCCTCCAGGCTGTCCACTTCGAACGCGAGGTGCGTGAGGTCGGATTGCACCTTCACCGGTTCGCTGCCGGGGAAAAAACAGATCTCGATCAGCTCCTCGCTCTCGGGCGCTTTGAGAAAAACCAGTTCCGAGCCGCGCGGTGATTTATGCCGACGGATTTCCTGCAAGCCGAGGACTTCACGATAAAATTTGATCGTGCGTTCGAGATCGTTGACGCGGTAGCGCGTGTGCAAAAGTTTTCGGGCGATGCTCATGCGCCGAGTTTAGAAGGTGGCGCGGGCCAAGTCCAAGACGCAAATCAGTCACGGCCGGGGCGGGTGCGATTAACGGCGGGTGAGGGTGAGAGGGTGCTGGCGGTATTTTTGGACTGCGGTGGCAAGTCGGACGCGACACCGCTTTCGAGCGCACGGGGCGGGTGGCTCATTGCCCTCGCCGTCGTCGGTGCCAAAGCGGTGTCGCGTCCGACTTGCCACCGCAGTCCATAATG
>SIBJ01000054.1 GCA_009695195.1 Pedosphaera sp.
AAAAGTGGGGCCAAACCTTGACTCCTGTCGGACACCCCTTTATCACTCCTCCAGAGCGTCGCTTCGCTCCGACCACTGTCCGACAGCCCCGGAACACTGTCCGACATGAATCGGAACAGGTGTCCGACAGCATTGGGATCCGCATCAGACTTCAGCGCGACAAGTCAGCCCTTTGAATCAACGTCCATCCGTGATTTCCCTCTTTGTTCGCCCGAACAGTTCCAACCAATAAACAGCGAGCTTGAAACATTTGCCCGGTTGTGGCGTCATACAGAGCATGAATCGGACAATTGCCATCGTCGCCACAAGTCTTTGCCTGCCCTTTTGCCTGCCCGCCGAGGAGGCGCCGAAGTTCAGGCCGGACGGCGATCTCGCAGCCATCTTCAAATCGTTCGACAAAAATGGCGACGGCAAGGTGACGAAGGAGGAGGCGGGCAACGCCGCCTGGTTCGACCGCATTGACCTCAACCGCGATGCTGAAATCACCCGCGAAGAACTGGCCACGGTGGCAAAAATTTATCTCGCCCGTCGCGCCGGCGGACTCGATGGCGGACTGGCCGTGCCCGGCGGGGCCGCGGCGGCCGTGGACGTGCCGTTGCGTCAGGGGCCGAAAATTCTCAAAGCCGCCGATCAAGGCGTGGGCCGGCTCCTGCCGGACGCAAAGTTCACGGACATCAACGGCAAGTCGGGAAAACTTTCCGGTTTCAAGTCCGCCCCGGCGCTGGTCATCGCTTTCACCACCACCAGTTGCCCGGTCACGAAGAAGTACGCGCCGACGCTGGCGCGGTTGGAAAAAGAATTCGGCGCGCGCGGGGTGAAGTTTCTCTTCGTGAACCCGACGGCCAGCGATTCGCGCGACAGCATCAAAGCGGCAATTAAGGATCACGGTTTCGCGGGCCGGTACGTTCACGATCGGGACGGCAAGCTCACCGCCGCGCTCGGCGCGCAGACGACCGCGGAAATTTTCGTCCTCGACGCCGCGCGGACGCTCGTCTTTCGCGGCGCGGTGGACGACCAGTACGGCCTCGGCTACTCGCTCGACGCGCCCCACGAAAATTATCTCAGGGACGCGCTCGCCGCGGTGCTCGCGCACGAGTCGCCCGCGATCGCCGCGACCGCGGCGCCCGGTTGCGCGCTGAATGTAGGCGACGACGTGAGGAGGCGAACGCTCGATTCACAACAATCACCCGCCTCAACTTCGAACCGCCTCCTCACGTCGGCGCCTACAGGCATCACGTATCACAACCGCATCTCGCGATTGATCCAGAACAACTGTCTCGAATGTCATCACGCGGGCGGCCTCGGGCCGTTCAGTTTGGAAACTTACGCGGAAGTGAAAGCGCACGCGGGCATGGTGCGGAAGCAGGTTGACCGCGAGGTGATGCCGCCGTGGTTCGCCGCGCCGGGCAAGGCCGGCGAGCCTTCACACTGGGCCAACGACCGTTCGCTTTCCGAGCCGGACAAGCGCGACCTCCTCGCGTGGCTCGCGAGCGACAAGCCGTTGGGAAATTCCGCCGACGCGCCGCTGGCCAAAAAGTTTTCATCGCAGTGGCGGATTGGCGAACCGGACGCGGTGTTTCAACTGCCGCAACCCGTGGCCATCAAGGCAGAAGGCACGATGCCGTACCAGTTTGTAACAGTGGACACGAGTTTTCCCGAGGACCGCTGGGTGAGCGCGTATGAAATCATCCCGACCGCGCGCGAAGTCGTGCACCACGTCATCACGATGGTTCACGCGAAGGGCAGCACGCCGGGCGACCAACCCGAGGCCACCGAGGGATACTGGGCGGCCTACGTGCCGGGCAATTCCTGGCGCGTGATGCCCGCGGGCTTTGGCAAGAAACTTCCCGCCGGCGCGACGATCAGTTTTCAGATTCACTACACGCCCAACGGCAAGGCGACGACGGATCAGATGCGGCTCGGAGTGAAGTTCGCCACGAAGCCGCCGGATTATTCGGTCCACGTGCTCGCGCTGCCGCAGATCCGGCTCAACATTCCGCCGGGCGAGGCCAATCACGTCGAGACCGCCGAGCAGCGCGTGCCGTATAATTTGAACCTCACCGCGTTCATGGCGCACACGCACGTGCGCGGGAAGTCGTTCAAGTATGAAGTCACCTACCCCGACGGCCGGCACGAAACGCTGCTCGACATCCCGCGCTACGATTTCAACTGGCAGTTGCGCTACGAGTGCGCGGAGACGAAGCGCATCCCCGCCGGCAGCCTGATGAAGATCACCGCCACCTACGACAACAGCCGCGAGAATCCCGCCAATCCGGACCCGACCAAAACCGTTCGCTGGGGGAAGCAAACCTCCGACGAGATGATGATCGGTTACATGGAGTGTTACACGCCGAACGCCAAGCCCGCCGCGCCCGTCGCCGCCCGTTGAGCGGCCGCCTCCCGGATCGCGCGAAGATTCCGCGCTCCTTCGATTACGTCACCACACATGCTTGCCGGTGATTTCCACGGGCGGCACTTTCGGAATGTCGTAGCTGATGCTCCAATCGGCGCTGACCAGGGAGAGTTCGCTCACTTTGATCGGAGCGGGAGTTTCCAGCGCGACCGCGACCGTGGTCGTGGAGTGTGGCGGCAACACGCGCTCGACCTGCGCCGGTTTCACATGCACCTGATCCGTCGAGTGCAACCGCGCGCTGAATTTCATCGGGATGTCCGCGGCATTGGCGAGACGCAGTTGCGTGGTCGCGCCGGAAAAACTCGCGCTGCCGCGAAACATTGCGTTCGTAAACATCCGCTCGAACGCCACCGCTTTGCCTTCCAACGCGCCCCGCATGACTTCCGCCATCTTCTCAGTGCGAATGTTTTCATCCCAGATGCCATCGAGGTAAAGATTGGCCAGGATCGGGCCGTGATCCGTCATGGTGATCCAGCCGACCTGATCGAACTCACCAAAGGCGCGCCCCCGCAGCTTGCTGCTGCCACCGGTGGAGGCGAGGACGATGTAACTCTGGTCGTTGCGCTCGAACTTGGTGTAGCTGTGCCGATGCCCGGCGATCACCGTATGCTGGCGGCCTTTGAGCAACGCCTCGATTTCGCGCCAGCCGGTGTCCTCCTCGTAATCCCAGAGCGGCTTGTGCATGAACACCAGCGTCCAGCGCACCTTGGGATTTTCCGCCAGCGCGCGCGCCACGTAATCCCGCTGCGCGGTGCTCATCCTGGTCGGCGGTGGATCTTCGGTGTTGAGGCAAAGGAACAGCACGTCGCGATAAATGAAGTGATAATAGGATTTGCCAAAACGCTTCAGCCACTCGTCGGCCATCACCTCGTTGTTGATGTCGTGGTTGCCGGGCACAAAAAAGAACGGCATCTGCAACTGGTCCACGAACGACCGGAACTCCACCCACTGCGTGTTGATGTTGTGCCGGTCCCGCGTGCCGCCCTGGATGAGATCGCCCACGCTCATGACAAATTCCGGCTGGAGCAGATTGATCTTGCGCACGCCGTCTTCAAAAACTCCCGGACGCGCCCCGCCGGTGCGATCCGAAACCACCACGAACTGGAAGTTATTCGGGTCATCGTTGAACTTCAGATTACTCCAGGGTTTCAACGCCGAATCCACCTGCACCCGCGTGTGCGTGGCTGGCGGCTTCGGGCCGGCACAGCCTCCGCCGAGCAGCACCAGCGCCAATCCCAGCGCACCGGCGGGACCGCAAAACAGAATCTTTTTGGACGAAGGATTGTTCATGGGCGCTACGCTATCCAACGCGCTTGATTTGGCAATTGAAACTACCGGGCCGTGCAGCGCCACGATGCCGCAACCAAACCGGAGCGCGGAATTTATTCCGCTTCGGCTCCCAACCACGCTTGGACCTGAAAAATTTTTCACGCCACCACCGTAAATGACTGAACTCATTTCGGCAGCCAGCTTGTTACGCGGCCTCCGGTCTTGATCCATTCTTCATCGAACACCGCGTGGTTGACGACGGTGCGTTCGTGGGACGTGAAGATCAGATGAATCTTTCCGTCGCGGGTTTGCAAGGCGAGCGGGTAAGCGAAGTCAAAAGGCCCGTCCGCGACGTTGCGCTGCCACGACCACGTTTTGTCGCCGTCGGCAGACAACGCCACGGTGAGCGGGGAGCGCTCGTTCATGCTGTCGTTGAACGCGAGCAGCAGGTTTCCATTGCGAAGTTTGATGAAGTCCACCGCGGCGTTTGGATTTTTGAATTTGGAATTCAAGCCCTCGCTCCAGGTCCAGCCGCCGTCGCGCGACTCGGCGCGCACGAGCCAGCCATTGGTCGTCGGGTCGTAGCCGCCGCCGCGCCGGCAGTAAGCGACGAGAAAATCATCGCGCACTTCCACCGCCACCGGCTGGATGTTTCCGGTGGCCGAGCGAATGCGACCGGTTTGCTTCCACTCTTTTTTCTTCGCGTCGTAACGCAGAAACAATCCGCTGCTGTCGGCGCCGGTGAATTCCGGGTTGTGGCCGCCCTCGAAATAGAGCGGCAATAAATAATCGCCGTTGCGCAGCACGGTGGGCTTGTTACAAACCATCATGCCCTCCTCGCTCACGAGCGGGAACGCGTCGGACCACGTCTCGGCGTGGTCGCGTGAAACCTTCGCCTGCACGCGCGAGGTTGACCACGTCTCGCCGTAGCGCACGACGTAGAACAGCCAGACCAACCCGTCCGGCGCCTGCCAGACGACGCCGTTGCCCAGCGAGCGAAACGGGTCGTGCGCGATTTTTTTTGGTGCCGACCATTTGCGGCTGCCGAGTTTCAAGCGAGAGCCGAACACGCCGGTGGCCGTGGCGTATTCCCCTTCGCCGCCGTAATAAACAACGTAAAGATCGCCGTTTGAAAGTTCTTCGATCCGCGCGGGATGTTTGTACGGGCCGGTTTTGATTTCGGGACCGAACAACCGCTCGATGCGCAACTCGGCGGCCTGAAGCACTGTTGGTGTGACCGACAGACTAACCAGCAACCAGCCGGAACAAAACGCGCGTGTTGCGGAACGTTGAACCAAATTTAGCGTGTACCAGCGGTGAGTCATGCGCTGAGGGAACCACGCGCGTCGGGAGCGGTCAAGCCAAGCCACTTTCGGGGTGGGTCAAACTTTAACTCTCTTCGCTGTTTTCAGACCGGCAAAAGCACCAAGCACCAACCTCCAAGCTCCAGAGAAGCACCAAGCCTCAAGTTCCAAGTGACGCAGGAACACGGCGTGTTGCGAAGTGAAACCATCTGGTGTCGGTCAGACGCGGCCGCTCTTGGAAGAGAACCTGGTGATTGGAGCTTGAATGTTCTCTGGAGCTTGGAGGTTGGTGCTTGGGGCTTCAACCCGAACCCGGCGTCGGCCCCGGCTTCGACTCCGCGGCTCCACTGGAAATAGCGAAGAACCAACTTCCGCGAGTCAGGCTTGGCGCCGGGAGGCGAGGACGTGCAACCGCCACGCAATCGCCGCCAACAGTATCGCCATCACGATGCTCACGGAGAGGGCGAGCAGATTCGTGTTCCGCATTCCGCGGTGCACGTCGCCGCGCACCAGCCAGCCGATCACCTGTTCTTGCACCACGGAGCCGATGCTGCCCATGCCGTTCACGAGTCCGGCGACGGCCACGGCGTTTTTCTCACCGGCAACTTGCACCGATGCGGCGCCGCACAGCAACGTGTCGGGGCCGTACAACATGAATCCAACCACCCCGAAACAAATCGCGATCGCGCCCGGACTGCCGCCGAATTTGATGACCGCCGCGTAACCGACGATCACTCCCAGCCCCATGACCGCGCCCACCGCGGCCCAATTGCCTTTGAACCACCGATCCAGCGCCCAGCCCGCGAGAAACACGCCGCCCACGCCCGCGAAGTCGAACACCTGCGAGTAGTAGCTGGCGTGCGCCACGTCGAGACCTTGAATGTTCAAGAACGCCGGCAGCCACGAATCGAGCGCGTAGCGGAGAAACTTGATGCAGAAATAACTCGCGCCCATCGCGAGGATGATGGGGTTCGTCGCGAGCCGCGCGTAGTCCTTGAACGTGACGCGGTCCGCCTGTGAGGCCTGCACGGCGCGAGTTTCTTCGCCGCGTTGTTCGACAATCGGTTCCAGCCCGACATCCGCCGGGCGGTTGCGTTGCCAAAAATAAACCAGCCACCACACTGCGAAAGTAATCAGCGTGCAGCCGAAGAACGACCAGCGCCAGCCGTATGCGCCGAGCAGGAAACCGCCGAGCGATTTCACCAGCATGTTGCCGAAAAGATAATTCGTGGACCACACGCCCATGATCCGTCCGCGTTCGGCGGGGCGCAGCCATTCCGCCACCGTGCCCACGCTGCCCGGCCAGCCGCAGGCTTGGACGAGGCCGTTGAAAACCATGAACGCGATGAAGGTGGGAAACGAGTTGGCGAAACCGAAGACCACGTTGCACGCCATCGAAAGCGCGAGTCCGCCCAACAGCAACACGCGCGGCCCCCAGCGGCGGCCGATAAAACTGTTGAGGAACATGCCGAGCATGTAGGCGACGAGGAACGCCGTCCAGATGTGCGCGGTGTCGCCGAGCTGCCAGCCGAGGTCTTTTGCGATGGTGGTCTTGCAAATCGTGAAGACTTTCCGCGTGAGATAAAATCCGCCGTAAGCGAGATAGCTGGCGATGAGGATGCGCCAGCGCCAACTGACCTGGCCGGGCAACAGTGGCTTGAGCGCGGGCTGTGAAGGCGCTGCGGAGTTCATTTCGTGCTGCCGGAGCGCGGGCTTCAGCCCGCTTCAGCGATCGAACGCGTTTCAATTGCCATCGGTCTGTGACGTGGCGGACGCGGAAGCGGCGTGAACGCCGCGCCCCGCGCGCGTTGGGTGCGGCGATGGTCAGCCACGGCGCAAACTCCGGACGCTCTCGATCAGGTAATCGAGCGCCTCGCGCGATTGGCGCGGATTGATCGGCAATGTGACGATCCGTTCAGCGACGGCCTCGACGACGGGGAATTGCCCTTTGCGGAAACCGCGTTTCTGAAACGCCGTCGCGTAGTGCAACGGCGTGTAGTGCGTCCCGACTTTCACGCCGCGCTCGTGCAGCATCGCGTAAATGAAATCGTCCTTGGTCCGGCCGAACTTCGCGGCGTCAATCTGGATCGGGTAAAGATGGAAGACATGTTTGTTGCCGGACCGCACTACCGGGAGCGTGAGGCCGGGCACGTCGCGCAGTCCGGCGGAGAGATGCGCGGCGTTGTCAATGCGTCGCTGGTTGAGCGCGTCGAGCTTGCGCAGTTGCACCGAGCCGACCGCGCCCTGCACGTCGGTCAGGCGGAAGTTGTAGCCGCAGTCATCGAAATCCTGAAACCAAAAGCGCTGGCCCATCGGGAACTTTGTTTCGTCGAGCGAACAATACTTCGTGCTGCGGCCATAGACGCGCGTGCAGTGCGATCGGTAAAGTGCCACGCGCTCGAACACGGCGGGATCATTCGTGACGATCATGCCGCCCTCGCCGAGCGTGGAAATATTTTTCTGCTCGTGGAAGCTGAAGCAACCGGTCACACCCATGGCGCCGGCCTTGCGGCCTTTGTACTCCGCGCCAACGGCATGGCACGCGTCCTCCACCACGGCGACGCCGTGTCGATTTGCGATGGCGAGGATGGCGTCCATGTCGGCGCACTGGCCGTAGAGATGAACGGGCAGAATGGCCTTGGTGTTCGGAGTGATCTTCGCTTCGAGCTGGCGCGGGTCGAGGTTGCACGTCTCGGCGTCAATGTCCACGAAGTCCACTTCCGCGCCTAGCGTCGCGCCCGCGGCGGCCGTGGCGATCCACGTCATCGGAGAAGTGAGGATGCGGTCGCCGGTTTTGACACCCAGTGCGACGAGCGAGAGGAACAACGCTGCGGTGCCGTTGCTGACCGCGCGGGCGTGCGCGACGCCGCAGTAGGCCGCGAACTCTTTCTCAAACTGGATGCACGCCTCGCCGCTGGTGGGCGCGCCCTGGCGCAAAACTTCCAGCACGGCGCGCTCTTCCTCCGGGCCGTATTCGGAGCCATACTTGATCTGAAGATCGAATTTGATTTGCGGCGAACTCATGTGGCCGGGTTGGCGGCGGTTTCCAGAATCAATGAAAGCGCATCGTCGAAAGTGCGCATCGGCGTCTGGAGAGTGGCGCACGCCTTGGCGTTGGCAAGCGAAACGTCGCGCGGACGCGGCGCGCGTCCTGGCGTGGTGGCGGGCGGCTGGGCGGTGACGAGTTTTTCGGAAAAACCAAACCGTCGCGCGATGCGTTGCGCCATTTCGAAGCGGTTCAATCGCTCGCTGCCGGCGAGATGGAAAATGCCGTGGTGATCCCCGGCGGCGAGCTCAAGCAAGGCCCGGCCCGCGGTGATGACATCCACCGGCGTCCGAATCTCGTGCGCGGGAACGCCGACGGTGCGGCCGTCCTTGAACGACGCAATCATGCGGGCGAGAAAGGAATTACCCGCGCCCAATACCGGCAAGCCAACCACGAGCGCGAGCCGGGCGATGACGGCCCGCGTTCCGAGCGCGGAAACAATTTGCTCCGCGGCCACTTTGGTTTCGGCGTAGAGATTCACCGGGCCGGGAACGTCCGCTTCTTTGTACGGCGCCCGCTCGCCATCGAAAATCGTGTCAGTGGAACAGAAGACGAGTTTGCCGCCGGAGTCGGCGCAGAGATTTGCGAGCGTGCGCGTGAGTTCAATGTTCACTTCGCGCGCGGCAGCGGGATTTGCCTGGCAGAAATCAATGTCCGCCAGCGCGGCGGTGTGGATGACGACCTCGGGTTTGATTTCGTGGAAGAGTCGCGTCAACGGCGCGGCGGAGAGCGAATCGCAAACCTGCCAACGCAAATTTTTTCGCGGCGCAAGCGAAGCGCCGCGCGAGAGGGCGTGAAGTTGCCAGTAGTCGCCGGCTTGGGCGAGTATGCTGCCGGCGACGAAACCGTTGGCCCCGGTCACCAACAGCTTTCGATGGGCGATCACTTGACCGGCTGGTGCGGAACGAATTTGTGCAACGTCACGTCCGGCACGACGCGGACTTGCGTAGTGAATTTGAACGGGGTCGCGCCGCCGCCCGGGAACGTAAGCTCGACGAAAAATGCCGTCCAGCCCTTCGCGGGTTTGGGTACATTGCCGACGAAAACTCCGCCGCCCTGATCCGTCAGGGGGGCGCTCTGCCACTTCGGCCCGAGCGTTTCCAACCGGAAATCCCGCGCGTCCGGATTCGTGGCCTGCCAAAGTTTTACATCGGTGGGTTTGTCCTTGGCGACCACGCGCAGCGCGCCATCGCTTTCGAGCGTCCAGGAAAATTGCGGCAGATGCGCGTCATGAATCACCGCGTCGTAGCAGGCTCCGAGCGTCTGGTAGGCGTCCGAGCCTTTGAGACCGTGGTCGGTGTTCGGCACGTAGCGGAGATATTTCACGCCGGGCAGATCGTTGAAATAAAACTGCGCGGAGTCCGGCAGGAAGAACTGGTCGCCCGAGGAATTCATCATGAACTTTGGCATGGTGAAGCGCGCCCGATACTCGTACGGCTCCTCGATTTTCATCAACGCCTTGTATTCCGGCGTGCCGTTCCAATCCATGATGCGAAATCGGGTGTAGTCCCCGATGGCCAGCGACCAGAAACCGTAAGCAGCGTAATGATGCATCATCGAAGGCTCGATGTTCAAGACGTCAATGACGATGGGCACAATGCCGATCACGCGTTTGTCCACCGCGGCGGTCGTCCAGGTCGTCCAGCCGCGCTTCGATCCGCCAGCGACGACGAAGCGATCCACCTTCAGACCGCCGCCTTCAGCGCTGCCGCAAAAGCTGGTGACCGTGTCCATCGCGCGCACGGCGGATTTGGTCATCGGCAAACGCGCGGGCCATTTCTTGTCGCCCGTGCGCAGAAATTTGTCCCACGTGTAAGCGATGAGGGAATCTTCCTTGCGCCGCTCGGTTTCGCCGGCGAAGACGAGCGGCTGATTGGGCACCATCCTCAACTCAGTGACAATGGATTTGGTTGCGAGCGCGATCTGGACGAGATTGTCGGTGGCGGAGCCGGGGGCGTTGCCGTCATTCGCGCCGCCGCTGATGAACAGGAGGGATTTGGTGCTGGTCACGGAATCGGGTTTGACGAGGATCATCCAATGCTTCCAGAGCGGACGGTCCACTTCGTTGGTGGTGAGCCACGCTTGGGAGGTCATTTCCAAAACGAAGGTGGTGAAGCCTTTTCCCGGCAGGCGGCTGACGAGATGAAAACTGTAGTTGGTGTCGGGCCGGGCAACATATTCATCCAGCGCCGTGCGCGCATCCCGCGCCGTGGCGCGTGCGGTGGCGACTGAAGCGCCCGGAAGTTCCTTGTTGAAACTACAGCCCGAAGCAATTGCCATCGCCACTACGAGAAGGCAACGCCGGAGACAAAAATCATTTTTTTTCAGGCAGTGATTACGCATAATTCAGGAGAGCTAGAGTTCCGACCACACAGAGTACACTTCATTCACAACCGCGAACGTTGTGAGAATACTCCAGGTGAGGAGTGACGACGAAAGCCGCGGTTCAAAATGGCACCTTGTCCGGAAGCGCATCCATGAACCGCTTAAGATCACGGTCGTTCGCAACGCCGGGGCGTCCAAACAGCCACGGGGCTTGAGCTGAAATCTTTGCCGTGTTCGGTTCCCGCCAGTGCCAGGCTTCGACATGTCCGTCGGCAAACGAAACGGTGCCGGAATTGTTGTGCCGCGTGGCCGGGAAGGTGATCCACGTCCACAACGGCGTGCCGAAAATCAGCAGACTGTTTGGATGGTTCACGAAGAATCCGCTTTGCGAGATGCTGCTCTCGTGTTCTTCAACGAACACCACGGCGCGCGACGGACCCGGATTGCTGATTTGGGAATGTTTATGCCAGCAATAGGGGTAATATTTGGCGGTCGGGCTTTCATCCCAGTTCATATAAACATTCATGGACACACTTCGGAAGCGCGGGATTTGCCCCTGGTCGCGCACGGTTGAACGATCCCCCGGACACTTGTAGATCCCGACCGCCTTGTTGTAAGCGTACAGCGGACCTGTCTGAATGTTGACCGGGTCCGCGTCCGTATAAGCGTTGCCCTGCAACCAGGTTTTGTCATCAGCCCACACCGCCGCCCGCGCGAATGCAGCACCGGAGGCGTGATTGGGAACGAGCAAGTCGTTGTTATCGTCGGCATACATCGCCCAGCACAGGCCCAACTGCCGGAAATTACTGATGCAGTACGACTGCTGCGCCCTGGCCTTGGCCTTAGACAACGCGGGCAACAACATCGCCGCCAAGATCGCGATGATGGCGATGACGACCAGCAATTCTATCAAGGTAAACGCGCCACAAGGGCGACGGCTGGCTTTTATTCTCATGTGTCGAATCTTAAATCATCCGAAGCGATGCACAAATATTATGTCCCAAGTCCAAATGAAAATCTACCGGCAAGTGTAATCATTCTTGCCTTAAATCCGTCTTTCACAATCGTCCATTGGACGAATTCAAACGCTCACGCATCGAAAACCCTTGACGCCGACGGCGTCTGGTTTTAGGATTCGCACGTCTAGCAAAACTAAATCTCAGAGAAAATAAAAACGTTTGGTTTTAGTTCAACCTGCAACTACAAATTCACACCATGAAAACCCCAAGCAACATCCCGTTCAGAATTGCCGTCGCGCTGTGCGCCGCCCTGCTCACGCAGAGTTCTGCGGTTCGCGCCCAGACATTCTTCGATGATTTCTCAGACCTCAACGATTCCGCGGTGCCATCGGGACTCGCTTGGACGCACAACAGTACTTTCGCGCTGTCCACCGGCCAGACGTGGAGTGCGGCCACTGGCGCGTATCGTTTGACCGCCCCAAACAACGGCTACAACCCCGGCAACGGCGCGTTTGGTTATGCTGGTAGCTTGGCAGGCCCGAGCGCCACCGACTCGCTCACCGCATTTGATACGGCATTCCCTGTCACGCCGGGACCTTTCGGCGCCTTTGGTGTCGCGGCCAGGTTAAGCAACTTGGCCAGTCCTCTCGATCTGCACGGCTACGGCTTGGTTTGGGAGCCTTACGGCAATTCTTTGGCCGGCAAGTTGCGGCTGGAAAGATTCGGACCGCCCGGCACGTTTAACAGCATTGCCAATGTGAATCTTGGCCTGAGCCCGGTGAATACTTACACCTTCGTGCTTGAGGTAACCGGTTCAACGATTGATGGAAAAGTTTATCAAATCGGACTCGGTGAGATCGCTCATTTGATCGCGATTGATGCCACCTATCTTTCTGGGCGAAGCGGAATCCTCGGCGTCAGCCAGGTGCCGATTGGCGCGACCGACTTCACGATTGATAATTATCTGATGGTAGTTCCCGAACCGAGCTTTGGTTTGATTGCGGGACTCGGTGCGGTTGGCTTGTTCGTTGCCCGGCGTTTTCGGTCGCAACGTTCATAACCAGCCACTGAGGGCGGTGTTGTAAGCTTACCTGCCGGTGCGAGCTTTCTCGACGCCGGCAGGTTTTTTTAAGCGTTGTATTGCTGATTGCAGTTACGATTAAGTGTTCCAAACCTCAACCGATACGCCTATGAAGTTCAAATCATTCCCATCGAAATGCCGGATTGGAAAACTCCGCGACTTGGCAACTGCCATTCGCCGGCTGCACCTCACAGTGGTGCTCGCCGTTGCGGGATTTGCGTTAACGCAAACCGCGCCGGCGCAAACCGACAACTTCAACAGCGGCACGCTCACAGGCTGGCAAACCTCTGTCTCCTCAAACTATCCCGGCAGTATAACATTTGTGCCAGACGCCTTTGGCGGCAGTGCAGTACGGCTGAAAGCAACTACCAGCGCCGTGACCAACACTCCGGCGCTGCAGAACACAGCGCGCGTCATGCTGTTGAATACCAATCAATATTATACCAACAACTTCTATATCGCCGTTGATCTTGTGGATTGGAATTCCTCCCCGGACCGAAGCACCAATGATTCCGTCATCGGCTTGATCGCCCACGCGACCAATGTTGTGCTGGACGCCAACGTGCCGGTGGGCCGTCCCGATGGCGTCATCTTCGCCAGCCGTTACCAGTCGGCTGGTGGTTCCACCACCGACAATGGTACCCGCGGGCAGCTCCAGATTTACGCCATCTCGGACGGAGGAGTGCCGGGACCGCTCGCCGGCGCCATGCAGGGTGATTTCACGATCAACCCGGGGCACAAATACCGCATGGTCTTCACCGGCACAAACCAGTTGGCGGACCCGAACGATCCGAACAGTTCCACAAACTTCTTTTATGCCGGACGCGTTTATGATCTGGAAGACCTGACTCGTCCCTTGGCATCCGTATTTGCCAATGAAGTTTACTATCCCTCCTTCCATTACCTCGGCTATTATTCACCTGATGGTTATTCGGGCATCTTCGCCATAGGCTATAACACCGACACTCCCTTAAAGCCAATGTCCTGCGATATCACCATTGACAACTTCGTGGCGTCGGAAAACCCGCCGCCTTCGTCGGTAAGCCTTCCGGCGACACCATACGGACTTGCTGGAGTCCCGCAGGTGGTGAATCGTTCGCCCGCGTCATACGCCAATTTTTACGTGTCTTCCGGCGGGATTACCTTCAATGCCACCACGCTCAGCACCACCAATACCATCAGTCCCAGCGACATCCGTCTCTTCATCAACGGTCTGGATGTCACCTCCAGTTTGACCGTCATGGGTCAGGCCACGAATCGGAGTGTTTCATTCAACGGTCTGGCATCCAACGCGGTTTACGACGCTCGCATCGAACTCGCCGATGCCATCGGCCGCAAGACGACAAACATTTGGACGTTTGACACTTTCAGCGATGCCTATCTCGCCTCGACGGCAGCCAAGAACATCGAGTGCGAAGACTTTGATTTCGGCGGTGCCTCGATTGAGGATCCGATTCCCTCCGGCTATACATTTACCAATACGCTGTACTTCGATGAGAACGTCATCGCCTACCCTTGGCCACTTCCCATCAATCAAGGCGCCAGCAGCTATGTGAACAAAACCGGTATCAATGCCAGGACCAATGCCGGCGTCGGGGATTACAATGACTATGACACGACCCGGGGCCGCAGTTCGACGGTGTTGGAAGGCCAGTACCGTCCGCTGGGATCCATTGGCACCGAGCAAGGATCTGGAGATTTTGTATATTTCAAAATCGGTTTCGGCCAGAGCGCTTCGGTGACCTTCGACACCCAGAGGGAGAAATACTACAGCGTGACTAATGATTCTCATGGTCTGCAGGAATATAACGTGGAGCGCACCGAAGGCGGCGAGTGGATCCATTACACCCGCACCTTCGACAGCACGAACTACTACAATGTTTATTTGCGCGCGGGCTGTGAACTTTCCCAGCAGTTGCGTCTGGATCAGATTGCGGCGGGACCGGCAACGAACAATCTGGGATTCTTCTACGTGACCAACGCACTGGCCAAATCCAACTACCGCTATTCGCGGATGCTGGACGGCTCCGGCAAGCTGGCCGTGGTGAATCTCTCCGGCGTCAACAAGCTCCGGCTCACGGTGGACGTGCCCCAGCGGGAAAAATACAAACAAGCCTTGATGCTCAACTATCTGGCGTTTGTACCGGCCATGCTGGTGGAATCGTGCGCCACCGTGGATGGAACGTATTCGATTGAAACCGCCGCGTCGGTTGATCCCGGCCTACGACGCATCACCCTTCCCCAAAGCGGCGGCACCCGGTTCTATCGCTTGCGCACCGTCGGCACGGATCGCCCCAACATCACGAGCTTCAACCTTTCGGGCGGCAACGTCGAGTTGAGTTACCAGTAGTCGCCATTTGATTCTCACGACAGCGGCTGATTGCAAAAACAATCAGCCGTTGTTCTTTTGGAAGGGAGAGTGAATTTTGGAATCACTCCGACGCCAGCGCGAGCGTCAACTCCGCAAATTGTTTCCGGTAACGCCGGAAGGCATTTTGATCGGCCCAAGTGTGGCCAATCACGCGGTCGCCGGCGCGCAAGAAATCACGGCTCTCCGTGAACGCTTCGTCGGACAGCTCCATCACGTCGCGCTCGGCAATGCGCAGCGTCTCCTCGGCTTGCTGAACCAGTTGGCCCTTGGTGCCCGCCCGGCGACACCGTTGGATTTGTTCCTCGAGCAAGGTGACCGCGGCGATGTCTTCGAGTCCGTCGCGCACCGCCTCCCAGCGCACACTCGGCACGGGCAACTCGCCCGGATAAACCAGCGCGTACTCATCGTTGATCCCCTTCCCGGCGAACCAGTGATCCACCTCCGTCGTGCTGTGCGTCCAGAAACCGATGCCGCTCAATCCGAAAAATTTCGCCCGCCACGCATTGGCGCGGTTGTAGCACAACGGCGAAAGCGATTTCACCTGCGAGACGCATTCGTACGACCAGACCGTTCTTTGTTTCAGGATCCGCGCGCTGCGCGGATCACCTGAGAGCAAACCGGAAACGAGCCGCATGTTCGGCGCCCAGACATCAACGAGCGGCTCGATGCGTTCATAATCCTTCCAGGATAAACCCGCGACCGGATCGGTGTAGGTGAGCAGCTTGGGATCGGCCTCGCGAAAAAGTTCGCCGGCATCCATCAGCACGTGAAGGTTCAGCCCGTTGTCCAACCCCGGTTCATCGAGCAGATAAAACGCGAAGTCCGCGTAGCCCCGGCCGCGCTCACGCAAGTGATCCCGCAGCGCGCGGATGTAATCGAGTTCGACCGGACGTTTTTCTGCGTCGGTTTTCTGCGTCGTGAATTCGATGGGCGGATGACCGAGGTGAAATAAAATCTTCCCGCGCCGTTCGAGGCGGGCCAGTTCCGCGTCCAGCGCGCTCCAATCAATGGCCAGCTTTCCCGCCGCATCTGCCTTTGCGGACGGGATGATCGTGCGCGGAAAAACATCCACCCCATGACGTGCCATGTCGTCGAGCACTTCGTTGCTGCGCGACGCGAACCACCTATTCGGCACGTAATCCCACGTGCATAAAGTCAGCGGAAAATTCCTGGGCATTCGCAGGTTCAACACTTCGACGTGAACCGGCAGTTCGATCTTCGTCACGTCCGCCGTGAGCGACGCGATGGAAACCACGCCGGTGTAATTCCCCGGTTGCGCACCGTGAGCGTCCACGCTGACCCAGATTTTCACGGCGCGCCGCGGCGGAATTGCAATCAAACCCGCCTCACCCAGCGCCGGCAACGCGTCGGGCACCCGCTCGCCGTTGACCGAGCCGGTTGAAATCACTTCACGCAGCACGACGCTTCCACCGAAAGCTGCGCCATCCGTGCGGGCCAAGCGGGACAGCGTCACGCGCGCCCGGGTAAATTCGTCGCGCGTTGAACCCACAACGAAAGCCGCTTCGTCCACCTCATCGAGATAGAGCGATGACACAGAGACCAGTTTGGTCTCGCCCGCCAGAATTTCCCGCCGGGACGGCGTCAACCGGGTTTCATCGAACGCGGCAAATGACGGCGTGGCCCACGCGCGAAGTCCGTCCACTGATGTTTGGGCTGGTTCAACTGATCGGCGTTGAGTTGGCGTCCATTCTTTTGCATCAAGGATTTTTCCGGCGACATCCCGCGCCGTGGCCCGCAACGACCAGACGCGGTTGGAAACCAAACGAGGCAGCGGGATTTCGAACGCCGACCGCGAAGTTAGGCGGCCGACGATCCGCGTCCACCCTTGCGTGTCCGTGAGGGAGAGTTGGACGTTCACCAGTCCGCCGCGCGGATTGTTCACCAACAACGCCGGGTTCTCGTCCCACTCGCCGGTCGCTGGCGGATGCAAAGTCACAACCTGCGCGACAGGAGTCGGACCGTACGGCGATCTGGGCAGCCCCGCTTTCAAGCGATACCCCAGCAGCGTTGTCGTGGTGACCAGCAATTCGTGGTGATTCGACAAGGACCCTGTGATTGGCACCAACGCCGAAGGCATGACCCCCGAAAGCCGGACGTCATCCGTGAGCGCGCCGGTTTCATCGAACGCATAAACGTGCTGGTGAAACGTCGGCACAAAAACTTCGGAACGGCCATCACCATCAGTGTCCAGCACCAACGGCGCGGCGCGCGTCTTGGCGCGAAACAGATGCGTCCAAACGTGGCGACCCTGCACATCCACCGCGTGAAGATTTCCCCAAAGCCCCGTGAAAAGAATGAGCGGTTCAGCATTGCGGCGAGGCAGAAAGACAATCCAATTGCTGAACGTATCGTCCGTCGCGCGCTGCCAAAGAATTTCTCCCGCGGTGTTAAACGCGAAGAGCGCGCCCGAGGCGGTGCCGCAAAGAATGATTTGCCGTTCACCGAACGAAAGCACTTCCGGTCGCGTCAGAATCTCCTGGTCCAGTTCCCGCCGCCAACGGATACGACCGTCGCTATCGCAACAAAAGAGCGTCGAACCCGCGGGCACCAGGACCGAATCTTCACCCGGCTTCAGTGAAAAGGTTTGCGGCGGCGACTTGCAGGGTCCAGCGCCGAGGGCATTCGTCCAAACCATGTGGCCGTTTGGATTCAGGCAGGTCGCCGTGCCGGACTGGTCGCTAAAAACAAGATTCGAAGCGACGACGGCGGGCACGGCCCGGCCCCAACTCGTTTCCCCGGGAAGTTTGTGCTGCCAGAGCTTTTGAAACTTCGCATCGAGTCCAACCACCAAACCTTCGACGCTCGCCACCACGAAGCGCGCGCCTCCCTCCGCCTCCACCCGCGTCAGCGCGGTCGTCCAGCGGTTGGTTGGCAACTGACACACCGCGCCATCCTGCCCGTCACCGATGGGCTTGCCTTCCGCCGACCAGAGCAACACCTGCCCGCCGCGATTCACGATGAGGATTTCTGTTTGGTCGCCGCTCGTGAAACGACCGACCAAAGGTGATGCCTCGACTGGCCACTGCCCGGCCATGCGCGTCCAGGCGATTTCCATTCCCCAGCCGGGCGTCTCCGCCAGCGCGGCAACGCCCGCCACCAGTGACCACCATTTCAAAGTTTTCACAGTCAACCGGTCAAAAAATAAATGCTTCGTCAGCCTCATTTGACGGGCACGAGGATCGCGCGATCGAACCACACCCATTTCACGGCCTCATCATGGGCGTGGCCCATCCAGAGGCGCGAATAGGAATTCAGTTCAACCGTGCCGACGAGATAGGAACGATAGTCCGATGCGGTTTCGGAAACCCTGACCGTTCGCTCGGCAATGTATTTCCCCGCCGGCCCGTCATGGATACGCGCGCTGAACGCCGGGGCATTCGACTTGGCCCGATCAGCAGCCTCGACCCGCGCGACGTAATAAACCTTGTAGCGTCCGGGTTTGAACGCGGCGGGAAGTTTTCCGCCGTGAAGTTCCATCGCCCCGCGCGCGCCATTCGGGCCGGCGGTCATTTGGATCGCAACGCCATCGGAAGCCGCCAGATCAGCAACCGGCCGCGCGCAATCCGGTTCGCGGAAAACGATGGCGCGGTCGTCCTGCACACTGATCGCAGCCTTCCGTTCGTTCTCTGGCAAGTCGTCCGCCGTGGCCGCAATGGCACGCCGCTTCGGCGGTTCATAGAGCAATTCATCCGGCTCACTGCCAACCTGCGCCGCGAAATCAGCGGGCTTCTGACCCGACTCGCGCATCAACGTCATCGGCGACCAACCAACCGGGCCGGGTTCGTTCACCGTCGCGAGCCACTGCGCCGCGTAGTTTTTGCGCGAAGGATTGATCGGCCACTTCGCTCCCAACTCGCGACACTCGCGCTGCAAACCCACCCATTGCGAGAGCCAGAGATAACTGATCGGCAGCCGTGCCTGCCGCACGCGCCAGAGGTGATCGGGGACTCCGCGCGCCGCGTCTTCGGCCTGTTGCCACAGCCGCTCCGCCTTCACGAGTGTCGGAAAGCGCAGATACGGACTTGCATCCGGATGCCCGATGCCAACGTAAAAAGGCTGCGCGGCCTGGCTGATGAAGTCGAGATGCTGAAGAATGAAGCGCGCGGACGGCTTGCCGTAGTAAGCCTCGACGAATTCGCGCACGAGCTTCCGGTCGTCCTGATACGGATTCCAGAGCAACTGCGCAAGCACCCACGCGCGCAGCTCGGACATCTCGCCGCTGAACGACTGATACGCGCCCTGCTCGAACAAACCCACCACGCCGTTGCGATGGAAGAAACGCGCGTTCGGCCCGAGCACGTAGTAATTTGGAAACGGCAGCAGGTAATGCGAGAAGTCCGTCGTGTAATCCCAGATGTAAAGCCGGTCGGTGAGCCGATGCCAGTCGCGAATGTCCCGGGCGAACAGAGCGTTGCTCGCATCTTCCAGCGGCCGGGCGAAGTTGCACTCGATGGAGCAGAGCCGGATGATCACGTTGCGGCGCGGGCGCAACGTCTTGGGCGCTTTGCGGGTGTATTGATACGCCAGCGTGTCCACCATGACGTTCGGAAATTCCGGCTCGATTCGCTCCGCCACGTAATTCACGAGTTCCAGCAGCGACCCGGCATGACTGCCTTCACGCTCGTCCACGGCGGCGCAACGCTCACACTCGCATGCGCCCGCGTGGTCGTTTTGCGAAACGGAAATGATGTTCGCGTCCGGTGATTCGCGCAGCCACGCCTTCACGCGTTCGGCGATGAAGTCGCGCAACTGCGGATCCGTGGTGCAGAGTTGCGCGTTTTCACCGACCCGCTTCCCTTTCACCAACGCGAACCACTCGGGATGCGTTTTGAAATTCGGCTCCGGCGGCACGAGCTGGTAAAACGTGTGAACGAATCCCTTGTAGGTGACCTGACCGCCATGCTTTTCCTTGAGCCGCGCCGTCTGGCTGTCCGACCCGTTGCGCGCCGCCCAGTCGCCGTCGAACGCCGGAAACCAAAACGGATCGCGGTAGGCGAACGCCGGCTGGCCGCGCGAGTTCAGCGTGCCGAGGTTCAGCGAACTGCGTTTCGGGACGTGCGTGAACCACGGCGTGTACCAGCGCACGCCCAATTCGTCCTGCAAGAAACGATAGACTGCGTAAAGCGTCCCGCGCGGACGTCCGCCGGCGAGCAGCAAGCGCCCGCTCTTGGTGCGCATGGTGAATTCCTCGCCGCCGAACTTGGAAAGCTCCACCTCCGGAAACAACTTCGCCGCCAACGGCCCCGGCCCGACGATGATGGCCGACGCCGGCGCGTCCACCGCCAGTTCACGCAGTTCGAAAGTTGCGCCGGTAATCTCCTTGAGCGTCGCCGCCAGTTCCTCCGCCGCGTAATGCTCCGCCGGTGTCGCGCCCGGTTGCGTCACGATCACACAACGCGCCTCACCTTTGTCCGCGATCTGAACTTTCGCCCGGAGCGGCATGGCCAGAGTCAGCGCCACCGCCAGCAACACGCTTCGGCAAACGTGCGTCCACGGACGGCCCCGTCCGGCATAGAAGTTCCAGTGCGTCATAATCGGTATCCTCAATTTTTCAACAGCCACACTTCGCTGACACGCGATTGGTGCCGCCAGTTCAGGTGAATCTCTTCGGGCAAAAAATCGAATGTCAGTTTTAGTTTTCCGTTTTCGATCAGGCCGGCCGGCACGGCGAATTCCATGAATTCACCGATCTCGATTCGCGGAACGTTCGGCGTCGCAAGCTGCCCATTCAGTCGCAAGCGCATATGGCCGTAACCCGTCAACCGCACACGATAGGATGCCACCGGATCGAGCCGGTCATAAACCAGCCCCAGCGGCCAATCCATCGTGGCGTGCCATGACAATCGCCGGCGGCTCAAGCCGCCCTCCCACATCCAGTAACCGGGATTCGGATTCCGTTCCGCCATTGGATCGGTGTTCGCGCCCTCGCCGCGGATGACGTGCGGAGACTTCGCAATGTCTCCAACCACATCGTAAAAACTTCCCGGGCCGGGATTCTCCCAGGTGCGAATCAACTCCAGTTGTTTGAGCCGGTCGGATTCCGCCGGCATCTTGCGGAGGCGCGTGAATTCATCTTCCAACCACCAACGGTTGTTCAAAGAATGATCCACGAAATCGAGCACCGCCCCACGTTCGGCACCGCTCGCCTGATATTTTGCCACGCTGGTTTGCAGTTTGATCGAATGGAAAAGTTCCGCGCACAACTCCTCAATACGTTTTCGCCATGCTGGCTTCACCGGTTGCGACCCGGCGCGTTGCAACACACCCAGCGCGGCATCCATCGCGCCGTCCGCACCGCGTTCCCCTGCCCCGGCTAGAACTAGATTGGCATCGCGCTCCAACGCGGTCTCATAAATCAACCGCTGCCGGATGTAGGCGTCGTAGTAAGCGCGCAGCAGGCAAAGCTGCCAGCGCCAGTTGCCGCGCAGTTCGGGTGACATCGCTTCGAGCCGCTGCCACAGCCCGAGCGTCGCCTCCACGCCGCCGTTCTCCGCGAGGCCGCCTTCCCAGTTTTTTTCCAACGCTAGAATTCCATCCGCCGCTGCTTCCGCCACTCGCGTGCCGAAAAAGCAGCGAGTGTATTCGAGCAGGATTTCGCGCGGTTGCGCCTCCGGCTGCCAACCCAGCGCGCTCCAGATGGTTTTGTTCACGTCGTCATGCACGCCATCGGAATAGCTGATGAACCCGCTGGTGTACGCGCCGAAATGATCCAGGACGTTTTTGTAAAAAGCCGGCCGCGGATTCACCGGCTCGCGGCCCAGCGTGAGGGCGAAGTTCGGATCCCACCACGCGACGGGATACTGGCAACGCACGGTGTGGGTGATGTCCGGGTAATTGCGCAAACCGTATTGCTTTGGCAACCGCGCGCGCGTCTCCGGAATCGGCGGACTGCTCGGCCCGGCCGTGAGGCCGCCGAGCCAAGTGGATTTGTGTTCGTTGATCCACTGGTAAACGAAATCCACCTCCGGCTTTTCGAAGCCCTGCATCGAGAGCCAGATTTTCGCGCGCGGGTGCTGCTTCGCGAGGACGCGCGACAAATCTTCCAGGTACACGAAGACGAGTTGCGGCGAGTTGTCGCCCGGATCGCCGCCAGGGAAGAACACGCCGTCCAGTCGCGGGCAATCGCGGAACAAGGCTGCGTGCCGCTGCAAATGTTCGGTCCGTTTCGCCGCGGTCGTCAGATCAAAATCCGCCGGCACCCAGATCCAATAATCCAATTCGTACCGCGCGCAGATTTCGCTGAGCCGGCGGTTCATCACCTCGCGCGGCAGCGGCATGACCGGACTCTTGCGCTCGTCCTGAAACGGAATGCCCTCGACGCTGTTCGCGCCGAACAGGGCGAGTTCGCGGATGTACTGGTCAAATTGTTTATCGTCCCAACCATCGTAGGAATTCGCGGTGTGACGGTAGCCGAGTTGATGGCCGCGAATCGGGCGAGCCGGGGCGGTGGCAATGTCCAGATCGTCCGGCAATTTCGCCGAGTGTTTCCCCCATTCCAACGAACGTAAAAGTTGGCCGACGCCAAACAGCGCGCCGCGAGAATCCGCGCCCTGAATCCACACGACCGCGTTCTGTTTGTCCGCAGCTTGAGCCGCCAAACGAAAACCTTCCGGCCGATTTTCCGGCAAGTCCGAACCGGAGCGAGGCGCGAGCGATTTCGGCCAGGCGGGTTTCACCGAGCCCGACGTTATGGCGATGACGGCACCCCGCGCCGGCCAGTTTGTCGTGATCGGCCAGTTCAAACCCGTTCGCGTTTTTATCTCTTCGGCCAGTACGAGCGCCGCCATGTCTTCCGCCGGCGGCAGCTTGCCCGGGCGGATGACAATGGTTGCCTTCGAGAGATCGAGCGCGGAAGCAGCACCGACGGGCAGCAGCAACAGCACGGCAATCCCACCGGGCGGAAAAAATTTTCGGAGTAAAGTCATGTGGTGTCGTGTTTCAGGGACAGTTGCAAACGCAAATCTGGTTGAACGATTCGCCGTCGCTCGGCAGGCGGCGCATGTAGGCGATGCGCTTGCCGTCCGGCGAAAACACGCACGCCTCGGATTTGGGTGCGCCGGCGTCCTCCGTGCGGACTGTCAGGCGCGTGGTCTCGCCGCTAGCGACGTCCGTGACGCAAACGCTGTTGTCCATGACGTGCGCGATGCATTTTCCATCGGGACTCCACGAGAAAGCGGACGCCACGCCGACTGGATTGCGCGTGACCTGCACCGGCGCGCCGCCGTTCGGCGAAACCGTCCAGAGTTGGACCACGCCGGCGGCGTCCTTCATCAGAAACGCGATGCGCGAACCATCCGGCGAACTTCGCAGCCAGTGGCGCGGGCCTTGCAGGCCGGGAAATTTTCGTTCCGCAGTGAACGTGAGCCGCCGCTGCACCGTGCCTTTCGGCGGACGCGGGCGCAACGTCGCCGTTCCTTCGAGCGGGCCCGCGCCGGGCTGCGTGACGTCGTCCGGCAAATCCACCACGAAGACTTCCGAAATATTCTGACCGGCGGCGGTCACCACCTCGCCTTGAAAAGCCAGCGCGCGTTTCTGCCGCGAGCCGTCGGCCTTCACGTAGCCGTTGGTGCCGATCCACGCCTCCTCGAACGCGCGCTGGATTTCGTCCGAACCGGGACGCGGATGCGCCTTCGTCTCCGTCACCAGCACGGAAAAGAATTCGCCATCGTGATTGCGCGGGTGATCCTTCGCCACGCGCACCGGTTTCGCGGGAACGCAGATGCCGACGTTGCGGAAATTCATTTCGTGTTCGGAATTGTCCTCGCTGAACTGCGCGAGCACATGGTCGTCGTAGGTGAAACTCACCCACCGACCATCGGCGCTGAAGACATGGACGTGCGATCCGCCGCGCAACGCGCCGGGCGTGAACGGCGGCGTGACATCGCGCGCGTCGAGGTTCACCGCGATCTGCGGGCGATTCAGGTTCACGATCACGCCCTGACGATGATGAATGGTATATTGCCAGTCCGGCGTGGGATTTTCCGGGCCGAGAATGAAAACGACTTTTGGTTCGACCGGACTGCACGTGACGACGCCGCAATGCGCACCGTTCGTCGAGCGATAGAGCACTTGCACCTCGCCCGTCTCCACGTTGACGCGCTCAATGGTCTGGCCGTCGAAGTTCGCGCCCGACCGCTCCGACCGCGTGTCGTAAACGAGCCAGCGTCCATCCGGCGACCACACGCCGATGTTGGTGAGCAGATGGCCCTGGCGTCGGTTGGTGATCTGGCGTTCGGTGCTCAAAGCGGGAGCTTTCTTTTGCGGGTGAGAGGATGAAGTTTCCGGACGGGCAGCGCAACCGGCAAGCAAACCCATTCCCAGAAAAATCAAACCATCCAAACGCGCCCGCCCTTGCCGTATGATTTGGTGGTTCATCCGATGCTTGAGAGCTATTCTGGCAACGCCTGTTGCGTTGGCAACGCAATTAGAGAATCAACACGGTCATCTCCGCCGGTTATGATCGAGAGGTCAGTTGGAAATTCGTTTGGAATGGCTTCATTTCACTTTCCTTGTTGGCTCAACGCGAAACCAAGATTCTTGCGGGCTTCACCGTAACCCGGGTTGAGTTGGACTGCCCGTTCGAAGTGCGGGATGGCTTCCCTCCACTTCTCTTGTTTGGAGAACGCGAGACCCAGATTATTTTCCGCTTGCGCGTCCTGGGGATTGAGTTGGAGCGCCCGCGCGAAGTGAGGAATGGCTTCATTCCCTCTCCCCAGCTGGTCCAATGCGACCCCCAGATTGGCGTGGGCATCCTGGTAATCCGGGTTGATTTGAAGCGCCCGTTCAAAATAGGGAATGGCTTCCTTCAACTTCCCTTGCTGGGCCAACGCGACCCCCAAGTTTGAGTAGGCGGCGGCACCGTACGGGGCGAGGCGGATCGCGCTCTTGAAGTGGGGAATGGCTTCATCCCACCTGCCGAGTTGGAACAACGCGAGGCCTAAATTGTTTTGGGCTTCAACGTAACCCGGTTTGAGTTGGAGCGCCTGCTCGTACTGGGGAATGGCTTCGCTCCACCTCGCTCGTTGGCCCAGTGCGTTACCCAGATTGTTGTGGGCCAAAACATTTCCTGAAGTGCAAGCGAGCGTGTGCGTCCAGAGGGCAACACTGTCGCGCCAATACCCGGTCTGGGCATGGGCCAAAGCCATCAAGCCGGTCAGCGTCACGACGGCGGCGGCCGGCAGCGCGGCGCGGTGCCAGCGCCAGCGACCGCACAATTCCACCGCACCCCAGGCCACCATGACATACAATCCAATGTGCGGCAGATAGGTATAATGATCCTGCCGCGCGTGACTTCCCGCCTGCACGATGCCGATCACGGGCACCAGCATTCCCAGATACCACAGCCAGCCCACCAGCAGATAAGGCCGCGTGCGCTGCCATCGCATCACGCCCACGGTGACGAGGCCCAGGACGACCGCGCACAAACCCACCGTCCAAACGGACAGTTGGTTTCCCGGATGCGGGTAGAAGACAGCCAGTCCCACCGGATAAAACATTTGTCCGAGGTAAACGGCGTAGGACACCAACGCGTTGCCGGCGCGCGCCAACAAAGTCAGATTCTGCGCCGATTCAATCAGAGCTGCTTGCGCCTGCATGGTGGCGACACCGGCCACGGCGCTTAACAGCAAGAAGGGAAGCTTCTCCCAAACGAGCTGCTTCACGGTTGATAGTTGAGATTTTGAAGTTGAGAACTCAAGCCGGCGGAGTGGCCAGTAGTCCAGCAACAACAAGACAAACGGCAACGTCACCAACATGGTCTTGGACAACAGGCCCAGCGCAAACAGCAAGACCGCAAGCCAGTAATCTCTTGAAGTCAGCGGGCGAAGCTTCGAACGCCAGTGGTTGCCTTCGACCTTCGGCCCGCCCTTTTCCGAGCGCCGCACATAGCGGGCGTAAGCCCCCAGCGTCAACACGAAGAACAACCCGCTCAACACATCCTTGCGTTCCGTCGCCCACGCGACCGATTCCACCCGCAACGGATGGAGGGCGAACACCGCCGCCACAAACGCACTCCGCCAAAACGACCCCGTCAAATTCCGGAGCACAAGGAACAACAGGATTGCCGTCGCCGCGTGCAGCAGTACGTTGGTCAGATGATGCCCGCCGGGATTCAGCCCGTAGAACTGGCAGTCCATCATGTACGAGAGCGAGGTCAAGGGATGCCAGTTGTCTGTGTTGAGGTGTGTGAACGCCGAGACGACTCCTTTCAAAGTAAGCCCCTGGGCGACGATGGCATTCCCGTAAATAAACCGATCATCGTCGAGGTTGATGAATTCGTGGTGACGGGTCTGGCCGAACACGACCCACACGGCCACCGCCAACAAGAGGCAAATGCTGACCGTGACCCAACCAGGGGGTGATTGAACCGTCGGCTGGGAGGGGTTGCCAATCCGGCCAGCAATGGACTCGGTTCCACGGGCTGATTTTACGTGCAATCTTCGAGTCATCGGATGGTTTCAAATTATGCGGTTTGAACCGGGAGACTCAAGAGCCATCGGCGGCTTCGGCTTGCGTCCTGCGGAGGGTGCGATTAAAGGCGGGTGAGGGTGAGCGGGTGCTGGCGGTATTTTTGGACTGCGGTGGCAAGTCGGACGCGACACCGCTTTCGAGCGAACGGGGCGGGTGGCTCATCTCCCTCGCCGTCGTCGGGGCCAAAGCGGTGTCGCGTCCGACTTGCCACCGCAGTCCATAATGCCCTCACCCGTTTTTAATCACACCCGCACCCGTCCTGCGGCGAAACCAGAAAAGAGAGTTGTGCGCATGGCCGGAGTCCCGCAGACTCGTTCGCAGAATGAACTCAAACCGCAGACTTCCGTTCTCCTCCGTGCTCAGGCCAATCTCCGCGATGAGGCGACCGTTGCACCTTGCGTTACCGGTATTCGTGGCTTGCGCCGCGAGCGTGTTCGCCGCACCGGCGGCGGACCGAACTAAAGCCACGCCACCCACGGCACTCGACCGCTACGTCGCCGCGCCGGACTCAAACTACCACTGGGAAGTCGTCACCAATTTCGTTCAGCCAGGTGTGAAGGTGTTCGTGCTGGGACTGACCTCTCAACAATGGCTCACCAGCAAGGAAGTGAACAAGCCGCTGTGGAAGCACTACTTGACCGTTGCGGTGCCGGACAAAACCACCAACCACACTGCCCTGCTCGTCATCAGCGGCGGTTCGAATGAGAAGTCCGCACCGACCAAGGCCGATGGCACCATCACGATGATCGCGATGAGCGCCAACACCGTCGTCGCCAACCTGAACAACATCCCGAGCGAGCCGCTGTTGTTCCCTGATCGCACCAACACCCTCACCGAAGACGGCATCATCGCCTACACGTGGGACAAGTTTCTGCGCACCGGCGACGAGAAATGGCCGTTGCGATTGCCGATGACCAAAGCCGCCGTGCGCGCGATGGATACGATCACGGCGTTCTGCGGCAGCGAAGCGGGCGGCAAGCGCAAGGTGGAAAAATTTTTCGTCACCGGCGCCTCCAAGCGCGGCTGGACGACCTGGACCACGGCGATCGTGGATCCGCGCGTGATGGGCATCGGGCCCATCGTGATTGACGCGCTGAATGTCGAGCCTTCGCTCATCGCGCACTACAATTCCTACGGCTTCTTCGCGCCGGCCGTCGGCAACTACACGAAGGAGCACATCCCGGATTGGATGGGCACGCCGGAATGTCGCAAGTTGATGCAGATCGAAGACCCGTTTGAATACCGCGCCCGCCTCACGCTGCCCAAGCTCATCATCACGGCGACGGGCGACCAGTTTTTCCCGACCGACTCGGCGCAGTTTTATTTCAACCAACTGCCCGGAATGAAATACCTGCGCACGGTGCCGAACTCGGATCACGGCATGAAAGGCACCGAAAGCTGGATGAGTCTGCTGGCGTTCTACTACACGCTGGTCAACGGCCTCCCGCTCCCGCAGTTCGATTGGAAAAACGAAGCGCCCGGCGAGGTGCGGGTGACGGCCAAGACCGAGCCATTTGAAGTGAACTTGTGGACGGCAACCAACCCGGACGCGCGCGATTTCCGTTTGGAAACCCTCGGGCCGGTCTGGAAAAGCAGCGAAGTGAAGGTCGAGAAATCCGGTCGCTACACGGTGCGCGTGCCCAAACCGGCCAAGGGTTGGACGGCGTATTTCGTGGAACTTAAATTCAGCAGCGACATGATGTCGCCGCATATTTTCACCACCGATGCGCGGGTCGTACCCGACGTGCGCCCGCACCAATGGGTCAAACCCAAGTCGCCGCCGGCCAGCAGCGCCGGACAGTGAACTCGCGGCGCGCAACCTTTCTTCCTCATATTGAACCTGGCACAACACTGATATGAAACCTCTCGCCTTCCTTTTCTGTTTGATGGTCGCGGCCCTCGATGCCGCCGCTGATTTTCGCGCGGGCATTGCCGTCCGTGTCGTTACTCCGGATCCGTTGCTGCGCATTATCGGCGGCGTCGGCGCGGGGAACGTCGTCACGAACAAAGCCGGCGACCTGACGGTGCGCGCGCTGGTGTTCGCGGATGGCGACACGCGTGTCGCGATTGTCAGCGCGGATTTCCTCGGCTTCCCGGCGGTGCTCGGCGACCGGGTCCGCGCCGCGGTCAAAGGGATTCCGCCGGAGAACATCCTCATCGGCGCCACGCACACGCACAGCGCGCCCGATCCTTATGGCTTTCCGGACGGCACGGGCGGCACGGGCAGCGATCCGAAATTTCTCCAAAGCGTTTGCGCCCGCATGGCCGAGGCGATCAACGAAGCCGTCGCGAAACTGCAACCGGCCCAACTCAAGATCGCCACTGGCGAAGCGAAGGGAAAAATCGCGTACAACTATTACGCCGATCAGCTCTATGACCCGCGCTGTCATGTGATCCAGGCGCTTGATGCCAGCGGCAAACCGTTCGCCACGTTGGTGAACTACGCGATCCATCCGGAAGTGCTCGGCAGCGACGCCGGGGTTTGCAGTCCGGACCTCGTGGGGCCGCTTTACGATCAGATCGCCGCGCAAGGCGGCGGCACGGGAATCTTCATGAACAGCGCGCAGGGCGGCATGGTGACCGCCGACAACCGCCAACCCGGGGGCCACGATGCCCGGACGTGGGCGGAATGTCTGCGCATCGGCGTGTTACTCGCCGACGAGGCCCTGCGCATCGTTCACGACGCCACGCCGCAGGCCGCGCCGAAACTTCTCTGCGCGGCGCGGAAACTGACCCTGCCGGTGGACTCGCCGTTGATGCGCGAACTGTTGAAGTTGATGCCCGGGGCCGCCAATGCGAACGCTGAGAGCGTGACGACGCAGATGAATCTGGTGAACCTCGGCAACGCGCAAATCCTCACCATCCCCGGCGAGGCGCTGCCGAACATCGGCTATTATCTCAAACGCAAAATGCGCGGCCAGCACAACCTGCTCTTCGGCCTGACCAATGACGCGTATGGCTACATTCTGACGAAGGAGGATTACGACAGTTTCAAGCGCTATGCCTACGTCTCACGCACCAGCCTCGGCGAGCGCACCGGTGAAATCCTGGTGAACGAAGCCTTGAAATTAGTCGGCGAGAATCCCAAGCCCGAGCCGCTCACCGCAAAGTGATCCGTGCCGGCGGCGGGGCTGCGGTGGTGGCAAGATGCGAAACGGCAACCGGGGGGCGCAGGTGATGATTGAGCGCCGGCGCCAGCTTTTCCATCGCCGCCGCCAACTCCGCAACCTGACGCTGGACTTGCGCCCGTTTCTCCGCGCGGAAGCGATGAAACGGCTCGGCCATGAAGTCGTCACAGATCCCGAGACAGGACAAGGCGCATTTGATTCCCTTGATCACGGCCGAAGAGTGACGACCGACGTGATAGAGCGCGTCGCTGACCTGCATGACCTGCGCGTGGAGTTGCCGGGTGCGCGCCAGGTCTCCGGCGGCGGCGGCTTCGCACAGGCGGACATAGAGCTGGGGAAAAAGATTCGCGCCGCCGGGGGATGCCGCCGTGGCCGCCGGCCAGAACCGCTTCGGCGAGCAATTCCTCCGGGCCGACCAGCAGTCACCAGTCAGGACGCTGTTTCACCGCACCCAGCAACGGGTGTGATTAAAAACGGGTGAGGGGAATGGCGCTTAGTTAAGGGCATGTGTCGTTGATTTTTTCTGGGTGGCTTCGGCAATGATTTCCTGCCGGGGGCGCATCAACAAGGGAAAGTTTTTCGGCCTCCGTTTCCTCATGCGCGGTTC
>SIBJ01000055.1 GCA_009695195.1 Pedosphaera sp.
GTGAAAATCCAGCGAGGAATGGAGTCGTTTGTTTCATGCGCCACTTTGAAACAACTCGCTCCAAGGATCCAGTTATATTCGCGTACAATTGCTGACGCGTTTTTCCTTATCTAAGCGCCATTCCCCTCACCCGTTTTTAATCACACCCCACCTTTCATCGGTGCGCGTGAAATGAACCGTACTCGGGATTAAGCGCGCGGGCCTCGTCGAGCAGCTTGCGCCCGCGGGCGACTTCGCCGGCGCTGGAATAAATCAGCGCGGCATGGAACAGCCAGTGGGCGTCCTTCGTTCCCAGCGCGAGGGCGCGGGTCATTTCTTCCGCGGCGCGAGCGAAGTCGCCGTTCTTGTAGAACGCCCACGCCAGCGACTCGTGCGCGTTGACGCTCTGGCGAATCTCCAGGTCCTTCCGCGCCCAGCGCAACGCCTCGGCGGGGTTTTCTTCCGCGTCGGAATAAAAACCGGCGAGATGGTGGTAGTAATGCGCGTTGCCCTGCGCGACGGATTTCAAATACGCGTCCTGCGCTCGCGCGTGCCACTCACGGGCCTCGGCGGGCCGGCGGCGGAACGCATACAGGTCACCGAGCGCCTGGAAGAATTCCCCGCGCGGCACGCGGGCGACAACTTTTTGATACAACGCGATGGCGTCGTCAAATTTCCCCTGCGCCGCGCGCAACTCGGCGAGATGTTCGAGCACGAGAAAACTTTCCGGCTGGAGTTTTTGCGCCGCCGCGTACTGCGCCTCAGCTTCCGCCAACCTGCCGGTGCGAAAATAAATTTCTCCGAGCCGCACGCGATGCCACGCGGTTTCGCCGGGCACGCCGACATTCTGCCGCAATAGTTCGATGGCCGCGTGATGGTCGCCCTTCAACTCCGCCAGGTGCGCCAGGCGCGCGCGCACCGATGGCGTGACTTCATCCGCTTTCAGTTTTTCGTAAATGGTTTCGGCCTCGGCGTAATGGCCGAGTTCGAGTTGCGCGTCGCCGGCGGTGGCGAGGGCGGCGGTGTTGCGCGGGTCAATGCCGTAAGCCTGTTGCGCCAGTGCGAGCGACTCGCGGAAATGGTGAAACTCGAATTCCACCAGCGCGAGCGCGCCGAGGCCGCCGGGATTTTGCGCGGCGGGCGTGGACGCGAGCGAAGCGCGGGCGGATTGCGCGGCGCGATCCAGCCACGCGAGGTCGCCGGTCTCGCGCATCTCCGTGACGCAGGCAATGGCGAGGCGGTTTTGCGCGACCGAGTCGAGCGGGTCGCTTTGCACGCGCGCTTTGAGAAAGCGCACCGTCGCGCTTTCGGGACTGACCGCGGCGAACGAATTCGCCGCGGCCAATCCCAGTGCGAGGAGCAGGGCCGCGTTAGTTGCGCGTGTTGTCATCCACCACTCCGGTGTCGCGCGGTTGATGTGACGGTGCGAAGAACGGGAACGCGTCGCGGAAGGACACGTCGTTGGCGTTCACGTGATCGCCGGTGGTGAGGCCCTCGTTGGTGATGAGGAACAGGAGGGTGTCAATCACGTCGTCGGCCGGACGGCGTCCGTTCGGAAAGCCCGCACCGGCGACGGTGCCGCCTTGCGGGCCGGAGTTCGCCTTCGACGTGTCGAGGTGCAGCATGTCGCCTTTCGCCACCGCCACGCTGGCGAGGATGCCGACGTGCGCGGCGTCGGTGCCCAGCGCGGTCAAGGTGCCGACGATGTCGCCGGCGAATTTACCCGCCGCGTCGTCTTGCGTGGTGGCGCGGTTGTATTCGTTTTTGCGTGCGAACGGGATCAGCGCGGTGTTCACCGCCGGGATGCCCATGCGGTCAATCGCCACAAAATCGCCGGAGTCGAACGCGTCACGTTTTTCCGAACGATGCGTGTTGCGCCCGCGCAACGTGGTGGCGCTAACGCCGATGACGTTGCCCGCCGAACCTTTCAACATCGCCGCCGGAACACTGAGCGCGATCATCTGAATGTTGTAGCCCGCGAACGTGTCGCGGCCGCGATTCAACAACGTCACGTTCGGCGAACCGCCGAGCACGGAACCGACGAAGCGGTTGAAACCCGGGATGTCGAAGAAGAACGGATCATCCGTCAGGCCCGCGAAAAACGAGATGCCCGTCGCCGCGTCGGTGGTGACGACCGGCGTGGCCGCCGTCGGCGACGTGGCCGAAGACACGGTACTCGGCGCGGTGAAGCTCGTTTTGTTCGTGCTGTCCGTCCGCGCGACGGTGACGTGCGCCGTTTGCGGCTGGGAGCGTGAGGTTTGCTCGTCGAAGTTCACGTAGATGTATTTGTCGGGCGCGGCGTCGCCGGTGTTCTCGACGTTGAAGCGGAACAAGACGTCCTTGTCGAAGCCGCCGAGGTTGCCGTTCTCGCCCGGCACGATGAAGCCGTGAACGTCGAAGGCGAGGATGACCTTCGCGTTGTCGTTCGGGTCGAGGAACGTGTAAACGTCCGCGATGTCCGCGGCCTGGTCGGATTCGACCAGGGGCGCTTCGGCGTGGTCGGCGGCACGGCCGGCGACCGGTGCAAGGGCGTGGGCCGCCAGCAGCCCGAGGGCGCAGCGGCAGGTGAGGAGGAGGTTTCTTTTCATGGTTTTACCTTTCGTTACTTGGTCGTTGTGACTTTGGTTTGGTTTCGATTTCGCGATGGGTCTGATCTTCATTCGCGATTTACAGAAGGCATTACGCGCGGCGACGAGCGGTGGATGCAAAAAAGTGGGAAAAGGGCGGAAGATTTTTCTGGCATCCAGATGACGGCGGCGTTCGTATAGTTCAATCAGCATGAACTCACCGGAAAATTACCCGCTCCTGACCGCGCTGCGCTCCCGGCGCTCCCGGCGCTTTGGTCTCAGCATGAAAATCCCCGGCGGGCCGCTCGCGTTCACGAGCCGGCACCAGCCCGCGCCGCTCACCGAGGACGAAATCGGCGCGCTCGTCTTCGCCGCGTGCGGCATCACCGGGCACGCGCTGGCGGACTTGTGCTACGCGAAGGACGGAGGTGGCGGCATCATGGCTGGACTTGTCGCGCGGACGATCGCCAGCGGCGACGGACTGCAAACCGTTTCCCTCATCGTCACGAACGATGAAGGGACGTGGCTCATCCGCAAACCGCGCGAGCTGCCGGCGGCGGACATTCCGAAGCTCATCGAACTCGGGCAGCGCGGCGAATTCACCGAGCTTTACCGCCGTTGTCGCGTGAAACTCAAAGACGGTCGCGCGCAGACGCCGACGGAGCCGCTATTCAACATCAACGCGAACCGTTGGTCCGCCCATGCGCCAGGCACATCGTATTTTTTGCCGGTCAACGACCTCACGTTCATGTACGTAAACGGGCTGCTGGAGATTTTGAACGAACACACTGGCGCTTACATCTTGGACGAGCGGAATAATTTCATGCCCGCAGGCCTGGCGAAATTCGCGCGCTGTCGCGGCGGACATCTCGAAGACGATCCGAACAAAGGCCGCGTGGCGACGGTCCGCCAGATCGAACAGTTCGTCACCGAGTTCGTGACCGTCGAGCAGGGCATGATGTTGCAAAACCTGGGGCTCGCGGCGGAGGCGCTCGGTCTCGGCGGCTTTCCGAATTTTGCGAACCACGAGTTCGCGTGGTTTCAGGCGCTGGGTTTTCGGATGCAGGAAATGCCGGTGAACCGTTACGTCGGCGCGGGCTGGCTGCCGTCGCTCGCGATGAAATTGCTCAAACGCAATCCGAACATCCCGTATCCCGTCGGGCTGGAGCGCGACGGCGAAGTGTTGTTGAAACCATTTTGCCCGCCGTATTTCAACACGATGGCCGACGCCGTGCGCGCCGTGGTGGAAATCAAATATGGCGCGAATGGAATTTTCCGCAGCGCCGGCCACGGCAGCGCGTGGCCGAAGCACAATGAAGTCGTCCAGCAAGTCCAACCGGTGAGCGAAGCGACGATTCAGGCGACCATCGCCTGCTGCGAATATTTGTGGAGCCGCTACGGGAGATTTCCGGTTTACATGCCGCCCTATCGCACCGTGCTCGGCTTTCAAGCCTGCCACCTCGACGCGGAATTCTACGACAAGTTTTACCAGCCCGAGGCTTTGAGCCCGGCGCAGCGGGAGGATTTTTCCCGGCGGACCGCTCCTTGAATGGCACGGGTTGCGGGTTGCGTGTTGCGCCAAGCATGAATCGGAACGTTCCCCTGCCACTTGACGCAAAACGCAAAACGTCTCACGCCATTGCGAACGCCACCAATGGATCGTCCGTGGTGAGCACCGCGAGCAACGTGCAGCCGTCCACCGAATAATTTTCCTCGTGCCGCGAGCCTTTCGCCGCGTGATGAAAATCTCCGGCCACGAGTTTGCGTTCGCCGATGACGAGATCCCCGGTGACGATGAAGAAATCTTCCGGCCCGGCGTTGACGTGGGCGGGGTAGCGGACGCCCGGCTCCAGTTTGCCGAGCAGCACGGCATAGCCGCGCTCCCGCTCCAGCGAGAGCAGTTTGATGAACGCACCCGGGATCGGCAGCGCCTTCCAGGCTTTTTTCTCCGCGCCGTCAACGAAGCTCAAGCCGGCCAGCGCCGCGAGCGCGGGTCTTGCCGGCGTACCGGCCAACGCCTCAATCCGTTCCAGCACTTTCGCTTTGAGTGCGCGGGGCGGCGTCAGCGGCCGTGCCGCCGCGAGCAGGTCCGCCGTTCGTTGCAAGCCGCGGACGAGCGTCACGAGTTCGGCGTTGCCGCGCAGTTCCGCCTCGAACACGCGCGTGTCCGCTTCGCTCAAGGCGCCCAGCGCGTAGAGACTGGCTTGTTCCTGTTGTTGCTCGCTGATCATGCGTAAGCCTGCAAAGTGTCTTTCAATTTCAACATGCCGCGGCGGATGCGCGCCTTGACCGTTCCCAGCGGCTGGCGCAACGCCTCCGCAATTTCGCCGTGCGACAACCCGCGAAAGAACGCCAGCTCGATCACCTGCCGCTGGTCCGCGGGCAAACCCGCCAACGCCGCATGCACCCCCGCCAGTTCGTCGCGGTTCAATTCGCCGTGAACCGGCGGTGGCGCGAACGGCTCGGCTGCCCGCGCGGTTTCAAATTCATCCAGCGCGCGGTTGCGGCGTTGGCGCGCGCGCAACCGGTCAATCGCGCGGTTGCGCGCGATCCGCAGGACCCAACTCGTCGGCGTGCCCAGCGCCGGGTCAAACGTGTTGGCCCGCTCCCAGACCTGGACAAACACATCCTGCATGACCTCCTCCGCTTCGGACTGGTCGCCTAGGATTCGCATGGCCACGGCGAAGAGCACGCCGGCGAGCTGGTCGTAAAGTCCGGCCAAAGCCTCCCGGTCCTGCGCCGCGATTCGACGGAGCAGTTCGTTCTGGGTTTCGTCAGCCGCTTTTCGATCCAGCATACGTTCGATCCGGCTTTGGCCGGCGACGGACGATGGCGAATCACCACGGACCAACCCGACTGATTTGCCTCTTCGCCGTCTGCCTCAAACTGCACTTCCAGCGTCTTCATTCAACCTGGATTACGACACAGGTCGCCGGCTGGATGCATCCAAACCGCGGTTACGTTGACATTCCGTTCGAGCGCGACCTTTCGCACTGGGTCGGAACGGGCGCCCGGGGCGCGGCGTTGAAGTTGGCGTTTCAAACGCCGGTCCGCAAGAAATCTTGTTCAAACGCCGCGGGCCATTTTACAGTCCAACCGGCATGTCCGTTGAGTCCGAACCGAACCTGCTCGCCCGCTGCCGCCAGGGCGAGGCGGACGCGTGGGACGAGTTGTTCGATCGTCACTACGCCGCCGCGGGGCGGTTTGTTTTTCAACTCGGCTCGGATTTCACGCACGAGGACGTGGAGGAAATCTGCCAGGAAGTTTTTCTGTCCGTCATCCGCAACCTGAAATCGTTTCACGGCAGCAGTCAGTTTCAAACGTGGCTCTTCCGCATCGCGGCGAACAAGGCGCGCGATTATCGCGAGCGCCGGCACGCGGCCAAGCGCGGCGGCGGACAGACGCCACTCTCGTTGCAGGCGGAGGATGCGGAAACCGGTTTGACCCTCGATCCGCCGAGCCAGGCGCCGTCGCCGGACGTGGACTTGATGAACGTGGAGCGCGCCGAACTCGTCCGCGAGGCGCTCGAACAGATCGGCGGGCCGTGCCGCGAGATCATCGAGCTGCGTTACTTCGGCGATCTGAGCTACGACGAGTTGAGCCGCGAACTCGAACTGAACGCGAAAACAGTCAGCTCGCGTTTGAGCAAATGCCTCGACAAACTGGAGGTCATCGCGCGAAAAATCTTTTCCGGGGAGAAATCCGCCCCGTTCCCGTCTAACATGCCGAGTCCATGAACGACGAACGCCCCATTGAAAAACTGCTCCGCCGCTACGCGAAGAAACGTCGCGACGAAACGGGCGCGCCACCGGAACTGCATCCGGCGACGCGCCGTCTGTTGCAGGGCGAAGTCGCGCGGCAGTTTTCAAAGCGCACGACGGAGCGCGGCGGCGCGCCGTCGTTTCTTGAAATTTTGAAAGGCTGGTGGCCGTGGCTCGCGGGGTCCGCGGCGGTGCTGGCCGTCACAGGGTTTTGCGTGTGGATGTTCTTCGGCGGACAGGAAAATAAATTTATGGCGTTGCAGCCGGCGTCCGGCCCGGCGACAACCGTTCAACTGGCGAAGAACGAACCCGCGCCCGCACGACCGGCCGAGAAGGACAAAGCGGTGAACACCGCCGTGGCCGGGGCGATGCGGGAAGTTGAAACGCCGATGGTTGCCGAACCGCCGCCAACCCCCTTCGCGAGTGACGGCCCGTCGCAACTCACGCTGGCGGACGCGGGCAATTACCGCGCGGAAAACAAATCCGCACCCGCACCCGGATTGGACCTCGCCCTTGCCGCCGGTCGCAGCCGCACGACCGGGGACGAAACTTTCGGAGCCGCGAAAACCGATGGCGTCCGTCGCGATCGTTCGGCCACGCTGGCCGCAACCGCACCGGAGCGGCAACCGGTGACGACCTTGGCGGCGAAAGAGGAATCCAAGATTGCGACGCGGGGCGACAAACTCGCCGCGCGACCATCCGCGCCGCTGGCGGCGCCGGCGTCCGCGTCCGTGGCCGGCGAGCGATTGAAGACGAGCGAGTCCGCGACGGGTTTCAAAATCGCCAGCAGTGTGGCGCCCGGCGGGGTGGGGACCGTTGCCATCGAACGCCGCAACTTTGCTCCGATTGCGCGCGGCGGTGGACTGGAACGCGCGCGGGCGCCGGACTATTCGCAATCGTTCGCGAATATTTCACCGCCGTCGGCGAGGTATGAAAAAACGGTGGCGCTGAAAGCCGGTTCGCCCGTGCTGGCGAATTTCCAGATCGAACAAACCGGCAATCAACTGCGGGTGATTGACGCCGATGGCTCGACTTATCTCGGAGAAATTTCCGCCGAACCGCCGGGGGCCGCGACGGATGGTTTCGCGGGCCAAGGCGGACGGGCGCTGAAAAAAAATATGATCGCCAAGTCCGCCCTGCCGATGCTGTTGCCGCCGGCCAATCTCGACCAGAAGACTCCGAACTATTTTTACCGCGTCGCGGGGACGAACCGCACGTTGAAGCAACAGGTCGTCTTCACGTGGAATTTTGTCGAGCCGACCAACGCGGTCGCCGGCCTTCAATCCCTGACCACGGCTGACGCGTTGGGCGGTGAGAAACAAAAGCTCCAGCAGCAGCCGGCACAGTCGAATGTGCTGCCACTCAATTCCGCCATCAACGGCCGCGCGGAACTTGACGCCGGCCAGCCGATCGAGATCAACGCCGTTCCCGTGCGCCAGTAGTGGACCGCGCCCGTCCCGGGCGCAGCGAAGCGTGTGCGCGGGAAGCCGTGCGGTTTTCAAATGGTTCTCGTACGCTCCATCTTGCTGTGGCCGGGGACAGCCACGCCCCGGGTCGAAGTAGCGCGGCGCGAGCGCGCATTCGACTCCGGCGCGCGCCCGGCGTAAACTGCGTCGTCGCCAAAACGATGAACGCCGAACGGACAGCCACCGAACTCCAGATCAGCGGCATGACGTGCAACAACTGCGCGCGTCATGTCACGGAAGCCATCCAAAATGTTCCCGGTGTGCAAAGCGCGTCGGTCGCGCTCGAGACGGCGCGCGCGTCCGTGCGCTGGAATGAGAGCACGGTCGCCGACGCGGCGGCGGTGATGGCGGCGGTCAAAAAGGCGGGCTACGCCGCGCGCGCAGTCGAGGCCGGCGCAGGAAAAAATCCGGCGGAACGAACCGGCGACTGGCATTTGAATCTCTGGCTCGGCGGGATCGTCACCGCGACATTGATGGCGGGCGAATGGATTTTTGATCTGGGGATGAAGGCTTCGTTCCAGTGGTTTTCATTTTTCGCCGCGGGCCTCGTGCAGATTTATGCCGGCGCACAATTTTATCGCGGCGCGTGGCGGCAATTGAAGGCGGGCAGTTCGAACATGGACACGCTCGTCGCGCTTGGCTCGACGACGGCGTTCGGCTACAGCGCGTGGGCGTTGCTCGCGAGCCGGGGCGGCCACGTTTATTTCATGGAAGCCGCCGCGATCATCACGCTCATCAGTGTCGGGCATTGGGTGGAGGCGCGGGTGAGCGCGCGGGCGTCGGGCGCGTTGAAATCGTTGCTGCAACTCACGCCGCAGACCGCGAGGAAAATTCAAAAAGCGGAAAGTGGAAAGCGGAAAGCGGAGGCCGGTTTATTTGACGTCCGGAAACTGTCGTTTTCTGATTCCGCACTCCGCACTCCGCACTCCGCACTCGAAACTGAAGTCCCGGTTTCGGAACTGCAACCCGGCGATCTGGTGGCATTACGCCCGGGGGATCGGGTGCCGGTGGACGGCGTCGTGAGCGAGGGTGATTCGGCGGTGGACGAAGCCATGCTCACGGGCGAGTCCGCGCCGGCGGACAAAAAAGTCGGCAGCGAACTTTACGCCGGCACGGTGAACGTCAACGGCCGGCTGGTCATGCGCGTGACGGCCACCGGCGAAGCGACGGCGCTCGCCCACATCATCGCCGCCGTGCAGCGCGCGCAATCCAGCCGCGCCAATATCCAGCGGCTTGGCGATCGCGTGAGCAATGTCTTCGTGCCGGTGGTCGTGTTGGTTGCCATCGCCGCGGGATTGTGGTGGGGTTTCGCGCCGGAATCGGCGCAGCGCGTTCACGCCGCGCTCGCGGGTTTTCTCTGGCACGCGCAGCCCCCCGCCGGCGTGGCGGCGGGATTCATCATTGCCTCTGCGGTGCTGATCGTCGCCTGTCCGTGTGCGATGGGACTCGCAACACCGGCGGCGATCATGGCGGGCGCGAATGCCGCCGCGGCGCGGGGCATCTTGATCCGTGACGGCGTGGCGTTGGAAAAAGCCGGCGAGGTGACGGCGGTGATTTTCGACAAGACCGGCACGCTGACGCGCGGCTGCCCGGAGGTGGCGGCGGAATTTTCGGAAAGCGGAAAGCAGAAAGCAGAAAACAGAAATCTGGCGGCGGCGCTGGCGCGGAACTCCACGCATCCGGTCAGCCAGACGATGGCAACCCTCTCGGAGGAGAAAATGGAATTGAGCAAGTGGGAGGAAATTCGTGGATCGGGAGTGAGGGCGACCTTCCAGCTTTCAACCGCCCGGCTCGGTTCGTTGCGCTGGCTGGGCGAGACGGGCGTGAATCTGTCCGGCAGCGAAAAGTTCGTGGCCGACTGGTCCGCGCAGGGCGCGACGGTGGTCGGGCTGTCGCTCGACCAATCGCTGGCCGGACTCTTCGCGGTGCGCGACGCGTTGAAACCCGGCGCGCCGGAGGTCATCACGCAACTTCAACGGCAGGGTTTGAAAACTTTCATGCTCACGGGCGACAACGCGCGGACGGCCGCGAGCATCGCGAAGTCCGCGGGGATCCCGGCGGAAAATGTCTTCGCCGAAGTGCGCCCGGAGCAGAAGGCGGAGTTCGTGAAGAAACTGCAAGCGCGAGGCGAACGCGTCGCGTTCGTGGGCGACGGCATCAACGACGCGCCGGCGCTGACGCAGGCGGACCTCGGGATCGCGGTGGGGCGCGCGAGCGACGTGGCGCGCGAGGCGGCGGACATCATTTTGCTGAAATCGGAGATCGAAGCCGTGCCGGAGGCGCTCGGGCTGGCGCGGGCGACGTTGCGGACGATCAAACAAAATTTGTTCTGGGCGTTTTTTTACAACGCGCTCGGCGTGCCGCTGGCGGCGCTCGGTTTCATGAGTCCAGTGCTGTGTGCGGCGGCGATGGGTTTCTCCGACCTGATCGTGATCGGCAACGCGCTGCGGCTGCGGCGGTGGCGGGGTTGACGCGAAGCACCAAGCTCCAAACGGCAAGGGAACACGACTGGTCATCGAAATAGAACCGTTTTCAGTCTGGCCGGCTACGGTGGTTGCCGAGACAGGTTTTGCTTATTGGAGTTTGGATGTTCTCTGGAGCTTGAAGCTTGGAGCTTGGTGCTTCGGCAAGGAACGTTTCCACCGGGAAGAATGCAGAACCTGATTTCGCCGCGCGGAATTCAGTCGTCGTCCGCTTCTTCGAGTTGATAGCCCGTGGCGGTGCAACATTTGATGGTGGACCAGAGGCAGGCGAGGGCGGCGAGCGGCAGCCAGACGTAAAACAGCCGGCCGGTCGTGAACCACACGACGAGCAGAACCGCGACGATGGCGCCGCTGCCGATGGCCGCGAACAGCGACAGCTTGCGGTTCTCCCAGCGGTTCTGTTTGTAAACGGCGAGGACGAGCGCGGCGGCTTCGGCTTCGTCCATGCCTCGATTTTTCAAAACGCGAACGACTTTGTCCCGGTCCTGCGTGGTGACGAGCAGTTCGCGGACTTCCAGCACCGTGCGATCCAGTTCCGTGAGCGGCATGGCGTCAGTCTTCGTCCAGTTCGTAACCCGAGGCTGTCGCCAGTTTGACGGCGCCCCACATCGCGCCGAGCCCGACGATCGCGGTGACCACCACGAGCGGGCCCAGGAAAAAAATGCGTTGCGAGGACAATGGTACCGAGAACGACAAAGCCCGTGCCGCACCCGATGGTGGCCCAGAGCGCGGATTTCCGGTTGAACGAGAGCGTCTCCTTGTAGATCGCATAAACGAGGTCGTGTGCCTCGGCCTCATCCATCCCGCGCGTTATGAGGATGCGCACGACCTTGTCCTTGTCCTGCGTCTTCGCCAGCAGTTCACGGATTTCGATCACCGTGCGGTCCATTTCAGTGAAGGCCATAATGTTTCCCCGGGGTCAATTGTTCACAGCGGTTCGAGGGCTTTTATCCTCCGCTGGCGCGGGCTTGTCGAGAAAAAATCCGCGGGCGGCGCGCGACCGGTCCCCGGTCGCAGTGCGTGATGATGGAGTGGCGACGGAATTTTTTGCCGCTTTCGTTTCTGCTACGCGCTGCGGCCGAGGGACCGGCCGCGCGCCGGGGGCCGCTCACGGATTGGGCCGGGGCGCGGAGGGCGGAAAGTCCGGCGTTTCGCGCGGGAGATTCGGGCGGCGTTGATCGCGCGGTCGCTGGTTGGGCGGAATGGGTTCGTCGTTGTTGCGGCGCACGGCGGGGCGGGACTGCTTCATCAGTTCCTCGAACTGCGCGCGCTGTTCGGGCGTGAGCACTTCGCGGATGCGGCGTTGGGTCTCCGTCATTTCGCGGCGCACCTCGGGTGCGACGCGGTCCCAGATCATTTTGTTCTTCGCCTGGCCGTCCTTGATGATCTGCTCGATGTGCTCGCGCTGACCGGAGGTGAGATGAACTTCAGTGTCCAGCCGCAGCACTAACTCCGGGCCGAGTCCGCGCGGTTGCTGGTTCGGGCGGGGGAAATTAGCTTCGCGCGGATTGGCCGGCAGGGCCGGGTTCACGTTGGCGGGCAGGCGGACGTTCTCGCGCGGGCGGCGATTTTTTTGCGAAGCCGAGTCCGCGTAGCTCACGAGCAGACCGCCAGTGACGACGCCCGTGATGAAGATCGCCAGCGTGGCGAGAATTATTTTCCAGAAGTTCACCAAACGTCCTCGTTCGGTTCGCCCACGTCGGCGAGCATCACCGATTCAAAGTGCTGCGAGAAATCCGGCGTCTCCCCGGCGGGGTTCGACGCGGGGTTCGAGCCGTTGCCGGCGAACGACAACAAACCGATGAGCACCGCCACCACCGCGCACGGCGCGACGGCCCGCCACAACGCGCGCGCCCACAGCGCGGCGAGATCCAGCGCCGGCTGTTCCTTCAATCGCGCCATGATGCGTTGCTCAAACTTGTACGGCACGCGATCCGCCGGCGGGTTGGCGCGGGCGGCGGCGAGGAGTTTCTGCATCAACAATTCCAGTTTCATAACGTCAGCATGATTTCAGACGGCCCGTTTGGGGCTGCGGTTACAGATACTTTTCCTGTGCCAGGCGGGCGAGGAGCTTTTTCATTTCCGCCCGCGCGCGAAACGCCCGCACCTTCACCAGCGGCACGGACCAGCCGGTGAGCTGCGCGATTTCCTTCACCGAACGATCCTCGATCTCGAGCAACGTGATGACGAGCCGCGCCGGCGGCGAAAGTTGTTCCAGCAGCCGCGCGACGAGCTGCTTCGCGGCGGCGGCGTCCTCGCCGGCGGATTCGGGTTGCGCCACGAACTGCTCCAGCCAGTCGCTTTCCGGTTCGGTGAGGTCGGTGAAGTTCGCCTCGCGATTGCGCTGGTGGCCGCGCAGAAAATCGTAACACGTCCGCACCGCCAGCCGCATGAGCCAGTGCTCGAAGGGCGCATCGCCGCGAAAGCTGCTCAACTTGTGAAACGCCTTGAGCCAGACTTCCTGGACGATGTCCTCAATCTCACTCTCGCGCCGGGCGTAACGCCGCGCGGTGGCGAAGAGACGCGGGGAATATTTTTGCACGAGCGGCTCGAAGCTCGCCGCGTCGCCCTTGAGCACGAGGGCGATGTATTCGGCGTCGGACCGTTCCATGCGCCGTGACTATGACAACAGCCGGCGCGCGGCCAAAGCAAAAAGCCGGTAGTGGTGCGATTTGGCTGTAAGGCACGACGAAAGGAGTGCTTCGCCCGAACGACTCGTTACCTCGCCGCCTACAATCCCTGAAAACGTATCGCCACCCAAAAGCCACCGCCGCGCGCGCGACGGTGGCTTCGGTTGGGTTCCCACGATGCGTGGAATCATTTCGGCTTCGGCGGCAGATCGTTCTGGTCGCGCGGGCCGGGGGCGTTTTGATTCGGACGGCGGGCGTTCGCGGGCCGGCCTTCACCGCCATCGGGGTTGGACGGCGGCGGATTTTTCAACTGCTCGATTTGTTCCGCCGAAAGCGCCGGCTTCATTTGCGAAAATGCCCTGGCGCGCAACACCGTCAAGTCCGCCTCCAGTTTGCCGACTTCCAGCGCCTTGGCGCGGAGGGCTTCCTCGTCAAGTTTGGCCGCGAAACCCGCCTGCATCATTTCGCGGCGGGCGTCGCGAACCTTTTCCTCAATCGGGCGCATCTTCTCGCGCTGGCCTTCCATCGCGGTGCGGAGCGATTCTTTCTGATCGTCGGTGAGGACGCGCTCCATCATCGGAAACATCTGGCCGCGCTGGCCGCCCTGCTGGAATCCGCCTTGCGGGCGGTCGCCTTGCGGACGGTCGCCGCGTTGAAATTGCCGGCCGGCCGGCGGGCGGTTGTCGGGATTATTGTCGGGTTTGGGTTGGGCCGGGGCGCTCAGGCTGCCGGCGAGCAATGCCGCGATCGTCATGGTGAGCAGCAGGCGGGACGAAGGATTTGTTTTCATACGCGTCAGGTTGTGAGTTGTTCGGAACTATTCCCAGCAGACGCGGTCGCGGGCCGCGCGGTTACAGCGCGGCGGCGGAAATCATTCGCGCTTGAGGCTGAAGATTTTTTCGAACTCAGCGGAGAATTTCTGCATCGCCTGTGTGATTTTGGGCGGCTGCTCGATGAGCGTGCCTGTCATGCGCTCGGTCATGTGGGGTTTGGCGCGGATCAATTCGACGGCGGCGAGCACCAGCGACAGGTTGTTGTTGATGTCGTGGCGCATGTTGGCGAGCTCGCGGTTCAGCGCCGCGATCTGCTCCGCCGTCAACGTGACCGGATTTTCAGGTAAGACCATTCCTCACCATGACTGATGATCGGGGCCGAAATCAAGCGGTTTGAGTCGGGGAGCGCGATCGCAAATCGAATTGCAATTCCCCCCGGGCCGTCGAAAATCCGGCATCGCATGAAACCTTCCATTCTTCTGCTTGTTGCTGCGCTGGCGGCGGCGTTCGCATCAGTCTCCGCCCACGCCGGCAATTGGGCTCACTGGCGCGGGCCGCAGTTCAACGGCTCGTCGCCGGAAAAAAATCTGCCGGACGATTTCTCGAAGACCAACAACGTGAAGTGGGTCGCCGGACTGCCTGGGCCTTCCGCCGCCACGCCGATCGTGTGGGGCGACACCGTTTTCATCAGTTCCACCGACTCGAAGACCAAGACTCTGCGCGCGCTGGCGTTCAATCGCAAGACCGGTAAGGAACTTTGGAGCCACGAGATCACGCAGGCGTTCGGCCAGGACAACAATAGTAACTTCGCCTCGCCCTCGCCGACCACGGACGGGAAGCTGGTTTATTTTCTCTACGGCACGGGCGATCTGGTGGCGTTCGATTTCAAGGGCCGCAAAGTCTGGTCGCGAAATCTGGAGAAGGATTACGGCCAGTTCGCCTATCAATGGACCTACGGCGCCAGCCCGACGTTGTTCGACGGCAGATTGTATCTCCAGGTTTTGAATCGCGATGTGCCAGTGCATGGTCGCGGGCGCAAAGACGGCCCGATTGATTCGTATCTGCTCGCGTTGGAACCGAAGACGGGAAAGGAAATCTGGAAACATGTCCGCCCGAGCGACGCGGCGCAGGAATCCAAGGAAGCCTACAGCACGCCGATTCCGTTCACCGTGAAAGGGGTGAGCGAAATCCTGATCTCCGGCGGCGATTGTTTGACCGGTCACGATGCGAAGACGGGCCGGGAACTCTGGCGTTGGGGCTCGTGGAATCCGACGCGCATCGGCCACTGGCGGCTCGTGCCCTCGCCGGTCGGGACGGAAACCGGCGCGGTGGTTTGCGCGCCGAAGGGCGAGCCGGTGTTCACCGTGAAGCACGGCCTCAAAGGCAACCTCGACGACTCCGCGCTGGCGTGGACGAGCGCCGAGCGCGAAGTCTCCAGCGACGTCAGCACACCGCTCTATTACCAGGGCCGCCTTTACATCTTGAACGGCGAGAAGCGGACGATTGCCCGCGTGGACCCCGCCACCGGCAAACCGGACTGGATTGGCGACTTGAACTCGCGGATCAAGATCGAAAGCTCCGCGACGGCGGCGGACGGAAAAATTTATTTCCAGAACTTCAAAGGCGAAGTCTTCATCGTCGCGGCGGAAAAGGAATTCAAACTCGTGCGCACGATCCCGATGGGCGACGACGGTGACGACCGGCTGCGCGCCGCCATCGCGTTGGCGGACGGAAATCTTTTCATCCGCACGGGAAGTAAACTTTACTGCATTGGTCGTGGGAAGTAGGCGTTCGCTTTGAAGCACCAAGCACCAAGCACCAAGCACCAACCTCCAGAGAAACATCAAACACCAAGAACCAAACACGGAGCCTCCGCAGCCGGTTGGTGTTTGAAGCTTGGTGCTTCTCTGGAGGTTGGAACTTGGTGCTTGGAGCTTTTCCCGGCAATTGTTTCACTTCCCGCGTGCCGCTGCCCTACAAGATCGCCACGCTGCTCTACTGCTTCAACGAGCGCGACGAAGTGCTGTTGCTCGAACGCGCGCAGGAACCGAATCGCGGACTCTGGAGCCCACCCGGCGGCAAATTGCACACTGACGACGGCGAATCGCCTTACGCCTGCGCCTGTCGTGAGGCGCGGGAAGAGATGGCGCTGGAAATTCAACCGCGCGACCTGCACCTCACGGGCGTCGTGAGCGAACACGGCTTTCAAGGCAACTCCCACTGGCTGATGTTTCTGCTCGAAGTGAAGCCGCGCTTGATGGCGTTGCCCGCGAAACATCGTGAAGGACGGTTCGAGTTTTTCCCGCGCACGGCGCTTGATCAATTGCCTTTGCCGGAGACGGATCGCCAAAGCATCTGGCCGTGGTTCTGGCAACATCGCGGCGGATTTTTCGCGGCGCATTGCCACTGTCATCCCGACGGACGGAACGAATGGACGCTTGACGAAGGTCGCCTCGCGAAATCCGGTTGACCAAACGGCGCAGCGTGTGTCGCCTTTGTCAACTCATGCACGGGGTCCATTCCGATATGATTTGTATGCTCGACACGATTTTACGTCCAGAATACGTTCACCTCCTGAATCGAGATAGGCGACAAACGCTGTCGCCCAATTACAATGTTTGGCCGCTTCGCGCGCATGGAGACTTCGATGACACCAATTGTGTTCAAGCCGAGACGCTACAGCAGCGTTCTCAGTGGCGTGGCGGTGTTTTTGAGTCTTCTGTTTGTTGCCGCCGGGCTGGCTTGCTTTTACGCAGTCGGTCTTCATCCATTCTCATTCGTTTTCACGGCGATCGGACTCGTTACTGCGACAGCCGCGATAGCTTCGATGTTCACGCGGACGGTTATCTCCGGTGATGGCATCACGAAGAAGCCGCGGGTTGCGGGTGGTTTCAGTTTGCGCTGGCAGGAGGTTGACTCTTGGGAGCAGCTTCCTCGCAAGTTCGACGACGCACCGTGCGTTCGGTTTCGTGTTCGGGGGAGCAGATTACCCAGAGTGGTTTTCGATTACGAGGTTGAGCAGCCGGGCTTCGAGTCTTTTTTGAGCTATGTCAGACAGCATGTTTCACAGCGAGAAGCGGCCTAATATCGTGATAGGCGACAAAACTTCTCTTTGAATCTTTCCCGGCAACCAGATTCTACGGTCATTCCGTTCCCGCGCCGTGCGTGAAGGCCACATCGTCGCGCGCTTGCCGCGCCGTGCGAGTCGGAATACGGTAGGCCCATGACAGCGGTGGAAGAAATCAAGAAACAGGCGCTCGCCCTGGGTGTGAAGGAACGCGTCCAGTTGGCGGAGTCGCTGTTAAGTTCGCTGCCGCCGGTCGCGGAGACAGTGGTGGCGGAGGCGCCGACCGTGAAGCCGCGCCGCGAGAATGGGCGGCTGCGCGGGGCGAAGCTCGTCTTGCGCCGCGAAAACGTAGCCGCCGCGGTGCGGGCTGAACGCGATGCCCGATGAAGCGTTATTGGGACACGTCGGCCCTGGTGGACGCGTTGCATGATTCCCGGATTGAAGCGCTCGCAACCGGGCCTGACCAAGGGACGCGACCCCACGCACTCGCAGAGGCATTTTCCACGCTGACCGGCGGACGGCTGGGTTTCAAGTATCTGCCTTCGGATGCCGCCGCGCTGCTGCTGGAACTCACGGCGGGTTTCAATTTCGTAGAGTTGAACGCCGCGGAAATCCACTCCGCGCTGGACGAAGCGGAGAAGCGCGGCGTGCGGGGCGGTCGCGTTCACGACTGGCTGCCTGCGCGCGCCGCGCAGAAAGCGAACGTGACCGTGTTGCTGACGGACAATCTTGGCGATTTCTCCGGGTTGACTGGCGAAGTTCAGATTGCTGCGCCGTGAACCGGCCCAAACCGCGCTGAACCCACGAGAAAGTTTGAGACTCCTCACGTCGTCTCCGACAGATAAGAAATGGACGAGCCGATCATAGACCTGCAAAGCGACCATTACTTCATGGGCGAGGCGTTGCGTCAGGCGGCGAAGGCTTACGCGGCGGAAGAGGTTCCCGTGGGCGCGGTCGTCGTGCGGGAGGGGCGCATCATCGCGCGCGCTTTCAACCAGGTTGAGTTGCTCAAGGACGCCACGGCGCACGCCGAGATGCTCGCCATCACCGCCGCTGAGCAGGCGGTCGGCGACTGGCGGCTCAACGATTGCACGCTTTACGTCACGAAGGAGCCGTGTCCGATGTGCGCGGGCGCGATCGTGCATGTGCGGTTCGCGCGGGTGGTGTTCGGCGCGAGCGATCCTAAAGGCGGCGCGGCGGGCAGTGCGTTGAACCTGTTGCAATTTCCCGGATTGAATCACCGTTGTGAAATCACCGCGGGCGTGCGGGTGGAGGAATGTCGGGCGTTGCTGCAAACTTTCTTCGCCAAGCAACGCGCGAAGAATGAAGCGAGCAAAGGCAGGCCGGAGCAGAATTGATGGAGCGCGGCATTTATGCCGCTTCACTGTGGGAAACATTTTGGGGTTCGACGGCGGCTGGGGGGCGCGGAAATTGAAGCGGCATGAATGCCGCGCTCCGCTATTTCACGCGGTCCACCACTTTGAACCGGAGGAATCTTTTCTTCATCCAGCGCACCGCCAGCAGGTCGTAGAACGATTTGAACAGCCGGTTCCACACGCCGTAATGCGCCTGACCCGCGGTGCGCGGGTGATGGCTGATCGCGACTTCCGTGACGGTGAAGCCTTCCATTTTGATGAGCGTCGGCAGGAAACGGTGGCCGCCGTTGAAGAATTTTATTTCCGCGATGCACTCGCGCTTGAACGCGCGATAGCAACACCCCGCATCGGTGATCGTCTCCCCGGAAAGTTTGTTCCGCACCCAGTTCGCGATGCGCGAGGACGCGATGCGGACAAAACCATCGCCTTTGCTGCGGGCCTCGACGCGCGTGCCGCAGACGCAATCCGCCTGCGCCAATCCCGCCAGCAGTTTCGGCAAATCCGCGGGGTCATTTTGCAAATCTGCGTCCAGCGTGACGATGATTTTGCCCCGCGCCGCTTTCATTCCCGCCCAGAGAGCAGCGGATTGACCGCATTGTTTCTCGAAGCGTTGCGCGCGCACGCGCGGGTCCGCCGCCGCCAGCTTTTGCAGCAGCGCCCAACTCCCATCGCTGCTGCGGTCGTCGGTGATGACGATTTCGTAGCTGTGCTTCAGCGGATCGAGCGCTTTGCGGATGGCGTCCAAGAGCGGTTGCAAGTTGTCCTGCTCGTTATGGCACGGGAGGACGACGCTGATTTCAGTTTCGCTGGCGGTCATGCGGAATCTCGTGACGCAGTTTGCGACGGCGGCCGTCGCGGGGCAAGCGCGGGAAACCTGCTTCGTTTTCCCGCCCGGTCATGCACGAAGAATTTTTTGGGTCTTCGCCTGGTTCGGAGACACGAAAGCCAAGGCCAATCCATTCAAATCGATGATCGCAGCGCGTTGAGAAGGTTCACGGCTGTTTCCTGGTTTCGGAGTTTTTGTTTCGTTAAAGATTGGCGGCGCTGCGGATGATGAGGCTGTCGCGGGCGATGGCCGGGGTGGCCATGCACATTTCGCCCAGACTGTTCTTGCCGATCAATCTGTATTCCGGGCCGGCTTGAAACACGAACGTGTCGCCATCTTCACTCAGGCAAAAAAGCTTGTGGTCGTAGGCCCACGGCGAGGCGGTGAAGCCGGAAGTTCCGGTCGGGTTGATGCGTTGTTTGTCGTAAATCTCCTTGCCAGTCTTCGCGTCGCGGCTGCTGAGAAAGCCGAAATCAAACAGCACATAGAACTGATCCCGGTAGGCGATGGGCGACGGATTGTACGGGGCCGCCGCTTTTTCATACCACGCAATGAATTGATTGGTGGTTTCACCTGCCTTGAGGCTGATGTCGCCGGAGGCGCCCGGGCGAATCGCGAAGACGGGACGCGTCTGGTCGCCCACATAGCCGGAACAAACATAAAGCAGCCCGGAGTCCGCAAACGGGGTCGGGATGACGATGGAGGACATGCCGCCGAATTCCCAAAGCACCTTCCCCTCGAGATCGTAAGAACGGACCCGCTTGGTGCCCGGCACGATCAACTCGGTGCGTTTCTCGTTTTCCCAGACGAATGGCGTGGCCCAGTTGCTCTTCTCATCGCGTTCGACGCGCCAGAGTTGTTCGCCGGTTTTTTTGTTGAACGCGGCGAGAAAGGACTTTTCGTCGTTGTCATTGACGATGAAGATCCGGTCGTGGCGCAACACAGGCGAAGCCGCCGTGCCCCAGCCCGCGCGCGTCTTGAATTGTCCGAATTTCTGCGACCACAGTTCCTTGCCGTTCAAATCGAGGCAGAAAAGGCCAAGGTTGCCGAAGTAAGCATAAACGCGCTCGCCATCGGTCACCGGCGTTTCCGAAGCGTAGGTGTTCTTCAAATGGACGGACGTGCCGGGGTTGCCGGCATGAACTTCCTTCGCCCAGATTTTTTTGCCGGTCTGCCAGTCGAAGGCATAAACCATCCAATGCTGGGTGTTCGTGGAGGGCGTCCGGCGTTCGCCGCCAAAATAAAGCCCTTTCTTGGGCGGTTCGACCTCGCCATCCCGGACGACGGAGGTGAGAAAAATCTTGTCGTCCCAAACAATGGGCGACGACCAACCGAAGCCGGGCACGGCCGTTTTCCAGGCGACATTCTGGTTGGTGCTCCAGGTCGTGGGTAGATTTGGATTGGTGGAAACCCCGAGCGATAGTTCCCCGCGGAACTGCGGCCAATTGCTCTGCGCGACGCCGCTGAAAACTGCGGCGCCGAGAATCAGGCCGGAAAACCAGCGCAAGAGAAGTTTTGGAACAGATGTTGCCCGTCGCATAATGTTTGAGACCCTGCGCGCAAAAATGTTTCACGCGGTTGCCGAAGCAACATTTGAAAAGATGGTGGAGGCGGGGGGAGTTGAAAGCAGTAAGAATTTCGCCGTCGTGCGCGACCAAGTGATTTCATTCGAGTTCTTGCGCGCTCCACTTTTCGACCCGCGCACCGTGACGCACAAGAATGAAGACTTTTTGTCCCGTCCTGTCCCGTCAGACCGAGGGGGTGGGGGGGGGTGCGAGCGAGTGGGTGGGGCGGTCAAACGTGATGGATTCGTCGAGCGCAAAATTTTATGCAAAGGGGCCAACGGGTGAACTCCGGTTCGGACGACTTCTGCAACGAGTTGACTTCGTTCACCGCCAGCGACAGCTTTTCGCATGGCCTTTGAACGAGAGCAAATCAAAAAAAAGGCGGCGGCACTTGCCGCCAAGGGGGTGTTCATCGGCACGTCGAGTTGGAAGTACGAAGGATGGCTTGACCAACTCTACACACCGGCGCGTTACGAGTATCGCGGCAAGGTCGCAAAAACCCGCTTCGAGAGGGATTGCCTGAACGAATACGCGGAAGTGTTCAAGACGGTGTGCGTGGATGCGGCGTATTACACGTTCCCACGCCCGGAGTATCTTCAAAAACTGGCGGACGCAGTGCCGGATGATTTTCAGTTCGGCTTCAAAGTGACCGACGAAATCACAGTCAAAAAATTCCCGAACCATGCCCGCCACGGCATCCGGGCCGGCAAACCCAATGAGAACTTTCTGAACGCCGATTTGTTTGCTCGCGCCTTTCTTCAACCCTGTGAAGCCATCCGAGCGAACGTCGGCGTCCTGATGTTCGAGTTCTCGCGTTTCTATCCGAGCGACTACGAACACGGGCGCGATTTCGTGGCCGCCCTGGACTCATTCTTTGCCAAGCTCCCGACGGGCTGGCCTTATGGCATCGAGATGCGAAACAAACATTGGCTTGCGCCTGAATACTTCGCCTGTCTCGCAAAACACCGCGTCGCCCACGTCTTCAATTCATGGGACGCCATGCCGCCCGTAGAGGAACAGATGGCTCAATCCGGTAGCCGGACCAACCCTCAACTCGTTGCCGCTCGTTTTCTCCTCAAGCCAGGCCGCAAATACAATGAAGCCGTGGACGAGTTTCAGCCGTATGACAAAGTGAAGGAGCCGTACCCGGACGCGCGGGCGGCGGGCAAGGCGTTGGTCGCAGAGGGAAAAAAGGCCGGGCCGGATCGCAAGACGTTCATCTATGTGAACAATCGGCTTGAAGGCAATGCGCTCGCAACGATTGATGCGATGACTGACGCGGATACGAATTGACAGCAACTTTGCGCGATATACTGTATGGATATACAGTATGACCGACCTGACGCGGAAACAGCAGCAGATTCTTGATTTCATCCTGAAATGGCAACGGACGCAGGGGGCGACGCCGACTTATCAGGAAATTGCCGACCAGTTCGGGTTTCGAAGCCTCAATTCCGTGACGGAGCATGTGCGGCTGTTGCGTCAAAAAGGTTTTCTCGAATCCGAACCCGGCAAGGCGCGGGCGCTGCGTGTCATTTCCCCTCTGACAAAACTCCGCAACCGAATCGTGGACATTCCGCTGTTCGGTTCGATCCCCGCCGGTTTACCGCAGGCCCGCGAGCAGGACGCCGAGGGTTGCGTTTCGGTGGACGTGGAAAGCATCGGCTACAAGCCGACGCGGAACGCTTTCGCGTTGCGTGTGACGGGCGATTCGATGATTGGACGGCACATTCTCGACGGCGATTTTGTCGTGTTGGAACACGGACCAGAACCGCGCAACGGGCAAGTCGTGGCCGCGCTCATTGACGGGGCCAGCACGCTCAAAACTTTCGTTGTGAGAGGCGGCAAGCCGTATCTGCGCGCCGAGAACCCGAAATATCCCGACCTCATCCCGGCGCAAGAGTTGATGATTCAAGGCGTGGTCAAAGCCCTCATCCGCCGGGCAAAGGAGTAGCGCGCCCGGACAGCGGTTGTCCCAGCCGGTTTGATACACGTTGCGCCATGCGGACAATTGTTCATCTCGACGCCGATGCGTTCTTTGCGTCCGTGGAGCAGGCCGCAGATTCACGGTTGCGGGGCAAAGCCATAGCCGTCGGCGGCGAGAGTCGCGGCATCATCGCGTCCGCCTCCTACGAAGCGCGGAAGTTCGGCATCTACACGCCGATGCCGACGGCGCGGGCGCGCAAGCTCTGCCCGAAGCTCATCGTGCTGCCCGGCGACTACGAGCGATACGAGCAGTTTTCCAACTGGATGTTTGGCTACGCCTACGACTTCACGCCGAACGTGGAGCAGACTTCCATTGATGAAGGCTATTTCGACATCACGGCCAACCGCAGCAAACCGTCCCTTGACATTGCGCTGACGATCAGCAAGGCCATCCGGCAATCGCTCAAGATCACCGTCAGCGAAGGCATCGGTTCAAACAAACTCGTCAGTCAGATTGCTTCCAAGCTGAACAAGCCCGCTGCTTTTCAAACCGTGCCGGACGGACAGGAGAAACAATTTCTTCACCTGCTGCCGAATCGTTGGTTGCCGGGCATCGGGCCGAAAACCGCCGTGCGACTGAATGCGGCGGGACTCGCCGACATCGGGCAGATCGCGGCGACGCCGGTTGACATGCTCGCGCTGCTTTTGGGCAACCAAGCTCCCGTCATGCGGCAGTTTGCCAACGGGATTGACGAACGCCCGTTGATTCCCGCGAGCCAGCCGCAAAAATCATTCGGCCAACAGGAGACGTTCAACGAGGACGTGACCGACGAGGAATATGTCGAGGCTGTGTTGCGTCGTATGGCCGACAAATTATTTTCGACGGTGCGCGAAGAAGGGCGAAGCGTGCGGACGCTGACCGTGAAAGTTCGCTATAACGACCGCGATGAAAACCAACGCGCCGAAAGCCTGCGCGAGCCGACCGACCTGGAAACGGATGTTTATGGCCGCTTACGCGGGCTGTTGCAGGAGGCATGGCAACGGCGCGTCAGTCTGCGAATGGTGTCGTTGAAATTGTCGAACGTGTATGACGGCGTGTTCCGCAGTGAACTACCGCTGGAAACCAATGCTCGCAATCACGAGGCCCGCGAACGGCTTGCGGTTGCGGTTGACGAACTGCGGCGCAACAAGGGCTGGCCGGTAATTTTGCGCGGACATGACTTGCGGTTGCGCGATGCGCCGAGGGACTTGCCGAAGCCAGAAGTCAGAAGTCAGATTGCGAAACCGCCGTCCGCCTCGTCACCTCGTCGGCTACAAACCGTCGGCTGCTACGTGCCGTTGCGCGTTCGCAGCCATTACACGTTTCTCGACTCGACGCTTTCACCCGCCGCCATTGTGAACCTTGCCAAGCAACATGGCGTATCCGCAATCGCGTTGACGGACATCGGCAACTTGCATGGTGCGGTGGAGTTCGCGCAAGCGGCGCAACACGCGGGAATCAAACCCATCTTCGGAACGGAACTGCAAATCGGCGCGCATCCGCTTTTGCTCTATGTCGAGTCGGCGCGCGGGTATCACAACCTCAATCGCCTGCTCTCGTTGCGGGCGGAGCAGAATGAAGATGAAGGAGCGGTTGCGGCCCAACTGCGAAAGCCAATGTCATCCGTGCGTCTGGACGGTTTCACGGACGGCTTGATTGCGGTGAGCGCGGACACGCGACTTGCCGATAAGTTTCCGGGCCGGTTCTACCAGATGGCGACGCGGACGGCGCAGCGCGCCGTTCCTACCAGCTTTCCCGTCGTGGCATGTCCGGCGATTCATTACGCCCGACCCGATGACCGGATGAAATACGACATCGTGCAATCCATCCGCACGCTGACGTTGCTCCGGCAGGAGCATCCCGCCAAGCGTTTGGACGGGCGGTTGCACTTCCGCACGCCGAGAGAAATGGCGACCGCTTGCAAAGACCATCCCGACTGGCTGGCGCACTCGCTGGAAATTGCCGAGCGCTGCAATTTTCAAATCCCTTTCGGCAAACCGCAGTTCCCCGCTTTCGTGCCGCCGGACAATTCGACGCCGCGTGAGTTCCTGCACAAACTCGTCACGGACGGCCTGCGCCGACGCTACGGCGAGCGCGCCGCTTCGATGCGTCCGCAGATCGAGCAGGAATTGAAAATCATCTGCGCGGTCGGTTACGAGAAATACTTCCTCGTTGTGTGGAACATCCTGCAAGATTGCCACGCGCACGGCATCGAATGGATCACGCGCGGCAGCGCGGCGGACTCGCTCGTTTGCTATTGCCTCGGCATCTCGGACGTGTGCCCGATTCGCTTCGGCCTCTACTTCCGCCGGTTTCTGAATGAAGAACGCATGGCCCTGAACAAACTGCCGGACATTGACATTGATTTCCCGCATGACCGAAAAGACGACGTGGTGGACCTCATCTTTGCCAAATATGGCCGGGAGCATTGCGCGGTGGTCGGCGGCTTCTCGACGTTCCAGGCCAAGAGCGCGTTTGCGGACGTGGCAAAAGTCCTGGGCATGGCCGAACGCGAAGTGCGGCGCTTCACCGCACATTTCCCGTGGAGCTTCGGCGGTGGTTGGGTGCCGGACGAACACACACCGAGCGGTGGGGCGAAGTTGCGCGAATTGCTCGCCGCGAGTCCCGAAAACCGCGATCTGCCGTTGAATGAAGAACCGTTCAAGACCGCGCTGGACATGGCGGAGTTTCTGGACGGCGTTCCGCGTTATCCGAAAATGCACCCATGCGGCGTGGTGCTCTCGCGCCAGCCCACGCACGAACTGACGCCGACCTTCATTTCCAACAAGGGCTATCCGACGACGCATTACGACATGGACGCGGTTGAAGTCATCGGTTTGGTCAAGGTGGACGTGCTCGCGCAAGGCGGACTCGCCGCGATGCGTGACGTGAAAATATCACTGGCGAAACGCGGGATTGAAGTGGATTTGCAGACTTGCACGGAACGCCCCCTCACCCCGTCCCTCTCCCCCGATGGGGGAGAGGGTGTCCGCAGGACGGGAGAGGGGGAAACGTGGAACGATCCTGACGTTTGGGAAATGATTTCCGGCGGCGGCGCGCGGGCGGTGCATCACATTGAAAGCCCGGCGATGAACGGGCTTTGCCGCCAGTGCAGTGTGCGGGACATTGACACGCTCATTGCCATTGTCAGCGTCATCCGACCGGGCGCGGCCAATCAAGGCAAGAAGCTCGCCTTCACGCGGCGCTATCAGGGGCTTGAACCGATCACCTATCCGCATCCGTCGCTTGAACCCGTGTTGCGTGACGCGTTTGGGTTGGTGGTTTACGAGGAACACATCCTGCAAATCTGCGAAGCGTTCGCCGGACTGAATCCGGGGCGTGCGGACGTGTTGCGCCGCGCGTTGAACAAACAGCAGCGCGCGGTCATCGCGGAGATTCGGGAAGAATTCTTCGCATCGGCAACCGCGCGCGGTCATACGCCGGAGAAGATTGAAGAAGTGTGGGGGCTGGTCGCGGGGTTTGCGGGTTACGCCTTTTGCAAAGCGCACTCGACGGCCTACGGCGTCGAGGCGTATCAAGCGGCGTGGCTCAAACGGAATTATCCGGCGGAATTCATGGCGGCGGTGTTGACCAATGGAAAAGGATTTTATGACCCGCTCGTTTATGTGCTGGAAAGCTATCGGCTAGGATTGAAGTTCCTGCCGCCAACGGTGAATGAGCCTGGGCCGGGGTTTCAGGTGGTGGCGGCAGGCGTCCCGCCTGCCGTAGAGGGCGGCATCTTGCCGCCCGGAACGAGCGACGACATTTCTGCGCGACTCTCGAAGGTTCAAGTGACTTCCGGCAGTCGTGCGGTTTATCCGCCGGGCGGGACGCCCGGCTCTACGGCAGGCGAGACGCCTGCCGCTACATGCATCCGCGTGCCGCTGACGAACGCCAAGGGACTGACCGACCGCACGATCAAACGACTGCTCGCCGAGCGGGAGCGCGGGGCGTTTGCTTCACTGGCGGACTTTCATCGGCGCGTGCAGCCGTTGCCGGAGGAAATGGAGGCGATGATTCGCGCGGGCGGCTTCGACGAGTTCGGCGAAACGCGCACGCGGCAGTTTTGGGAAGGGCAACGACTGACAAAATCTGAAAGCGGAAAGCGGAAAGCTGAAATCCAAAACCGGAATGTTGAGTTTGATTTTGAGGCGGGGGCGAATCCGGTTGCTGAGTTCTTCATAGAGAACCCGGATTTGCTTCGTGAACCGACGCGGTGCGAACGGTTGGAAGCCGAGACGGAATTGTTCGGCTACGCGGTGAGCGGACATCCGCTGGAATTGTTTGCAGATGTGGCTTGGGATACGTATTGCCCGGTCGCGCGGCTGGGCGAACACGTCGGCGAAACGGTGGTGACGTGCGGGTTGGTGGTCGAGCAACGGACGCATCACCAGATCACGGGTGAGCCGATGAAATTCCTGACGCTGGCGGACTGGACGGGCATGGTGGAGACAGAACTATTCGCGCAGACCTACAAGAGTTACGGGCTGGCGACAGTGCGCTATCCGGTGCTGGAGGTTACTGCGACGGTTGAACCGTTTGAGAACGGGCGGGGCTTTTCGTTGCGGGTGTTGCGGGCGGGGAAGCCGAGACAGCTACCAAGGTGCGCAATTACGCCGCGACCGCACGGCGACCAACCGCATCCAGCAGCGCAACCAATTCATCGACCTGCGCGGAATTGAAAACCCCTTCTGGGCCTTGCGGGTTCAAGTCGGTGAACGGTGACTCATACAACAGACCGGCCTCCATCACGCCGTGCTCGGTCAGGTGCTCCACGATCAGGTTCACAAATTCGATTTGATTGGCGCTCAGTGTCTTTCCCGCTATGAATCCCGCGAACGCCTTCTTCGCTGCTTCACGATCCAAGCCGACAAGTGAGCGCACGAAGAGGCCAAGCCCGTTGCTCTCCGTTTTGGCCTTGGCCAGATACTCCGGCTTGGCAAGGCCGCTCTCGGTCAGCATCCGTTCCAACTCCCCGAGGTCCGTGGTCGTCAGGGCCTCGTTCATCCGCAGCTTGTGAATGACCAGATCGTCCTCATGCTCGCGGAGGAACTGGCGGGTCTTGGCGCGGAATCGCTCGAAGCTGTCGGGCGTGGCAAAGCCGGGGAGTTCCACCGTCGTCTCGCCGCCCATCACATCCTCGAAGTCGGTGTAGATGGGTTTGCGCTGCTGTTTCTCGATGAGCTTTACGAGCGCCCGCAGGCGGCGGCGGACGTTTTCCAGCATCGGCACAGTTACGTCCTGCCACCATTCATCGGTTTGGAGGTCCTGAATCAACGGCATCTGCTCATGCACCATCGGGATGCTGGATTTTTCCTCCAGCAATCCGGCAATCGCCTTCACCTGGTCGCTGAGTCGCTTGAAAGCCGGTTCAACCCGCAACACGGCCAGTTGCAGATTCAGCATGAGCAGATCGAAGCGTTTCGCCTCTTCGTCCTCGGCTTCCAGTTCGGAGGGCAAGCCGGCTACTTCCTGCGCGAGTTCCGACAATGCCTCCAGCTTCAGTTCAGCCCACGCCTCGGGCTTGCCGTATTTCTCGACCAGCCGGCGTTTCGCTCGCACGACGAAGTTCTCCACGTTCATCGCGGCGACTTCGCCTTGCAGCAGCGCCACAACATCCCGCCGCAACTCCGCTTCCTTCTCCGGGCCTTCCTGCGCCACGCCGGACAGCTTGCGGTCCAACTCGCTGATGAGTTCCAGCCGCGTCTTGAACAGCCGCTTGCCGAGGGATTCGCCAAGCGCGCCCTCGGTCGTCTCCGGGTTCTGGCTGAAGAACTCCAGGTTCTGACAGTAGTCGAAGATGTAGAAAAATTCCTTGTGCTTGTCCGGTGCGAACAGATCGGGGCAGAGCCGTGTGCCACGTCCTACCATCTGCCAGAACTTGGTCTTCGACCGCACCAGCTTGAAGAACACGAGGTTTACCACCTCCGGGATATCGATGCCGGTATCGAGCATGTCCACGGAGATGGCGATGTGCGGCGCTTTGTTCTTCTGCGAGAAATCATCAATCAAGCTCTGCGCGTATTCGGTCTTGAAGGTGATCGTGCGTGCGAACTTCCCGGCGAGGCTGGGATAGTTGATGTCGAATCGCTCCTGGATGAAATCCGCGTGCGCCTGATTCTTGGCGAAGATGATGGTTTTGCCGAGCCGGTCGCCGCCCGCCACCTTCTGCCCGCGGGTCATGATGTGCTCCAGCACCTTGTCCACGGTATCAATGTTGAACAGCCACTTGTTCACCGCCTCGGCCTCGATGAAATCCGGCGTGCTGCCGTCGTCGCTCCATTCCTTCGCGTCCCACTGCTCCTTTTCCTCCTCGGACAGGTTCTCGTATTTGATGCCCTCGCGCTGGAACTTGAGCGGCACAGACACGGACTTGGACGGCACGAGGAACTTGTCCGCCACCGCATCCTTCAAATCGTAGGCATCCGTCGGCACGCCCTTTTCGAGGTCGAACAGGCCGTAGGTGTCGCGGTCAATCTCGTCGCGCGGCGTGGCGGTCAGCCCCACCAGCAGCGAATCGAAGTAATCAAAGATGGCGCGATACTTCTGGTAAACCGAGCGGTGCGCCTCATCAATGATGATGAGGTCAAAGTGGCCGACGCCGAACCGCCGCTGGCCGTCCTTCGTCTCGTCAATCAAGCCCATCATCGTCGGGTAAGTGGAAACGAACACGCGGCCCTCGGTGTCCTTCTCGGTGACAAGGTTCACCGGCGACGCCTCGGGCAGATGTTTCTTGAAGGCGTTCACCGCCTGATTCACCAGCGCCACGCGATCGCAAAGGAACAGCACCCGCTTGGCCCAGTTGCAGCGCATGAGCAAATCGCTCAGCGCGATAGCCATGCGCGTCTTGCCCCCGCCGGTGGCTTGCACCACGAGTGTCTTGCGGTCGTGGTCTTTCTCGAACGCCTCGCCGATGCGGCGGATGCAGCGCGTCTGGTAGTAACGCTCCACGATGGCTTCGTTGATTTTCGCGTCCGCCAGTTCCTTGCGCGTGGTGCGGCGTTGAATCAGCAGCTCCAGTTCGGCCTTCTTGTAGAACCCCTGCACCGGACGCGGCGGATAATTCTTGTCGTCCCACATCCAGTGTTCGTAGCCGTTCGAGTAAAAGATGATGGGCCGGCGACCGAACATCTTTTCCAGACAGTCCGCATACAGCTCGGCCTGCCGCTGGCCCACGCGCGGGTCGCGCTTGGTGCGCTTGGCCTCATTCAGCGCCAGCGGGAGGCCATCGTCGCCCCAGAGCACGTAATCCACGAAGCCCTTGCCCTCGTTGTTCGGCATTCCAGTGACCGGGTATTCCGTGTCTGTTCCCGGTTTCGTGAAGACCCAGCCCGCATCCTCCAAATACTTGTCGATCCAGATTTCGCGGGTCGTGGCTTCGTCGTAATTGTGCGTGTCAGCCTGCGCGGTGTTGGC
>SIBJ01000003.1 GCA_009695195.1 Pedosphaera sp.
GTTTGTTTCATGCGCCACTTTGAAACAACTCGCTCCAAGGATCCAGTTATATTCGCGTACAATTGCTGACGCGTTTTTCCTTATCTAAGCGCCATTCACGGGTGAGGGCATTATGGACTGCGGTGGCAAGTCGGACGCGCCACCGCTTTGGCCCCGACGACGGCGCTGGCAATGAGCCACCCGCCCCGTTCGCTCGCAAGCGGTGTCGCGTCCGACTTGCCACCGCAGTCCAAAAATACCGCCAGCACCCGCTCACCCGCACCCGCCTTTAATCGTACCCCGTACCGCTACCTCGCCGCGTTTGAGATTGCGCCGCCGCCAGCCTGCGCGATAATCCAAAAACATTTCGATGAACGATTGGAACATCCAGTCCCGCGCGCACGCCTGTGAAGCTTGCGAGAAACCTTTCGCCGACCAGCAGCCGTATCACACGGTGTTGTTCGACGAGCAGCAGGACTTCCGGCGCCAGGACATTTGCGCCGAATGCTGGCAGGCCAAGTTTTCCGACGCGGCCTGGCTGCCGGGTTTCATTTCGCACTGGCAAGGGGTTTACGAAGCGCCGCCGCCCGTCGTGGACGCGATCCAAAAAGAAACCGCCGAGACAATCCTGCGAAAGCTCATCGAGTTGAACGACCCGCGCTACATCCCCGCCGGCTTCATCCTCGCCGTCATGCTCGAACGCAAACGCGTGCTCAAGGTGAAGGAACAAATCATCCGCGAGGGCAAACGCACCTTCATCTACCAGCAGCCGCGGACGGGCGAAGTTTTCACCATCACCGATCCCGCGTTGCATCTCAATCAACTGGAAGAAGTCCAGCGTGACGTCGCGGCGTTGCTGGAACATGGGTTGAATCCGCCCGCGCCCGCGCCGGAAGTCCCGTCCGTTCCAGCGGAAGCTGCCGCCGAAACCAGCGCCGGGCAGACTGTCCAAACGTGAGAACATCCAACAACCAACAACCAACATCCAACCTCCAAAGAACGGCGAGCGACCGGAAAATAGGATGTTGGATGTTGGATGTTGGATGTTCGTTGTTTCCTTTGTGATCCATGTCCGACCTCGCCGCGCTCCAGGAAAAACTCGGTTACACTTTTCGCGCTGAGTCGCAATTGCAGCTCGCGCTCACGCATCCGTCCGTCGCGCACGAACAGGGCGAGCCGGTGCAACAAAACCAGCGCCTCGAATTTCTCGGCGACGCCGTGCTGCAACTCGTGTTGACCCGCGAGCTGTACGAAAAATTTCCCGAATACGAGGAAGGCCCATTGACGAAAGCCCGCGCCAAACTCGTCAACCGCCGCGCCCTCGCCGTCCACGGCCGTATGGCTGGCTTGGGCGAGCACCTCGTCCTCAGTCGCGGCGAGGAGTTGCACGGCGGCCGCGAACGCTCCTCCGCGCTGGCGGACGCGTTCGAGGCGCTGGTCGGCGCGGTGTTTCTCGACGGCGGTTACGAGGCCGCGCGCGAATTCATCCTGCGCGAATTCGGCCACGCGTTCGGCGAACTGAGCCACCTCCCGATTCTCGACAATCCGAAAGGCGAGCTTCAGGAACTCCTGCAATCCGCTTCCGCCGAAGCGCCGCAATATCAGGTCGCCTCCGCCACCGGGCCGGACCACGACCGCATGTTCGAGTGCATCGTGCGCCACGCCGGCGTCGAACTCGCGCGCGGCCAGGGTAAGAGCAAGAAGGCGGCGGAGAGCGAAGCGGCACTGGCGGCGTTGAAGAAGCTGCGCGAACAACCTGCGACCGCATGAAAATCTCCAAACTCCAAGCTCCCACATCCAGAGAAGCTCCAAACACCAAGCTTCAAAATTTGCCGGTGCGCGACCGCGATCTTGGTGCTTGGAGCTTTAATTTTCGATTGCCATGAAATCCATCTTCACCTCCGCCAAAAAAATCCTGATCGGCGTCGTCCACTTGAAACCGCTGCCCGGCGCGCCGCGCTTCACTGGTCGCCTGCGCGATATCATTGATTTCGCCGTCGCCGATGCGCGCGCCTACGAACGCGGCGGAGCGCACGCCATCTTCATCGAGAATTTTGGTGACGTGCCGTTCACCAAGAGCAACGTCGCGCCGGAAACCATCGCCGCCATGACCGCCGCCGGTTGCGCCGTGCGCGCGGCGGTGAACTTGCCCATCGGTTTCAACGTTCTGCGCAACGACGCGCAAGCCGCGCTCGCGCTCTGCGCCGCGTGCGGCGGCAGTTTCATCCGCGTGAACGTCCACAGCGGCGCGATGCTCACCGACCAAGGAATCATCGAAGGCGACGCCTATCACACGCTCCGCTATCGTGAGCGCATTGCGCCCGGCGCGGAAATTTTTGCGGATGTCCACGTCAAACACGCCGTGCCGCTCGGCGATTGGTCGCTTGAAGACGCCGCGCACGACACGGTGGACCGCGGCCTCGCCGACGCACTCATCGTTTCCGGTGTCGGCACAGGCCAGGCCGCGGACCTCGGCGATGTCGAACGGGTCCGCAACGCATGTCCGAAAGCAAAACTTCTCCTCGGCAGCGGCGTGAAAGTTGAGAACGTGAAAAGCTATCTGCGTTTCGCCGATGGCGTCATCGTCGGCTCATCGCTGAAGCGCGGCGGCAAACTGTCGAACCCGGTGGATCCCAAACGCGTCGCGGCGCTCGTGAAGGCCATGACGCTATAGGAGGCGACGCAAGGAGGCTCTAACTTTTTTGCTGGCTGACTTACCCAAGAATCAGTCAGAGCCTCGTTACCTCGTCTCCTACAAAAAAATGTTCTGTCTCCGCTCCGGTCTTTGCGTCACATATACTCCATGCCTGCGCCCTTGCTCCAGTTGAAGGAAGTGACCAAACGCTATGCCGCCAGCGGCGGCGCGGACGGCGTCAGCGTGCTGGCCGGCATCACACTCGAAGTCGCGCGCGCCGAAACGCTCGCCATCGTCGGCCCGAGCGGCTCGGGCAAAAGCACGTTACTGCAAATTATCGGCACGCTCGACCGCGCCACGAGCGGCGAGGTTTTGCTCGACGGAAAAAATCTCGCCGCGCTCGACGACCTTCAGCTCGCCGCCGTGCGCAATCAACAAATCGGTTTCGTCTTCCAATCGCACTACCTGTTGCCGCAATGCACGGTGATTGAAAACGTCCTCGTGCCGACGCTGGCCCAGTCCAAAGCAGAAAGCAGAAAGCTGAAAGCTGAAATTCCCGCGGCCTGCGCCGAACGCCTGCTCAAGCGCGTCGGTCTCGGCGAGCGGTTGCACCATCGCCCCGGACAGTTGAGCGGCGGCGAACGCCAGCGCGTGGCCGTCGTCCGCGCGCTCATCAACCAGCCGCAACTTCTCCTCGCCGACGAACCCACCGGCGCGCTCGATCACGCATCCGCCACTTCGCTCGGCCAGTTGCTCGTCGAGTTGAACAAGGAAGAGGGCGTGACGCTCATCGTCGTGACGCACGCGATGGAACTGGCGAAGCGGATGGCTCGGGTGCTGACGTTATCTGACGGACGGCTGGCGGAAGCACCAAGCACCAACATCCAAGCACCAGAGAAGCTCCAATGACCAAACTCCAAACAATCATCGCGCGATCGCTGTGCTGGAGCTTCGAATCGTTTTTGGGAAGCTTTGGTCGGAAGACTCGCGGGTGCTCAACCGGATGTTGCCTTGTCAATGGTTGTGACGTCGAAACGCGCGCCAGCGTCTTGGAGTGCGGTGGCTGGCGGGGAATGGGGCTGACACCGCTTTCGGGGGATGACTGTCCCAGCGCGCGGAAAAGCGGCGTGTGCCCCCAACCCTCACCCGCCGCACTCCAAGACGCTGGCGCGTTGAACCAGTCACCAGAGTTAGTTCGACCCGCCACATTGCAATTCAAGCCCGGTCGGGTCCGACTTGGAATGTGTCGCTGATGAATTTCCGCACGCTCATCCGGCGCAACTTGCGGTATCACTGGCGCGCGCATCTGGGCGTGGTGCTCGGCGCGGCGGTGGGCAGCGCGGCGCTCATTGGCGCGCTCGTCGTGGGCGATTCGGTGCGGGAAAGTTTGTACGAGAGCGCGCTGCAACGGCTCGGCTGGGTTGAGATCGCCTTGGACGGCAATGACCGTTTGTTTCCCACGAAGCTTGCCAAGCGAGTAATTCCAGTGAATCGAGCAAATCCTGACGCATTTGTTTACTGCAACTCCGAAGCGATGTTAAGACTTCCGGCCACTGCTACCTCTCGGGATGGAGGCGCGCGCGCGAACAACGTAAATGTCCTCGGCGTGGGCTATCGGAATTTCTGGCAGATAAGTCGCAACACGAATGCTCCTCCAGCCTTTGGGCTGGTGCCGAAGGGCGGTGTCGCCATCAACGAAGCGCTCGCCGCACAGCTTCGAGCGAAGCCGGGAGATGAAATACTGTTGCGTCTACACAAACCTTCGGCGCTTTCTCGGGACGCGATGATTTCGACTCGCGGCGATACCACCGTCGCTTTGCGTCTTAAGGTCCACGGAATTGTGCCTGCGCCATATATTGGAAATTTCAGCCTGCGCTCTGGACAATCCGCGCCGCTCAATGCGTTCTTACTCGTTGATGATTTGGCGTCTGCCGTTGGCTTGAACGGCAAAGCGAATGTGATTTTGCTTGGCGATATTAGGACAGACCAATTTCCGAAGATGCCTTCATGGGAACGTTGGTGTCGCCGAATGCAGTTAAGCCTGGCACGGCACGGCTACGACTTGCTGCCAAATTTAATTCCATCCGACATCATCCGGCCTGACATCGTTAAGATGTCCGATTGGCGCATCGCATGGGAACCTCGCTTCGAAGATTACTCCCTCAACCTGCGTTTGCTCCCCATCGAATCGGGCCTCGAACTTCGAAGCGAACGTATTTTCCTCGACCCGCCAATCACCACGGCAGTGTTTCATCCTGATGCTGATCGTCCTCCACCGGAACGGTTACCGGTTTGGGCTGTTTCTGCCGAACCCACAAAGGCAGTAAGTGATAAATGGACCGCCTCTCAGGCTTGCCCAATTCTCACGTATCTAGTGAACCTTCTGCGCGCCCGAAACAACGCCACGCCGTACTCGATGGTCACCGCCGCGGGCGCACCGTGGACGCCAGCGGATTTGCGCGATGACGAAATCGTCGTCAGCCAGTGGCTCGCGGAGGATTTGCGGGTGAAGCCGGGCGATGAAATCGCGCTGAGCTATTTCCTACCCGAGTCCGGCGCGAAGTTGACCGAGGCCACGAACACGTTTCGCGTCCACAGCATCGTGCCGCTGGAAATGCCGTGGGCGGATCGCACGCTCATGCCGGATTTTCCGGGCCTGGAAAAGGCCGAGAGCACGAGCGAATGGGACGCAGGCTTCCCACTCGTTCACAAAATTCGACCGAAGGACGAGGAGTATTGGAAAAAATATCGCGGCACACCCAAGGCGTTCATCACGCTCGCCGCCGGGCAGAAGATGTGGGGGAATCGGTTCGGGAATCTGACGGCAATCCGGTTTCCGATTCCGACGAATGGAACAACCGCCCTCACCCCGGCCCTCTCCCCCGGGGAGAGGGAGAATCGTTCTCGGGTTTCTGGGAAAATCGAGACCGGTGAAAGCTCGGCGGCTTCAGAAAAATCAAGAGCCACGCAACGGCTGTCCCCTCTCCCTGGGGGAGAGGGCCAGGGTGAGGGCGAGCGTCAAACAAATCAGTCAGAGCCTCCTTACGTCGTCTCCTACAAAAAAGCGCTCGAGAAAAAAATCCTCGCCAACCTCAAGCCGGAGGAACTCGGGCTGCGCTTCGAGCCGGTGCGCGAGCAGGCGCTCAAGGCGGCGGCGGAATCGCAGGACTTCGGCGGGTTGTTTCTCGGCTTCAGTTTCTTCCTCATCATCGCGGCGTTGCTGCTGATGGCGATGTTGTTTCAATTCGGTCTCGAACAACGCGCGCCGGAAATCGGTACGCTGCTCGCGCTCGGGTTCACGCCGAAGCAGGTGCGGAAACTTTTGCTTCGCGAGGGCGTGGCGCTGGCGTTTCTCGGCGGCGTGCTTGGGGCGGTCGGAGGAATTTATTTTGCCAAGGCGATGTTGCACGGCTTGACGACGATCTGGCGCGACGCCGTCGGCGCTACGGCGCTGAGTTTTCATTTCACAGCGCAGACGCTGGTCGTCGGAATCTTCGCCAGCGTGATCGTGAGCGCGGTGACGATCTGGCTGGCGCTGCGGAAGTTTGTAAAACGGCCGGCGCGGGAATTACTCGTCGGGGAAATCGGAAGCGCGGAGTCTAAAGTTCAAAATCTAAAGTCTAAAGTTGTTGCGGTGGGGGCGTTGCTGGCGGCGGTCGGATTGGTCGGGTGGACTTTGGCGAAGGGAGATACGGCGAATGCGGGGGCGTTCTTTGGCGCAGGGGCGTTGGTGTTGATCGCGGGCCTGGGTTTCGCGAGCGCGTGGCTGGCCCGTTTTGGCGGAGCGCCGAGCACCGTCTCGGCTCGAACCAACGACGTTCACCAACGAGCCGAGACGGTGCTCGGCGCTCCCATCACGCTGGCGTCGCTCGCGGTGCGGGGGTGTGCGCGGCGGCGGAAGCGGAGTCTGGCCACGGTCGCGATGCTGGCGTGCGGAAGTTTTCTAATCGTGAGTATCGGCGTGTTCCGGCTGGATGCGAACCGGGATGCGACCAAAAAGGATTCCGGCACGGGCGGGTTCGCGCTCATTGGCGAAGCGACGATGCCGGTGGTGCAGGATTTGAACTCGCAGTCGGGCCGGGAATTTTTTGCGTTGAACGAAGCGGATTTGAACGGCGTGAATTTCGTGCCGTGCCGTGTGCGCGAGGGCGACGAGGCGAGTTGTTTGAATTTGAATCGCGCGCAGAAGCCGCGGTTGCTCGGCGTGAAGCCGGAGAGGTTGGCGGGAAGGTTTGGTTTTGCGAAAGGCGAAGGCTGGGCGGCGCTTCGCGCAATCGCCGATGGCCAATCGCCAAATCCGAAATCCGAAAGCGGTCAAAGACTCCTTACGTCGTCTCCTACAAATGCGGTGGAAATCCCCGCCATCGGCGACGCGAACTCGATCCAGTGGGCGATGCACAAAAAGGTCGGCGATACGATTGATTACGTGGACGAGCGCGGGCAGCCGTTCAAGGTGCGCATCGTTGGCGCGGTGGCAAATTCGATTTTGCAGGGGCAACTCATCATTGACGAAGCGGAGTTCGTGAAACGGTTTCCGGGCGAGAGCGGGTATCGAATGTTTCTCGTGGACGCGCCGTCGAACGCCGTGTCCCAAGTCTCGGCGACGCTGTCGCGCGCGATGCAAGACGTGGGGCTGGAGTTGACGCCGGCGGCGCAGCGGCTCGCGCAGTTCAACGCGGTGCAGAACACGTATCTCGGGACGTTTCAAGTGCTCGGCGGATTGGGATTGTTGCTTGGCAGCGTCGGGCTGGGCATCGTGGTGCTGCGAAATGTTTTGGAGCGGCGCGGCGAACTGGCGGTGCTGCTGGCGGTGGGTTTTCGCAAACAACAATTGCAGCGGCTGTTGCTGACGGAGAACGGCGCGTTGCTGATCGCCGGCCTGACGTTGGGAATCATCGCCGCGGTGGTGGCGGTGTTGCCGGCGGTGCTTTCGCCGTCGGCGCGGTTGCCGTATGCTTCGCTGGCGGTGACGCTGGCGGCGGTGCTGGTCAACGGCGCGTTGTGGACGTGGGCGGCGACGCGGCTGGCGGTGCGCGGGGATTTGTTGAAGGCGTTGCGGAACGAATGATTTTTGACCACGGATGGACACGGATGGACACGGATGAAAAACATTTTGCTTTGTGGACTATTGAGTTTAGGCGTGATTGTCCGCGCCGATGAGGCGGCGAAGCCGCTGTACGAAAACAACTTTGAAAAGGCCGACGTGGGCAAACTGCCGGACGAACTGATGGTGCTCGGCGGTGAGTTCACGGTGAAGAGTGACGGCACGAACAAGTTCGTCGAACTGCCGGGCGCGCCGCTGGACAGTTTCGGTTTGCAGTTCGGTCCGGTGGAAAAAGAAAACGTCGCGGTGAGCGCGCGGATTTTCGGCACGGTGAAGGGCCGGCGCGCGCCGACGTTTGGCGTTGGACTGGGCGGTGTGGGCGGTTGGAAGTTGCAGGTTTCGCCGGGGAAAAAAACTTTGGAACTGTTGAAAGATCAGGAGGCCAAGGCGAGCGCGGTATTCGAGTGGAGGAGCGGCGGTTGGACGCAGTTGCGATTGCAGATCCGCAAACTCAAAGACGGAGAATGGAAGATCGAGGGCAAGGCGTGGCCGCAAAGTGAAGCCGAGCCGAAGGAGTGGATGATTTCAGCGGAGGAAAAAGAGGAACCCATCGCCGGCAAGGCGTCGGCGCTGGCGAGTCCGTATGCGGGGACGGCGATCGGGTTTGATGATCTGGTGGTGGAGCGGGTTTCTGGAAAGTAGCCGTGTTGCGTGTTGCGTGTTGCGTCAAGCATTGAACGGACGTCCCCTGCCACTTGACGCAACACGTCTTCGCTTGGTTTTTCCCGCGCGTTCCGCATAATCCGCCACCACATGCAATTCATCGGTGACATCTACGCCGCGAAACGATTGTTGAAACGACCGGTCATTTCGCTGGAATTTTTTCCGCCGAAGACCGACGAGGGCGACAAGGCCCTGCTGGAAAAACACATTCCCGCGCTGATGCAGACGCGTCCGGACTTTTGTTCCGTCACCTACGGCGCCGGCGGCAGCACGCGGGAGAAGACGTTGATGATCGTGGACCGCATCCAGCGCGAACACAAACTCACCGCGCTCGCGCACCTCACCTGCGTCAACCATACGCGCGAACAGGTCGGCGAATTGTTGCGAAAGATCAAGGACATCGGCTGCAAAAACATTCTCGCGCTCCGCGGCGATCCGCCTCCGGGCAGCGAATTTCAGATGACACCGGGCGGTTTTGAATATTCGTCACAGCTCGTGAAATTCATCCGGGAGCAAAAAGATTTTGGCATCGGTGTCGCCGGTTTCCCCGAGGGCCATGTCGCGTGCCAGGAAGGCAAACTCGCCGACTGGCAGCACTTGAAGGAGAAGGTCGCAGCCGGCGCGGATTTCGTCATCACGCAATTGTTTTTTGACAACGCGGATTATTTTGAGTTCCGCGATCACCTCACCACCAAGCTGGGCGTGAATGTGCCGCTCGTGCCCGGCGTCATCGCCATCGTCAGTGCGGCGGGCATCCGGAAATTCACGCAGCTCTGCGGCGCGAAGATCCCGCCGGCGCTTGGCGCGCGGCTGGACGCCATCGGCGCGGACGACGCGGCGGCGGCGGAGTTCGGCATCGAATACGCCACCCAACAGTGCGACGCGTTGCTCAAGGCCGGCGCGCCGGGATTGCATTTCTACACGCTGAACAAGGCAGCCTCGACGGTGCGCGTCCTGAAGAACCTCGGTCTGGCCTGAAAAGTTGCGCGCGGCTCGTTAGTCGGGCAACTTGCCTCTAATCGTTGTGAAAATCCGTTGTGCCCCCGCCATCTTGTCCCTGCTCACGCTCGCACTCCGTTCCCTCGCGACCACGAACATCGTCGAGTCCGATATCTGCGTTTACGGCGGAACTTCCGGCGGCGTTTCCGCGGCGGTCGCGGCGGCTCGGCTCGGCAAATCCGTGGTTCTCCTCTCGCTCAACAATCACGTCGGCGGCATGACCGCCAGCGGCCTCGGCGTCACGGACATCGGCCCCGGCAATGATACGAGTTACGTCTGCGGGATTGCGCGCGAGTTCTACAAACGCGTCGGCACCAACTACAGCTCGACGAATCTCGTCATCTGGTTCGAGCCGCACGTGGCGGAAAATGTTTTCCAACAAATGCTCGCCGGCGCGGCGGTAAATGTTTATTCCAACCGCCTGCTCGCCGCCGCCACGATGGTGAGCAATCGAATCACGCAAATCACGATGCAGGACGGCTCAGTGTTTCGCGCGAAGCAGTTCATTGACACGACCTACGAAGGCGATTTGATGGCGGCGGCGGGCGCGACGTTCACGTGGGGGCGCGAGGGCACTAATGTTTACAACGAATCGCTCGCGGGCATCCGCGGGCTGGGCGGCAGTTACAGTTACGACCCGTACGTCACGCCGGGAAATCCCGCGAGCGGATTGCTGCCGCTCGTGCAGACCAACACCAGCGGCAATGTCGGCGACGGCGACAAGCGGCTGCAGACTTACAACTTCCGTCTCTGCCTGACGCAAAACGCGACGAACAAGATCGCCATCATCGCACCGACGAATTATTCCGAGGCGAACTATGAACTCGTCCGCCGCTACATCACGAATCGCGTCGCGGTGAACGGCAGCGTCTCGCTCGCCAACGTCATTGACATCCAGACCATCATCCCGAACGGCAAGACCGATATCAACGCGCGCGACGAACTCTCGACCGATTACATCGGCTACAATCACACCTGGGCCACGAACTCTTACGCCGGGCGCGAACAGCTCCGCGCGGCGCACGAGAATTACATCCGGGGCCTGCTTTATTTTTACGCCACGAGCACGAACGTGCCCGCGAACCTGAACGCCGACGCGCAATCGTGGGGGCTGGCGAAGGATGAGTTCACCGACACCGGCGGCTGGCCGTGGCAGATTTACGTGCGTGAGGCGCGGCGCATGGTCAGCGATTACGTGATGACCCAATCGAACGCGGAGGCGCGCGTCACAGCGCCGGATTCGATCTGCCTCGCGCGTTACAACATTGATTCACACGGCGTGCAGCGGCTGGCGTCGGGCAACAACGCGCGTTGGGAAGGCAGCATCGGCGGGACTCCGCCGTATCCGTATCCGATCAGCTACCGCGCGATCATCCCGCGCACCGGCGAATGCCAGAATGTTTTTTGCACCTTCGCGCTATCGGCGAGCCATGTGGCGTTCGCGTCGTGCCGGATGGAGCCGGTGTTCATGATGACGAGCCAGGCGGCAGGCACGGCGGCGGCGTTCGCGATTGACGACCACATTCCCGCGCAGCAACTCAACTACGCGAAACTCTCGGCGCAGTTGCGCGCGGACGGACAGTTGCTCGACTGGGCCGCCGCCACTTCGGCGACGAACGGCTACATTCTCGATCAAAGCGGATCGGGCACGGCGAACTCCGGCGGCTGGACTGCCGGCGCGAATGCCGGCGGGTGGAATGGCGATTACTGGCACGACAACGCGACCAGCAAAGGCACGCGGTGGGTCAGCTACACGCCGACGCTGCCGACGAATGGGACTTACGAAGTTTATGCGTGGTGGGTTGAGTCTTCGAACCGCGCCACGAACACGCCGATTGATATTGTTCACGTCGCCGGCACGAACCGTGTGCTGGTGAATCAAAAAATCGCCAGCGGCGGCTGGTTCAAACTGCTCACGACCAACTTCAACGCCGGCACGAGCGGAAAAGTTTTTGTCCGCAACGACAACACGGCGGTCGGGACGTACTGCATCGCCGACGGCATCCGCTTTCAACCCATCGGCGGCGCGGTCATTTTGCCGCCGCCAACCATCGAAATTGTCGCCAGCGATGCGGTGGCGAATGAGTTCACCGCGAACCAGGCGCGCTTCGCCATCGTGCGCAGCGGCGACACGAACGCGGCGGTGACGGTGAATTATTCCGTGACGGGGACGGCGACGGCGGCCGTGGATTACGCCGCGCTGCCGGCCAGCGTCGCGCTCACGGGCGGCGTGATGACGGCGAACATTTTTCTCACGCCCATCGCGGACAATCTCGTCGAGGGCGACGAAACGGTGACGCTCACACTGCAACCGTCCGCGAGTTACACCCTCACGTCCGTCAGCAACGCGACCGCCGTCATCAAAGACCGGCCCGTGGACGACTGGCGCAAGGCGAATTTCACCGCGCCCGAACTCGCGGACGCGACAATCAGCGGGGACCTCGCCGACCCGGACTACGACGGATTGGCGAATTTGATGGAACATGCGCTTGGCTCGAATCCGAAGACCGCGGACGTGAATTTTTTTTTGCCGCGCGTGACGGGTGGTTTTTTCACGCTGACCTACACACGGTCGAAATCGGCCATTGATGTATCGCTCGTCGTGGAGCAATCAACCGACCTCGTCACCTGGCAAAACGGCCCGGCGGTAATTGAAGAACTCGATTTCGTGGACGAGGGCGCGATTCAACGCGTCACCGTCCGCCTCGCTGCGCCCGTGAGCGCCGGGGAAAAGTCCTTCGTTCGCCTGAAAGTTTCCCAGCTGTGACCACCCGGCGGCGCGCCTCTTCCCAAAACATATTTTTTTGCGCTGCCCGCGCGGGTGCCGCATACTTGCGGCATGAAGAAAATATTTTCGCTGCTCGTTTCGTTGTGCCTGACCCTGCCGGTCCTGGCCGGGGACAAGGCTCAATTGGATAATCAACTGCGCAAGCTGACCGCGAAGTTCGAGGCCATGCAGGCCAAGCCGGACAAGGCGATTCCCGCCGAGACGTTGCGCAAAGCTCAAGGCGTCGTGCTGCTCGACCGCACGAAGGCGGGATTTATTTTTGCGTTTCAAGGTGGTGGCGGCGTGGCGATGGTGCGCGACGCGAAGTCATCGAATTGGGGGCCGGCCGCGTTTCTCACCGCCACGGAGGCGAGCCTCGGTTTTCAAGTCGGCGGCCAGCAATCGTTCATCGTCATCCTGCTGATGAACACCAACGCCACGCGCCTGTTGACCGATGGCGACATCGAATTCGGCGGCGAAGCGCGCGGCACGGCTGGAAACTCCACCGCCGGGGCCGAGGGCGTGGTGAAGCCCGTGCCGTCCGTCCTCGTTTACGACGACCGCAAGGGGCTTTACGGCGGCGCGGCGCTCAAAGGCGGCGCCATTTCCCCGGACGATGACGCCAACACGGTTTATTACGGCCAATACGCCCCGCTCAAAGACATCCTCCACGACAAAAAATTCAAACCCTCCGACGTCACCAAAGAGTTGATCGGAAAAATTGAGCAGGCCGCAAATAGAACGGGTGACGGACTGAACCGGTGAAAGTTTTCGCTGGCGTCCACTGTGGGGCACATGAAGGGCCAATGGAAATCGCGCGTGGTGCTGCTGCCGGTTTTGGTCGCGCTGGTTTGCATTGCGGCCTTCGCGCTCGGTGAAGTTACCTCCGTGGTGCGGAATCCCGGCCAAACCGTGCCGTCAAAGAAGGGGCGTGAGGTCCGACAATCGTTGGCGGGGGTTCGGGGGCGATTGTTGCTGCGAGTTGTTGTCAGAGAAACCAACGTCGCTTACCATGTCGTCACGGCATACAAAACGAGCAAAGTTTCAAAATACTGGATCCCGCCATGAAGATCATTTACGACAAAGAATCCGATACGCTCTCGATCATCCTGCGCGCCGGCAAGGTGGCCGAGAGTGACGAAGTGCGCGAGGGACTGATCTTCGACTACGACGAGAGCGGGCGCATTCTTTCACTGGAACTGTTGGACGCCTCCGAGCAGGTGAAGCAGCCGCGGGCCGTGGAGTTCGCTTTGGCCGGGGATTGATCCTCGCGGACAAAGAAAGCTTGCCGCTGAGAATTGCGGCGGTGCAAGCTGTGAGCGTGGCAACCCTGCAAAACACGGCCAAACGGCTTAAACCCAAGCAGCGCTTCAATTGGGTGGTCAGTGACATTTATCGGAAGCTCCTCGTCTGGAAACTGGAGTGGCAGGCGAAATTTTCCGGGCGTGGCTACTACTGCGGCGCGTTGCACGGCGAGTCGGATTACAACCTCACCATCAACTCGGATCGCACCGTCTCGTGCAACTGCCAGGATTACGATGGCTCGGGGCACATGGGCGATCTGCGGAAGAATTCATTCGAGGATATTTACTTCGGCCCGGTGGCGCAGAAACTTCGTGACGATCTCGCCAAAGGCAAGATGCCCATCCCGACCTGCGCGCGGTGTGGCGATTTGAAACGGCTGGCGCGCGGGGCGAAACCGCCGGAGACGAAGCTGCCGCATCGCGGGATGCTTTTGGAGAACACGGTGCGGTGCAACGTGGATTGCACGGGCTGCGCGCGGGAGACGGCGGCGGGTTTGCGCGCGGACAAACAGTTGCAGATGTCGCTCGCGGACATGGAGAAGATGGGCGACATGATGAGCCGGCTCGGGATGAAACAAATTTTTTATCTGAACCTTGGTGAGCCGTTTCTCTCGCCGACCATCGGGCAGGAACTGCCGATGTTGCGGAAGAAAAATCCGGGCTGCCGCATCGTGACTTCAACGAATGGCATTTTGTTGAACACCGACGCCAAGCGCGAGGCGGCGTTGAACTTCAGCCACATCTTTTTCTCCGTGCACGGCATCACCGATGAGATGTCGGAGAAATACATGCACCGCGGGAATTTCGAGAAGGCTTACGAGGCGATGAAACTGATGGCGGAGTTCCGCAACGCGCGCGGGCTGACGGAGCCGATCCTGGAATGGAAATATCTCCTCTTCAACTGGAACGACCACCCGCGGCACCTCGAGCGCGCGATCGAAATGGCCCGCGCGGCGAAGCTGGATTTCATTTCGTTCTGGCCGACGAACAATCCGTTCTACGGCATCTCGTGGCGCTGGCGGTTGGGGATGTTGAACCGCTTTGGCGTGAAGAGCTGGAAGGGACGCGAGGTGGATTTGCGTCCCGAGGGCCGGCGGGGCACGCCGACGCATCCGTTTCTGGCGGAAGCAGTGGCGGCGGCGTGAGGTGTGGTTGATGAGACCAATGTGGCGAATGGGACTAATGCGCGCCGTGGAACAAACTTTTGCGCCGGGCTGCCTGAACAAAATTCTTTTTTGCCCGCGCCGCTTCGTGTTGAATCCCGCCTTGCATGAGCCAGACGCATCCCTTGACGACGACGACGTTTGAATTGCCCGGGTATCGCGTGGTCAAATCGTTCGGCGTGGTGCGCGGGATCGTGGTGCGGTCGCGTTCGATCATTGGCAACTTCGGCGCGAGCATCCAGGCGGTGTTCGGCGGGAACATCTCGTTGTACACCGAACTGTGCGAGCGGACGCGCGAGGAGGCGTTCAGCCAGATGCTGACGCACGCCGGCCAGCTCGGGGCGAACGCCATCGTCGGCGTGCGGTATGACGCGACGGAAATCGCGCAGGGCATCACGGAAGTTTTGTGCTACGGAACGGCGGTGGCGGTGGAGGCGGAGAGAAGTTGAGAGCGAGACCGAGTTGAGAGTTGAGCGGAAGCCCACGGCGGGAATCCGCTCAACTTTCAACTCTCAACGAACAACTGACGCATGGCTGGTCACAGCAAATGGGCGAACGTCAAGCATGGCAAAGGTGTGATTGACGCGAAGCACGGGAAGTTTTTTTCCGCGTGGGGCCATGACATCACGCGCGCGACGAAGTGGCGCGCGGCGATATGAAAATTCTCAGCGCTGATGGTTTCGTGGCCCGCTTGCTGGGCCGGCTCGCCCGGGCGGTGATCCACCGGCCGCGCTGGTTTTTTTATCCGCAGGTCGTTCTGTTTTTCGTCTGCATCGTTTACACGATCAAGTATCTCCAGTTCGACACGAGCCGGAACGATCTCGTGGGCGCGAACAAGAAGTACCACCAGAATTTTCTGAAGTTCAAAAAGGAGTTCCCGACGCAGGACGACCTCGTGGTGGTGGTGGAGAGCGACAACGAAGGCAAGAACCGGCAGTTCGTGGAGCGGCTGGGCGCGAAGCTGGAGGCGGAGACGAACCTGTTCACGGATGTTTTCTACAAGGGCGATCTGAAGATGCTGGGGCCGAAGGCGCTGTTGTTCCTGCCCGAGGCGGACCTGGTGGAATTCAGGAAGAAGATCCACGAGTTCCGGCCGTTCATCGAGCCGTTCGCGCGCACGACGAATCTGGTCACGTTGTTCGAGATGGTGAACAAGCAGTTCGCGTCGGCGAAGCCGGAGCAGAACGAGCAGACGGATTCGCTGGTGCAGGCGTTGCCGGCGATCACCCGCATTGTGAATGAAGCCGCGGATTCGTTGCGCCGGCCCGGCGTGCCGCCGTCGCCGGGGGTGACGGCGCTGTTCAGTCCCGAAGGCGAGGCGGCGCAACAGGAGTACATCCGGTTCGATCGCGGACGCATTTATCTGGTGACGGCGCAGGCGCCGGCGCCGCGGGCGTTGAAAGAGGACGCCAGCAAAGCGTCGTGGCTGCAGCGGTGGTGGAAAAGTTTTCGTTACGAGGAGAAGGCGGCCGAGGAGGATTTGACCGGCCGGTCGGTGGAACGATTGCGCCGGCTCGTCGAAGAAACCAAAGCCGAAGTGCCCGGCTTGAACGTCGGCATCACCGGCGAGCCGGTGCTGGAACTGGACGAGATGTCGCAGTCACAGACGGACTCGCTCGTGGCGAGCGTGGTGTCGCTGATTTTGTGCGCGTTGATTTTTATTTACGGCTATCAGGAAACGGGCCGGCCGGTGAAGGCGACGATCTGTTTGATCGTCGGAATCGCCTACACGATGGCGTTCACGACGGCGACGGTCGGGCATTTGAATATTTTGACGATCACGTTCGTGCCGATCCTGATCGGGCTGGCGATAGATTTCGGCGTGCATCTGGTCACGCGTTACGAAGAGGAGTTGCGCCATGGGAAAACGAATGCGGACGCGCTGACGAAGGCGCTCGTTTTTACGGGACAGGGAATTTTCACGGGCTGCTTCACGACGGCGGGCGCGTTCCTGGCGATGGGGTTCACGGATTTCAAGGGCATTCAAGAAATGGGCATCATCTGCGGCGGGGGATTGCTGGTGTGCCTGGTGCCGATGCTGACGCTGCTGCCGGTGCTGTTGTTGCGCGGACGGCAGAACGTGCTCGACCACGACCACGTCGGTGTGGATCACCGGGAGCGGATCGAGAATCTCTGGCTGCGCCGGCCGGTGATGGTGGTGGTGGCGACGGCAATCACGTGCGCGCTCGCGGCGTCGCAACTGGGCCGGGTGTTCTTCGATTACAACCTGTTGAACATGCAGAGCGCCGGCTTGCCGGCGGTTGAGTTCGAGGAGAAATTGATCCGCACGGCGACCGCCGGAGGGGACACGAACTCCAACGGCCGGTCGGTTTTGTTTGCGGCGGTGATCGCGGATTCGGCGGGCGACGTGGTCAAGCTGGAGGAAAAAATCCGGAGACTCACCAACACGGTGGCGGAAGTTGATTCCATCGCGCGTTTCACGACGGGCGACGAGGCGCGCAAGCTGGCCTTGATCGGCGAAATCAAGCGCGACTTGGCGGACATCCGGTTCGCCGAGCCGGACCCGCGCCCGGCAAACGTGCCGGAATTGAGCCGGACGCTTTATTCCCTGAACGGTTACGTCGGCCTCGGGCGCGATCAGGCGCAGCCGGAGTCGCCGGAAGTGGCGCGACAACTCACGGGGTTGCGCAAGGCGATCGAAGGCTTGCGCTGGGAAATGTTTCAGGGCTCACCCGCCGAACAGGCCACCCGCGCCGCCAAACTCGGCGAGTTTCAGCGCGCATTGTTTGGCGATTTAGGCGGGACGTTCGACGCGTTGCGCGAACAGGACGATCGCGAAGGGCTGCGGATTGAAGATCTGCCGCCTGCCTTGCGGCACCGGTTTGTGGGCCGGACCGGGAAGCAATTGTTGCAGGTGTACCCGAAGAAGAATGTCTGGCAGCGCGCGAACCAGGAAGAATTCGTCCGCGAACTACGCCAGGCGCTCGACCCGAACGGCACGGACCTTCCGGTCATCACCGGTACCCCCGTGCAACTCTACGAATACACGCGGTTGCTCAAACGGAGCTACGAGGAAGCGGCGTTATATTCGTTGGCCGCCATCGTCGTGTTGGTGTTGATTCATTTTCGCAGTCTCGGTTCGGTGGTGCTGGCACTGCTCCCGGTCGCCATCGGCTCCGTCTGGCTGGGCGGTTTGATGGGTTGGTGGGGCATCCCCCTCAACCCGGCGAACATCATGACCCTGCCGTTGATCATCGGCATCGGCGTCACGAACGGGATTCACATTCTCAATCGTTTTGCCGAGGAACAGACTCCCAGTATCCTGGCCAAGAGCACCGGCAAGGCGGTTTTGGTTTCCGGGCTGACAACCATCGCGGGGTTCGGGAGCCTGGCGTTGGCGAAGCATCGCGGCATTGAAAGTTTGGGTTACGTGATGGCGACGGGCGTGGCGACCTGCATGTTCGCGGGATTGACGTGCCTGCCCGCCTTGCTCAACCTGACAACACGCAGAAAAAATCTGGCGACAAAACAACCCAGTGCCGACAATGCACGATCGACACTGGGTCGGGAGGAACCGAGGTGAAAACCTAAAAACTGAGGCAAGACCTCAAGTGCGATGGCAGCTTAGTGGAACCGCATCGAAAGTCAATCTCTATGTTGATTTGCCGGCAAACCAGCAACCCGATAACGATACTGGATGGTCGAGCCGAAACTTGACGCGTTGCCTCCGACCTCTAACTTTCCGCCAAACCGACGATGCTTTCCCTTCGCTCAATCTCCAAAAGATCGGCCGGGTTTCTTTGCGCCATCACGCTGCCGTTCACCGCGTTCTCGGCGGAGAAATTGAATCGCTCCGCGGGACCGCTGTTTAGTCATTTCGCGTTGACGTTGGAAGTTGGCCAACGCACGGAAGCGGTTGGACCGCTCTTTTACCGGCAACTGCGCGAAGATGATCAGACCGTTGCTTTTCCTCCGCTCTTTTCGCATGTCACGGACGTTGCCATCGACTCGGAGGAATACGATTTCGCCTACCCGCTGCTGACCTACGACCGGTTTGGCAGCGAATACCGGTGGCAACTATTTCAACTGTTCAGTTTTGCCGGCGGCAAGAATCAGGCGGACACGAATGCCAGACGCTTCACGCTTTTTCCGATTTACTTTCAACAACGCTCGCCGGATCCGGCATTGAACTACACGGCGCTGCTCCCGTTCTACGGCCACATCAAAAACCGTTTATTCCGTGACGAGATTTTTTTTGTGATGTTTCCCGCTTACAGCCAGACCCGCAAACGCGATGTCGTCACCGACAATTACCTTTACCCGATTTTTCACCGGCGACGCGGCGAGAACTTGAGCGGTTGGCAATTCTGGCCGCTCGTCGGCGCGGAGCACAAAGGCATCACGACCAAAACCAATGGTTGGGGCGACGCTGAGTTGATTGCCGGGCACGAGTCCGTCTTTGCGTTGTGGCCGATTTACCTGAACGCGACCACGGGCATCGGCACGGAGAATCCGCAAAAGGAATTCGCCGTGCTGCCGCTTTACACCTCACTCCGGTCCACCAACCGCGACTCGACGACGGTGATCTGGCCGTTCTTCACCCGGACGGATGATCGGGTGAAAAAATATCGCGAATGGGACGTGCCGTGGCCGCTGTTGGTCTTCGCCCGCGGCGAGGGCAAGACGACGACGCGGGTTTTTCCGCTCTTCAGCCAGTCCCATAACGCCGCGCTCGAAAGTGATTATTATCTCTGGCCGCTCTACAAATACAACCGCCTTCATGCCGACTCGCTCGACCGCGACCGCACTCGCATCCTGTGGTTCCTTTACTCCACCGTGAACGAGAAAAACCTCGAAACCGGCGCGGCCAGACAGCGCACGGACTTCTGGCCGTTCTTCACTCGCCGCCGCGATTTCAACGGCAATTCCCGGTGGCAAATCCTCGCTCCGCTCGAACCGTTCCTGCCAAACCACAAAAGCATCGAGCGCAATTATTCGCCCGTCTGGTCGGTCTGGCGTTCGGAAAAAAATCCGAAGACCGGTCACGCCAGCCAGTCGCTGCTTTGGAATTTGTATCGCCGCGAAACAACGCCCGACGCCAGAAAGTGCTCGCTCCTTTTTGGTCTTTTCCAGTATCAATCCACTCCGGACACCAAACACTGGCGGCTCTTCTACATTCCGGTGTCGAAACCGCAAAAGAATTCCGACCATGTTCCAGAACATCGGTGAAATGGTGCTGCTGTTTTGGCACACCCTGCTCGCGCTGCCGCTCATGTGGCGACAGCGGGACAAGGTCTTTGACCAGTTCTACGAGATCGGCAACGCCAGCCTCTTGATGGTCTGTGTTCTCTCGTTTTTCATCGGCGGCGTGCTCGCGCTTCAAACCGGCCCCACCCTCGTCGAACGCGGCCTGCACAATTACGTCGGCGGTCTCGTCGGCTTCTCGATGGCCAAGGAGCTCGCGCCCATCATGATGGCCATCCTCATCGCCGGCCGTATCGGCTCGGCCATGGCCGCGGAAATCGGCTCCATGCGCGTCTATCAGGAAATTGACGCGCTCCAGACGATGAACATCAATCCCGTGCATTACCTCGTGCTGCCGCGGCTCGTCGCCATCGCCTTTGCGCTCCCGATGCTCGTGGTTTTTTCCATCCTCGTCGGCTGGCTCGGCGGCGCGGTCGTCGCGTCGGCCACCAGCCAGATTGATATCACCATGCAGGCGTTCTTCGTCAGCATGCGCGACGCCGTCAAACTCGAGGATGTGGCCAACGGTGTTTTCAAAGGCTTCTGTTTCGCGTGGATCGTCGGCGTGGTCTCCTGCCACCAGGGACTCGTCACCCGCGGCGGACCACGCGGCATCGGCCGCTCCGTCACCAAGGCGGTCGTCAACTCCATCATCCTCATCGTCGTGTTCGACTACGTGCTCACCCGGATCCTGTTGAAATGATGAGCACCCCGTCGAACAATCATTCCGGTGTCAGCGTTGAAGTGCGCGGATTGCGCCGCAGCTTCAACAACCAGGAAGTCCTCAAGGGCCTCGACCTCGTCGTGCGGCCCGGTGAAATCTTCGTCATCATGGGTCCGAGTGGCAGCGGCAAGAGCGTGCTCCTCCGCCACATCATCGGCCTCGAAGCCCCCAACGCCGGCGAAATCCTCATCAACGGAGAATCCATCCAGACGCCCGGCGTGATGAACAAGTACCGCATGGCGATGGTGTTTCAGTCCGGTGCGTTGTTCAACTCGCTCACCGTCGGCGAGAACGTCGGTATCTATCTCACGGAACACCACCTGAGGCCACCGGAGGAAATCACGCGCATTGTCGCCGAAAAACTCGAAACCGTCGGCCTCAAAGGCACCGAAAGCAAACTGCCTTCCGAACTTTCCGGCGGCATGAAGAAACGCGTCGCCATCGCCCGCGCCCTCGTCATCGAACCGCAACTCATTCTTTACGACGAACCCACGAGCGAACTCGATCCCATTTCCGCCGTCGTCATCGCCGAGGAAATATTCGAGCTCAACCGCCGCATTGGCGTCACCTCGCTCGTCGTTTCCCACGACCGAGACCTCGCCTTCGGCATCGCGCACCGCATCGCCGTCATCAACGAAGGCGAGATCATCGCCATCGGATCGCCCGATGAGGTGAAACGCAGTTCCCATCCCGTCATCCGAAACTTTCTCCACGCCGACTTCAAACCCCAATGAATCACTTATGAAAAACACCCTTGAAACCCGTCTCGGCCTGTTCGTGGCCCTCATCGTCATCGCCGCCTTCTTCATCATGTTCATCCTCGGCGGCTTTGAACTGTTCCAACGCAACTACCGCCTGCACGCGCTCTTCAACACCGCGCAGGAACTCAAGATCGGCGACCGCGTCAAGATGGCCGGCGTCGAGATCGGCAAGGTGGACGACATCCAGCTCGCCGACGGCAAGGTCAAGGTCACCATGAAAATGCGCGAGGGCGTGGTCGTGCGCACCGACAGCATCGCCGCCATCCACTTCGCCGGCTTGATGGGGCAGAATTTTGTCTCGATTGATTTCGGCAGCGCCACCGCGCCAAAACTCGACCCGGAGCAAAACGTCAAAACCGCCGAACAACCCGACCTCAACACCATCATGGCCCGGCTCGACAGCGTCGCCGGCGGCATCGAGAACATCACCAAGACTTTCTCCGGCGACAAGATTGACAACATCCTCGGCCCCTTCACCGACTTCCTGAAGCAAAACAGCGCCCCGCTCACCGCCACCATCGCCAACCTTCGCGCCATGTCCGGCGAGATCGCCGAGGGCAAGGGCACCATCGGCAAACTCATTTACAGCGACGCGCTCTACAGTTCGACGCTCACGACCGTTTCCAATCTGCAAAACACCAGCGACGAAATCAAACTGACCCTTGGCGACGCGCGCAAGATCATTGACGGCGTGAACGCCGGCGAAGGTTCGCTCGGCAAACTCGTGAAGGATGAAAAACTTTACGCGGAGACCACGACGGCCATGACCAACCTCAAAGAGATTCTCCAGAAGATGAACAACGGCCAGGGCACCGTCGGCAAACTCATCAACGATCAGGAATTCTACAAGAACGCCAAGCTCACCCTGCAAAAGATGGAAAAGGCCGCCGATGAACTGGAAGACACGGGCCCGTTGTCCGTGATCAACTCCGTCATCGGAAAATTATTCTAACGACCGGCGGACCGGTGCGCGCGCCAGGTCCCGGGCGTCACGCTCGAAGGTAAATGGCCTTGAGGTATTCCGCTTCCTTGAACGTCGCCGGATGGTCGGGCGCGTGCCGCGTCGTTCGCAATTCCTCGAACTTCCGGCCGGATTTTCCCGCGGCACTCCGCATCGCGCCGAAGAATTCCTCCGCGCCCACGTGCGCCGAGCACGAGCACGCCACCAGAATCCCTCCCGGCGATAAATGTTTGATCCCGTCCGCGGCCAGTTTCCCGTAAGCCCGGATCGCCCCCACCCGCTCCGTTTCCCGTTTCGCGAGCGACGGCGGATCGAGCACGATCAAATCAAACTTCCGCTCCGCATTCGCCGCCAGCCACGCAAAGGCGTCGGCCTGCACGGCTTCACGCCGGCACTGCGCGATCTTCGGATTTTTCTGGTTCAGTTGGAAATTCCGCTGCGCCGCCGCCAGCGCGTGCGAACTGATGTCCAGATCAGCCACCGACTTCGCCCCGCCGCGCGCCGCGTACAGCGAGAACCCGCCGGAAAAACTGAACGCGTTCAGCACCGTGCGTCCGTGTGCCAGCAATTCCACTTCACGCCGGTTCTCGCGTTGATCGAGGAAGAATCCGGTTTTCTGCCCGCGCAGAACATCCGCTTCAAAACGCAATCCGCTCTCGGCGAACACCGCCGGTTCTCTCAACCGCTCGCCAAAAACAATCGCGCCGCCTTCACCCGCGGCGGAAAATGATTCTCCCTCTCCCCCGCCCAGGGGGAGAGGGCCGGGGTGAGGGGGCATTTTTTGTGAAACCACACGGACTTGAATGTTCCGGCTCGTCCGCAAAACCACCCGCTCCAACTTCAACCGCGCGCGCACCAGCGCGCTGATCTCCTCCACTCTCGGCAGCCACGCCGACGCGTAAATCTTCATCACCACCGTTGCGTCGTAACGATCCAGCACCAGCCCCGGCCAGCCGTCGCTCTCGCCATTGATCAGCCGGTAACCCGTCGTGCGCTCGTCGAACAATCCCTCGCGCCGCCGCAACGCCGCGTCCAGTCGCGCCCGCCAAAACTCCGCGTCAATCGTCAGCGGTTTCCCGATATGCAGCACGCGCACGCGGATCGGCGAATCCGGATCAAAGAAACCCACGGCGAGAAATTTATCCTGGCGGTCGAAGATGACGGCGAGTTCTCCGGAGATCCCATCGCGATTCTGTTCGCGCACGCTCTCGGCGAAAACCCACGGATGCCCGCCGCGCACGCAATTCTCCGCCGCCGCCGTGAGCCGGAGCCGGAGCCGGTTCGCGGGCGGGGGATTGGTTTTTCGCATCTCGTCGGGCGGGTTCACTTCACCTCGGGCTGCAGCAAAGCCTCCATCCGGCTGCGAAGTTGAATCATCAACGGATCCGAACTCGTTCCGTTCCACGCGACGCCGTTTACCTCGATCGCTTCCCCGACCTCGATGACGACACGCCACGGGCGAAAGACCTGCGCCCGGCCCGTCAGCGCTTCCTCAATCCGCTCGACCGTCTCGATCAACTGCTCCGGCGTGTCGCACGTCCGCAGATGATTGGGTGGCTGACGGTAAAGCCGTTCCGCGTCGTCAATCTCGTCGAGTTGCTTCCAGCGCCGGGCGGTTTCGCTTTCGGAAAGTTTTTTGGTGATCAGGCCCGGCAGAATTCTTGCGCGCAATTGTTTCATCCGCGTGAAAGCCTCGCCTTCGTATGCACGCCAGAGCCATTCCGTTTCGAGCGGCCGCAAAATATGTTCCACCAACCGCGTGCGCCGCTCGGAATTGTCTCCGGCCTGCCGCGCTCCGAGATATTTTTCCTCGCTGCGGGCCACGACTTCCGCGCCGACTTTGAAAATCCGCTCAACCAGCGACAGCTTGCTCCCCGGCGCCAAACCAACCCGCACTTCGAGTTCCGCAATCACGGGCGCGACCACCGCCTCCGCATTGCCGCAAAAGGAATACCGGATCACCACCGGATGCAACGCGACCCCGGCGGCGCGTCGTCGCGCTGCGCCGCGCGCGATGGCCGCCGTACCGTCCATGAAGGGCCGCAGAAAATCGTTTGCGTGCGAACACAAACCTTCGGGAAAGATGACCAGCGGGCGACGCGCTTCGACGAGGATTTTGATCGCCGTCTTGAAAGCCATGCGGTCCGGGCCTTCGCGATACACGCTGAACCCGCCGATGCGCCGCAACAGCGCCGCCAGAATCCGACCCTGCTTAAACAGATGCCACGTCGCCATCACGTGGACAGGTTGGCCGATCTCCTTGTTCAGCCAGCCGAACACGAACGGATCGGAATGGCGCGAATGATTCGCGCCCAGCAAAATGCCCTGGCCGCGTGCGATCGAGCGGCGCACGTGTTGCGCACCGTGAACTTTCGTTTCGATCACGCCAAAACGGCGACTCAACGTGCCCGGATAGAGCGGCCACAGCGCCGTCGTCCAGAACGTGCCGCGATACGGCGGCACGAACCGGTACGGCTCCGCGAGGATGATGCTCCCCGCCCGGATGTTTGAAAATGCCATGCTGTGTTTGCGCCCGGCGCAGTTCGATTCTGCAAGATTTCTCGGGTGCCAGCCAGCCGATTCTGCAAGTCTCGTTTCGCCTTTTCAGCGGATGACTGTCCCATGCGGCCGGCTTACGCCAGCCTTCTGCGATAGCGCACCGCGCAGAGGACGAACAGAACGGCGCCCATCCCGGCGAGGATGGCGATGTGCTCCCAGAATTCGGAGAAGGTCGCGCCGCGCAGAATGATCGCGCGCAGGAGCTCGATGTAATACGTCGAAGGCATCGTCGTGCTGATCGCGTAAAAAATCCACGGCATGGTTTCGCGCGGGAAGATGAAACCGGAAAAGAAAATCGTCGGCAGCAGGAACACCATCGCCATCTGCATCGCCTGCATGTGGTTTTGCGCCGCGGTCGAGATCAGCAAACCCAGGCTCAACAGCGCGAACACATAAAGAAACGTCGCGAGGAACAACGTCGCGAGACTTCCGGCGATGGGAATATCAAACAGCCAGCGCAACACGGCGAACAGTCCCGCCGCCATCGTCATCGAGATGCAAAGATACGGCACGAGCTTGCCGAGCATGAGTCCCCAGCGCGAGAGCGGGCTGACCAGCAGTTGTTCGAGCGTGCCACGCTCGCGTTCGCGCACGATTGAAAGCGCGGTCGCGAACACGGTCGCGATCTGCAACGCCACGCCGATCACGCCCGGCACGAAAAAATTCGGACTGAGCATCGCCGGGGTTGTAGAGCACCTGGGGCCGGACTTCGACGGGCAGGCCGGTGCGACCTAGTTTCGCATTGAGCACCGTCAACGATTCGCGAAAGGCCACCGCCACCGAGGTGTTGAGCGCCTGCATGGCGGTGGTCGAGTTCGACCCGTCAATCAACACCTGCACCCGCGCGGTATGGCCGGCGTGGAGTTCGCGCGTGAAGCCCGGCGGGATCTGGATGCCGACGTAAGCGTGACCGCGCCGGATTTCGGCGGAAAGTTCTTCGATGCTCCCGACCTGGCTCACGATGCGAAAGCTGTGGGTGTTCACGAAATGTTCCACCAACTGCCGGCTCTCCACCGTGCGATCTTCGTCCAGCACGACCGTCGTGATGTTCTTCACGTCGTTGTCGAGCGCGTAGCCGAAGGCGATGATCTGCATCACCGGCGGAAAGAACATGAAGAACAGCGTGGTGTAATCGCGGATGATGATCGTGAACTCTTTGAATAAAATGGCCGTGAAGCCGCGGAAGAGGGTTCTCACTTGGATGGCTTGACGCCGGAAAGTTTGGTTTTCAGTCCCTGCCCCGCTCCGCCGTAAGCGCGGCGGCGGTCTGCCAGCGCCGGCGTAATGATGGTTGCGCGCACGTCTATCTCCCGGCCGAAAAATTCGCGCCAGAGAACCTGGGTGTTGTGCAACGGATTGCCCGCGCTTTCTTCGTCGAAGGAAGGCCGGAAGATGTCCACGACGCGCCGCAACGCTTGAATCAACTCCGCTTCATTCGGGTGGCCGGTCATTTCGCGCACGAGTCTGAACGCCCGCAGGTCTTTTTCTTCCAGCCGTTTGATTTTGGAAACGAGGATGTCAATCGGATGTGGGAAGGTGAACGTCACGTGTCGCCGCTCACAACGAAACGCGCGCACAAACCAGTCCGGGCTGGCAGTGAACGCCACGCTCGCGCAAGGCTCGACGTAGATCGCCGCCTGGCCTTTGAGTAATTTGGCGCGCTCGCAGTGCGCCGTGATATCTTCGTCGGGAATCACACCCACGTCGCCGCTCAAAAACCGGGCGTCCACGCCGAGCTGAAGCGGGGACGAGCCAAAGACAATGATTTCCCATTGGCGGCTCGGCGGAAGGGCGGCCACAAGTTGATCCAGCACCCGCCCCGCGGGGGCCGACCAGTCAAGCTGTGGGTGCCAGGGTTGATCGAAGGAGGTCATGGTAGTTCTGAATCCCGCACCCGGCACAGAGGCAGGCCAGCGCCTGATCCATCAGCCGGTCCGTCACCCCAGGGTCCTCAGCGAAACGGCGCGCGAGCCGGGCGTCGCGCGGCAAAACGCGACCCGCCCGCTGGCGCAATAAAATGCGGGCGGCAATTCGCGCTTTAACCCAGGACGGATCGCGTTTCATACACTTCAAAATCCATTCGACCGCGGCAAGAATACGTTCATCGCCTGGCCGGGTCAATCTCACCCCAAAACAGCCAAAAACCGGACCGCGCAGGATTTGTTTGAAATTTGGAGCTTCATTTTCCGTTGTTTCGGTTGCTGGTGAGTGCGACGAAAACATCCTCCAACGACGGCCCGATCGGCCGGATGTCCACCTGCGGGATCTTCACCTTCGCCAGTTCGTCGCGAATGAACTGCTCGGACATCTTCTGTTCGACGAGCAGGTGCATGGATTGACCGAACACCGTCGCCGCCAGCACGCCCGGCAGCCGTCGCAGCACTTGCAAGCCCACCGTCACATGATCGCACGTCACATCCAGCCGCCGCGTGCCTGGCGGATTGACCTGCGGCAACTGTTTCAAATCATCCGGCAGCCCGCAAACGACCAGCTTCGACGTGTCAATGTAGCCGACCTTTGTGCAGCGCTCCGCCTCGTCCATGTAATGCGTGGTGACAAAGAGCGTCACGCCCTGGCTGGAAAACTCGAAGAGCAAATCCCACAACTCGCGCCGCGCCACCGGATCAATGCCGGCGGTCGGCTCGTCGAGGAACAACACCTGCGGTTTGTGGACGAGCGCGCACGCCATCGCCAGCCGCTGCCGCCAGCCGCCGGAGAGCAGCGCCGCGCGGCGATTCAAGTACGGTTGCAAGTGCGTGATTTCGATCAGTTCGTTCAGCCGCTCTTTCAACGTGTGACCGCCCAGACCATAGAGCCGGCCGTAGAACAAAAGATTTTCCGTCGCGGTCAACTCGTCGTAGAGCGAAAACTTTTGCGACATGTAGCCGACGAGACCTTTGAGCTGGGCTGTATCGCGCGCCACATCAATCCCGGCGATGCGCCCGAAGCCGTCGCTCGGCTCCAGCAATCCGCACAACATGCGGATGACCGTGGACTTGCCCGAGCCGTTCGGCCCGAGAAAACCAAAGATGGAACCCTTGGCGATGGAAAACGAAACATGATCCACCGCCGTGAAATGCCCGAACCGCCGGGTCAGGTTTTCACATTCGATCATGGTTTCGGCGGGCATGGAAAATCAGTTTGAACTTCTCACCGCCAAGTGAAGCGCGACGAACGGACAAACGCGAGCCTGAATCAATCGCCGAAATCCAGTTCTCGATACTCACCCGGTTTGAGCGAGTTCGCGGCGGTCAAGATTTTCTCCGCGTGTTTCTGAATCTTTGGCCAGCTTGTCGTCGGCAGAACCAGAATGGCGAGCTTCCGGCCGCGGAGATTTTGTTGATACTTCAGATTTTGGTCGGTGGTGATCAGCACCTCGAAGTCATCCGCCTCGGCCACGCGAATCAGATCGCCGTTTTGCAAATTGCTCCAGCCTTGCTCGAAGGCGGTGGCGACCAGATGACCAGTGAGCGCGCGGCGCAGCGGAGCGGGTGTGCCTTGGTCAAAGAGGATCTTCATCCTCCGTCAGCGTTGCTCGGCCACGGCGAGACTTTGGCCGGCGAATTCCAGGACGGTTTCAACTTGTTCCTTCGTCACGCCGGGAAACCATTCGAGAAACTGGCTGACCGTCGCGCCGTCTTCGAGGTTGTCGAACAGCGCCTTCACCGGGACGCGGGTGCCGCGAAAGGTCCACGCGCCGCTGACCTTGCCGGGCACACATTCCACCGCTGAACACTGACTCCAGTTGAGCATGGCCTCAGCTTACGCCGAACCCCGGCCAAGGCAAGCCGCACCACCGGCGGATGACCGTGGACTTGCCCGAGCCGTTCGGCCCGAGGAAACCGAAGATCGAACCCTTGGCGATGGAAAACGAAACGTGATCCACCGCCGTGAAATGCCCGAACCGCCGGGTCAGGTTTTCACATTCGATCATGGTTTCGGCGGGCATGGCGGAGAAAACTAAACCCGTTTCCGGCGACCACGGCAAGCAGGACGTGGCGAGGAGCGCGGACTTCAGTCCGCTTCACCGCACGAATGCCAACGCGCAAGGGATTATTCCAACGCGTCGCGAACTTGAATGTTGAAGCGGACTGATGTCCGCGCTCCTGCCTGCTTCTACGACGGTTTGCGGGCCTTGTCGCGCTCAAGTGCCGCAAGAAGAAGCTTTGTATCAAGACGGGCGTTGGTTTGCTGCAACCGGGTAATCGCCTCCGGCAGGTCAAGCAATCCGCGCGCGGCTGCTTGTTCAAGCAACCCAATCGTCCCGACCACCGCGAGGCCGCAACGTTGTGCAGCGGTGCGACCGGCCCGGTCGTCCATCAGCACGGCGGCGGCCTTGATCTCTTGCGCCAGACAGATCGCTTCCAATTCGCCGGCGTCCACGTCCAGCTTGAGATTGAGCGAACTGGGTTACTGAACGGTGGCCCACATCGGCAGCGAGCCAGCCCATTGCTTCACCGACGCCGGAGTGTTTGGTTGTTGAAGTTCTTGGAAGACCGTCGGCGGGATGACCACCTGCTGGAAAAGCTGGGGCAGAATTGCTTCCGCTCCGCAGAGAATGAGGTAATGCAACGGCGAGGTGTCCGAGATGACAACGCTCACGAGCCGGCCAGGATTTTATCGAGCGTCGCGCGGTCGGCATCCAGATCCGCCGGGGAATAATTCAGCGGCACGCCGCGCTGCTTGAGGAAAGCTTCCGTCTGCCAGTAATCGAGGCCGAGCAGATCGCCGACCTGCCGGTGCGAGAGCCGACCCTCGCGGTAGCGTTCAATCGCCGCGTCCTCCAGGACGTGACGGCCCACCGCGTCCGGCGTGTCTCCCCACTGTGGGGCGCATTGATCGGGCATTTCCACGGTGAATTGCATCGCGGCCAATCTAGCACGACGGCGAGGGTGCTGGCAACAGCCTCAATTTGGCCGCGCCGTTCGGCCCGAGGAAACCAAAGATCGAACCCTTGGCGATGGAAAACGAAACGTGATCCACCGCCGTGAAATGACCTAACCGCCGGGTCAGGTTTTCACATTCGATCATGGTTTTGGCGGGCATGGGGTGGGATCACTTCGGCACTTTCGGGAACGACACATCCGCCGCCATGCCGGCGCGGAGTTTGCCCTCGGCGTTGTCGAGCCGCACCTTCACGCCGAAAACCTGTTTCACACGTTCGCCCACGGTCTGCACGTTGCGCGGGGTGAACTCGGCGCTGCGCGCGATCTGCTCGACCGCGCCGGCGAAATCTTTTCCGGGGAACGAATCCACGCGCACCTTCACCGCGTCGCCCACGGCGATGTGTCCCAGCCACGGCTCGGGCGCGAACACCCGCACCCAGATGTGATTCGTCAACAGCACGGTAGCCACCTGCTGGTTCGGCGCGAGCACGTCGCCGGGCTTCACGCTCAAGACTTCCAGCACACAATTCGTCGGCGCGAAGATTTTCATCTCGCGCAACTGCGTGTCCAGTTCGGCCAGTTGCGCACGGGCCAGCGCGATGCGTTCGGGCCGTGTGCCCGCGAGCAACAGATCGTAGCGGCTCTTCGCCGCGGCCACGGTCTTCTCCAGCGCCTGCTCGCTCGTCACGGCGCGATCGCGCTCGATCTCGGAAATGGTTTTGGCGGCGAACAATTCTTCCGCGCGTTTGCGTTCGAGGCGCGCGAGGTTCAATTGCGCCACCTGGGCCTCCCATTCGGCTTTCATCGTGGCGATCTCCTCCTTGCGCGGGCCGGCCTCGGCTTCGGCCAGTTGCGCGGCGATCTGATCGCGTTTCGCGTGCAGTTCGGCGGCGTCGAGTTCAACGATCACCTGCCCGCCGGAAAGTCCTTCGCCTTCCTGCGCCAGGATTTTTTCAACGCGCCCGCCGTAACGTGACGCCACGCGCGCATCATCGGTTTCAATCGTGCCGGAGACGCTGTCCGGGCTGGCGGGCGGCTGGCACGAGAGTCCGACGACGGCGAGCGCCGCCACGCAAACGAGGTTGAGGAGATGCTTTTCCACGCCCGCGGAGACTAGCACCCGCCCGCAGTCGCGGCAAGCGGGCGGCGGAGAGAACAGAGGCAACTGGAAGCGACGACAAGTTCTGAGGGCGCGCTTCTCCCTCTCCTCTGCGAAGCGGAGGAGAGGGCCGGGGAGAGGAGGAGCGCCAACTTCAAATTTCCCCTCTCTCCGGCTCTCTCCCCACTCGTTCCTCGCGGGGAGAGAGTGCCCGCAATGAACCACGCGAAGCTTAACGAACCTTTGCGCTCCGGGCGGAAGGTGCGTTATAGTTCGGCGACAACTTGTATTTTATGATCGCGGCCACCGACACCATCAATCCGCACTCGCCGATGAGCGCGGTGCTGGAAAATTTTCCCGGCGCGCAACGCGCGTTGTTCCGCCGCTATCACATCGGCGGCTGCAGCAGTTGCGGATTTCAGCCGACGGAAACGCTCGCGCAGGTTTGCGAACGGAACGGCGGTCTGGACGTGAACGAAGTGTTCGCCCACATCCAATCCAGCCACGAGCAGGACGCGAAGATTCTCATCGAACCGAAGGAACTCGCCGAGTGGCGAACGCAAGACCCGTCCGTGCGGCTCGTGGACGTGCGGTCGCGCGAGGAATTTGAAGCGGTGCATATCGAAGGCGCTTTGTTCATGTCGCAGGACGCGATGCGGCAGATCATGGGCGACGGCTCGAACATCCGCCCACTGGTGATCGTGGATCATCAGGGCAAGGGCGCGCTCGACGCGGCGGCGTATTTCATGGGACACGGGTTGCAAAACGTGCGCTGCCTGCGCGGCGGCATTGATGCGTGGGCGCAAGAAGTGGAGCCGGGGATGAGGAGATACAAACTTGGTTGAACAGGAGGAAACAAGGGGAACAGAGGATGAAAAATGATTTCTCCGTTTCCTCCGTTAGCTCCTGTTAAATTCTTATGAACGACGATTTGCAAAAACGGATCCAGGATGCGATGGCCAATCCGCAGAACATGGGCGAGTTGGCCAACGCCGACGCCATCGGCACGGTGGGCAATTCCGATTGCGGCGAGATGCTGCGGATGTGGGTGAAGTTCAAGCAGCAGGATGGCCGGAAGGTGATTGATCGCGCCACGTTCCAATCGTTCGGCTGCGAGACGGCCATCGCGGTGGCCAGCCTCGCGACGGAATTGATTCGCGGCAAGACGGCGGAGGAAGCGCTCTCACTCAAGACCGAGGAACTCGCCGGAGAACTCGGCCCACTGCCGCCGATGAAAATTCATTGCGCCCAACTCGTCGAAGGCGCTCTGCGCTCGGCGCTGAGTCCACAGGCGGAGACTTGCGCGAAGCCGGTTGAAGCAACGAAGCCCACGGGGAATTCATCCGCGCCGACGTTGTTGGACAGTTTTTCCAAGCCGAAAGAGGGCGGGGTGAAGATCACCTTTCTTGAATAGCATCCGGAATGGCCGGTGCTCGCCCCTCCCAAACAATTTTTCCGCCCACCATCGTTAGTAAAACCTTCGTCGCGCGCACTTCGTCCACCGGGCACTTCGTCACGTCGCGATCAATCACGATCAGGTCGGCGAGTTTGCCGGGTTCGAGCGAGCCTTTCTTTTTCTCGTCGAATGTGAGCTTTGCATTGTTGATCGTGTAGAGACGAATCGCCTGCTCGCGGGTGAGCCGTTCCGCCGGATTGAGCATCCCGATTTTGAATCGGGACTCCGTCTGGCGCGTGAGGGCGATCCACATCCCGAGCCACGGATTCCACGGGTTCGTGCCATCAACCGAATCAAGGATGACCATGTGGTCGCTGCCGCCGCCGATGGTGAGGCCATTGGCCAGCCAGGATTTCAGCGGCATGAACCATTTCATCCGTTCTTCGCCGAGCGTGCGGAGCAGGCTCGCGCCGTCTTTGTAAAGCCACGCGGGCTGCACATCGGCAACGATCCCGAGCGCGCGGCAGCGTTTGAAATTTTCCGCTGACTGAAAGTTCGCGTGGCAAATCTCAAAGCGGCGTGAGCGGATGTCGGTCTGCTTCTGGATGCTTTCGTAGCAATCCAGCAACACGTCCATCGCGGCCTCGCCCGTGCAGTGCGCGGCGAGTTGCCAGCCGCGTCGCGCGGCCTCGGCGTAGAGTGCGTTGAGCAATTCCGGTTTCACGTTGAGGAGGCCGCGATAATTTCCGTCGCGGATTTGATACGTGTCGCCGATGCCCCACGGCTGGCGCATGTAAGCCGTGCCGATCAACATGCCGCCGTCGAGCAACACTTTGAGCGGACCGATGCGCACCCAGTCGTCGCCGGCGCCGGTGGGGCCGTAGGAGAGTTGAGAGTTGAGAGTTGAACCGCCTTCGCTCCGCTCCGGCGCGCCGGGGAGTTGAGGGCCGCGCGTCATCTCGTCGAGTTTCTTCAAACATTCGTCGAGCGTCTTTGGCACCGGGTCCATCATGCGCGTGCAATTGACGCGCACGGTCAACTCGCCGGACTGCGCGAGGTCGCGGAACAGATCTATCGCCGCAAACTCCGTCCGCCGTTCGTCAATGCTCGTGATGCCTTGCTGGTTGTAAAGTGAATGAAGTTTCTTCACCGCCGTGCGTTCCTCGGCAGGAGTGGGCTTGCGCACGAGCGCGACGACTTTGAGCAGGTGCGCAGCGTTGCGCAGCAGGCCGGTGGGCGCGCCGGATTCGAGATCGCGGACGATCTCGCCGGGCGACGGATCGGGCGTGTCGCCGGTGATGCCGGAAACGTCCAGCGCCTTCTGGTTCGCCATCGAGACGGGGCCGCAGTTCCAATAGACCGGATGGTTCGGCGCGGCGAGGTCGAGTTCGTACTTGGTTGGCAACCGGCCCTCCGTCATGCGCGTTGGGTAAACACGTTCGAGAATGATCCAACCGCCCGCTGGAATTTTCGCGGCCTGCTCGCGGATGTGATCGAACGCCTGCGCCAGCGAGGTGAGGACGGGTTTCGGCTCGCCGAATTCGCTGAGCGCCGCGCGATACGAATGAACGTGGCTGTCAATCAAGCCGGGCAAAACGGTTTTGCCCCGCGCATCCAGCACGCGAGTGCTCGCGCCGATCAGCGGAGAAATTTTCTGGTTGCGTCCGACGGCAATGATTTTATCCCCGCGAACCGCGAGCGCCTCGGCGCGCGAAAAGTTTTTGTCCACCGTGATGACGTTCGCATTGGTGATAACGAAATCGGTGGGCGGTGCGGCGGCCGTCCAGCCCGCCACCGGCACCGTGACGAACCACGCAGCGACTCCAACCGTTTCCAGATGCTTCCAGCGAAGACTTGGCACGAAGCGAAACTGACAGCCCCATCCACCGCTGGCAAGGGCGGAACGGGCTTGGTCGCGCGCGCAAATTCATTTGAGTTTTGCTCCGAGATTTTGGATGCTTGGAATGAGCAAAGGCTCGCTTTGTATTGAACCAAAAACATGAACTCAGAAAATAGAATGAAACGAAACATAGTTACTTTGACACTCGTGGCCGGACTGGCGCTGGCGTTCGCCGGTTGCAGCAAGGACGAATCGAAAACCATCGCGGACGACGTGAAGAAAGCCGCGAACACCACCGGCGACGCCATCGCCAAAACCGCCGAGGCCGCCAAAGCCGAAGGCGTCAAAGTCGTGGACGCGGCCAAGGAGCAGGTGAAGGCAGCTACCGCCACCGCCACGGCAAAAGCCCAGGAGTTGATTGACAAGGCGAAGAGCCTCGTCAGCGAAAGGAAATTCTCGGACGCCTCGGCGGCGCTGGACAAGCTCGCCGGACTCACGCTCACGGCGGACCAGCAAAAATCGGTGGACGCCTTGAAGGAACAGATCAAGAAAGCCATCGCCGCGACCAAAGATGGCGCTTCCGCCGTCGGCGATCTGTTCAAGAAGTAATCGCCGGATTTTTTGCAAGCCGCGCCTCGTTGGGGCGCGGCTTTTTATTTTGATGAATCGTCTGATTCTGTCCCGCCCCCGGACGCCATCCCGAAAACAGGACAATCCCCGCTCCCGCCTTCTGGGTTTTCCCCGATAAAACGGCCGTGGCATTGCGAGTGCTAAAGACGAAACCGTGATGACGGTATTACTCATCGTGGCGGCGTTGCTGGCGGGCGGCCTGTTCATTGAACTGGTCTCGGCGGCGACAGCTCCCCTCGGCTACCAGGACGAAAACGGTTTTCATTTCGGATCAGACCCGGTCACGGACCCGGCTGACTTCGAAAATCCCAGTTAACCGGCGGCAGTGACCGCGGACTGGGAGATGGTTTGTCCGTCCGGTTTGGACGACAGAATGGCCCGGCCCCCCGACTGTAGGTCGCGGTGCCGGCAAGCCATTCATCAAGTCCCCTGTCGGTGAAGATGACGGTCGGTCGTGTTAAACCATTGTGTCACGGCGGAACGCGCTCCCGGACGGGGGATTTTGTTTTTTTGCGGCGCTACTCGCGACCTGCCGCCGCGATGAAAGGCTTCAACTCGTTCATCAAATTCACGAAACCTTCCAGTGTGACCTGCTGCGCCCCGTCGCTCCACGCCTCGGCGGGATTCGGATGCACCTCGATCAACAGGGCGTCCGCGCCCATCGCCACCGCGCCCTTGCACATCGCGGCCACGAGGTCCGCGCGGCCCGCGCCCTGGCTCGGATCAATCACGATCGGCGCGTGCGACTCGCGCTTGATGATGGGGATCGTTGAGAGATCGAGCGTGTTGCGCGTGTAAGTCTCGAACGTGCGGATGCCGCGCTCACAGAACATCAGGTTCGGGTTCTCGTTGGCCAGCACGTATTCGCCGGCCAGCAGCCATTCCTCGATCTTCATGGCCAGCCCGCGCTTCAACAGCACCGGCTTGCCGGTTTTTGCCGCCGCGATGAGCAACTGGAAATTCTGCGCGTTGCGCGCGCCGATCTGGATGATGTCCGTGTACTCGGCGACCAGCTCGACGTGCGATTCGGAAAGCAACTCGGTGATGATGGCGAGACCGGTTTCCTTGCGGGCTTTGGCGAGCAGTTTCAAACCTTTCTCGCCGAGACCTTGAAATTCGTACGGCGAGGTGCGCGGCTTGAACGCCCCGCCGCGCAGCATCGTCGCGCCCGCCGCCTTCACGGCCTTCGCCGTGGTGAGCAGTTGCTTTTCGCTCTCAACCGAACAAGGCCCGGCCATGACGTGGAAAGTTTTTCCCCCGAGCGTGTGCTCGCGCACGCGAATGGTCGAGTTGGCTGGATGTGCTTCGCGGCTGACCAGTTTGTAGCGCTTCTGGATGGGCAGGACGCTCTCGACCAGCTTGGGAAATTGCGCCGTGAGTGTTTCGAGATTGGAGTGGGTAAGTTCGTCGCCGATGGCACCGACGACCGTACGGGCCACGCCGCGCATGACGTGCGGCTGGTAGCCAAGCTTGCGGATCTCGGCGAGGACCGTGCGTTCATCCGCCTTCGAGATGCCGGGTTTAAGGACAATGATCATGGTTCGTTTTGGGTTGGCCGCGCCTCGCAACAAAAACGCCGCAGGGCGTCATTGCGACCTGCGGCGATTTTGGTTGAAAGAATTTATCGCTGCCGCAGGTGCGCGTTGGTAAACCAATAAAAAAAGAAATGCCAGCCCCGACACATCGGGGAAACTGCTGGCTGGCGGAGCGAATTCACAACTGGAAAGTAACCCTCGGCCTTCCACAGTCAAGCCCGGCATCAAAGCCCAAGCCCCAACAGCGCCTGAAAATAAATCCAGTGCCCGAAATCATTCGGATGATTGATGTTGTTCGCGAGCAGGTCCTCGGGCTTCTTGCGCGCGACAAAATCCTGCCACCAGTGAAACACATCGGCGAACGCGCAGCGCTTCTCGCGCGCGACCTCTTCAGTTGTGTCCGCATAGGCCGCCATGTTGTGCGATCCGAAATGCCATTTCGGATTCGGCGGGAAGGCGGAGAATAAAACGATCTCCGCGCCCGTGTCGGCGCGAATCCGGTCAATCATCACGCGCAAGTTTTCTGCAAACTGGCCGAGCGGCACGCCAAAGCCTTCGCGGTTATGGTCGTTCATGCCGAACCCGATCAGCACCAGGTCCGGCTTTTGCGACAACACTTTCGCCGGCAACCGCTGCAAACCTTGCGCCGTGGAGTCGCCACCGGTTGCGCCGTTCGTGATGGCAATGTGGGCGCGCGGATATTTCTTCCGCAACACCTCGGCCCAACGCTCCCAGAAAATCAAACCCGACTCGGTGGCTTCACCGCCCGCTGTGATGCTGTCGCCATACGCGACGATGCAGAGTGATTCCCCGGCGTGAAGTTTCCCGCTGGTGACGGGCAGTGCCGCAGCCGACAGCCCGGGTTTCACCCGCAACGGCTGCCACGCCTCACGATGTTGATAATCCACGTAAACGAAAAATGGCCCGTTGCCGTAGCCGGGAAACTCGCCGTGATTGAAATCTTCCTTTCGGTAAAGAATGTTCGAGCCGAAATCGGGAATGCGCGAGTTGGGTGTTCGTTGAATCGCCCCCGCGCTGGTCACCACAAAGTCGCGTCCCGCCTGGTAATGAAACGTCTTGGGCAAGGCATCGCGATAGGTGCTGCGAAGGTCAATCAGCTTTGACGGCGTGAACGCCAGATTCGCCGGCTCCTGGCCGATCAGGACAACCGATTCCCCGGTCCGGAAGTGAGCCGCCCTGTGCGTGGGTGGACTGCCGCAACCGGCAAGCAGGAGCGCGGTGGCGAAGGAAGCGCCAAGGTGTTTTGCAAAGTGATTGGGCATAATTGATTCTCGCGCAGCCTGACCCTCCGCCGCGGAAAATTCAAGCCGCGCCTGCCGCAACTCTGGCTTTGCACTTGCTGAATTCCGGCGGAGACTATGACCGTACGCATGACATTTCGGCTGCCAACAATTTTTTTCTTTCTGGTTTTGCTCGCACAACCGTGCCTGGCCGAACGCATCAACCACGAGGGCCGAATCCTTGGCGCGTTGCCAGTCGTGACGAACACCACCCTGTTCAACACCCCGAACGCGGACGCGATTGTTTCTGCGTTGCAGATCTTCCCGGTGACCAATCCTTGGAACGAAGACATCGCGCGCCGCCCGTTGCTAACAAATTCGGACGCGCTGATCACGCAGATCAATTCGGACGTGCCCTCGGCGTCGAACCGGAAATTGAAATTGTTTCAGGAAATGAATTACGTGCTCGTGCCGGCGAATCAGCCGCTCGTGACGATCTCCTTTCTGGGCGGCTACCCGGACGAGTCGGATTTGAACGGCGGAGTTTTTCCGAACGGGCTGTATCCCATCGCGACGAACCTCCCCATGGAAACCTGGCCCACGGGCACTGGCAGTCAGACGCTCACGCAATGGCAGCAAACTGACGACGGCGGCGACCGGCACTCGATCACCGTGCAGCCGGGCAGCGGACTGATCTTTGAAACCTGGCGCACCTTGCGCAATGGCGTGAACTGGTATGCAACCAACGGCGCGATTTTCAACCTGACCAATAACAATCTGCGACCGGACACCTGGACCTCTGGCGACGCCGCGGGCTTTCCCATGTTCCCCGCGCTCGTGCGTTACGACGAATGTCAACGCGGCATGGTCGAGCACGCGTGCCGGCTCATCGTCGTGAAATCGCGCAATCAACACATTTATCCCGCGACGCATCACGCCGGATCGGTGTCGGCTTCGCAGACAAATTATCCCGCGATGGGCCAGCGCCTCCGACTGAAAGCGAGCTACGTGATTCAGACAAATTGGACAAAGGAAGAAAAAGCACTGCTGCTCGGCTTGAAAAAATACGGCGCGCTGGTTTCGGACAACAGCAGTTCATTCTTCTCGATTTCCATCACGCCGGACGATCGCTGGGGAACTGCGTTCGATCACATCGGCAGCGTCGGCATCGGCATCACGAATTTTGAAGTTGTCCAAACCACCGGCCCGACTGAAGGCCCGCGCTCGGCGGGCGCAGCCACGGCCTATGCCGGCCCAGATACAATCGCGACCGTCGGCGTGCCGTTTCAACTGCAAGGATTCGCCAGCCTCACAATTCCCCCGACGACGAATCAATGGAAGCTCTACTCCGGCCCGACGAATTTCACGTTCGCCAACGCCGCACTGACGAACACGACGGTGACCTTTAACACCAACGGCGTTTTTACGCTCATGCTGAGCGCAGACGATGGCGTTCATGCCGTTGCCTACGATGCCGTCGTGATCGCCGCCGCACCGCCGCCCATCTCGCTGGCCATCGCGCGCGCCGGCACGAATGCAAATTTGAACTGGACGGGTGGCGCCGCGCCGTTCGTGATCGAACGGACAGATACATTTCCCGCGGCGTGGAGTGGAATCGTGACAACCGCCCTGCAATCGGCGACCATCCCGATCACCAATGCGAGCCGTTTCTTTCGGGTACGCGGCTCGTGAGCGTGTCGTCGAATGAGAATTCTCGAACTCAATCACGTGGCGCTCCACGTTTCGGACGTGGCGCGAAGCTGCGCATTTTATTCCCACGTGCTGCGGCTTGAATCCATGCCGCGACCGGCTTTTGATTTTCCGGGCGCGTGGTTCCGGTTGGGAACACAACAGGAACTGCATCTCATCGGCCGGACAAACGAACCAATCGAACCGCGCAGCCGGAACAATCACTTCGCGCTGAAAGTGGACGACATCACATCGTGGGAAGAGCACTTGCGGAAAGTTGATGCAGATTTTCGCCCGCCGAAACCGCGACCCGATAGTGCGATGCAGATTTTTGTGCGCGACCCGGACGGACATTCCATTGAACTCTTCACGCCGCCGGGGTGAAGTACCCAAACACCCAAAATCAAGCGACCGGTGGCTGGGTGGGTGTTTGGGTACTTGGGTATTTTCTTAAATTCCCATCTTCGCCAGTTCGTTCTGCAACGCGAGTTGGAATTGCTGCACGTCTGCGGCGGCAGGTTTGTAACCCTGCACCGCCGGCACCACACCCAACCGACCCGTCTGATCCAGATACCAATCGGCATTCTGGCCGTCGCTGAACGTGACCTTGCCGCTGACCATCGTGCCGGGACGCGCGAGTTGATCCACCGCCACGGAAACGCCGCCCGCCGGCGCGTCGGCGCCGGGAACTTCAGGTGCGAGCGGTGACGCAGCGGCAGCCGGCGCCGTCAACGGGCTGGGAGCGGGCGGCTTCGGCGGCTCCGGGTCTTTGGGCGTGAGCTTGAGATCGTCCACGAGAAAGCGGACTTCCATGTAAGTCATCTGAACCCCCAGTTCCTTGCCGATGCGGTTCTGGATTTCGGAAAGTTTGAGTCCGTCCGCGATCCACGCGGCGACCTTCTGACGTTGATTCTCGTCCAATTTCATAATGCGATACGATGGGTATTTTGGACGAACCGCCAGCGTTTCAACAGAAATCTTTTCTATCACCACGGTTCAGGCCAATTTCCTAGGCGAAGCCTGCCCAAACATTTCCGCAAAATGTTTTCGGTTTTCCGTTCAGGGCGGCAGCCTATCGGTGAAACATGAACGAGCGACGTCAAGATTTTGAACTGCTCCAGCGGTTCGCGCGCCACGGCGAGCAATCCGCCTTCGCCGATGTCGTGCGCCGACATCTTGATCTCGTCTTCGCAACGGCGCTACGAAAACTGGAAGACCCGGGCGCGGCGCAGGAGGTCGCGCAAAACGTCTTCACCGTGCTGGCCCGCAAAGCGTGGCGGTTCGCGCCGGACGATTCCCTTCCGGCGTGGCTCTACAAGACGGCGTTGCTCGAATCCAAATCCTGGCTGCGCGGCGAACTGCGCCGTCGTCGCCGCGAAGAAACCGCCGCCGAACTGGGCACGACCATGAAAACCCCGAACGAACAACCCGCGTTCAACGCCCTCGTGCAGTTGCTGGATGAAGCGTTGCTTTCTCTCCGCGAAAAGGACCGCACCGCGCTGCTGCTGCGCTTCTACGAAAGCCTATCGCTGCGTGACGTGGGCGTCTCGCTCGGCGTGGGCGAGGACGCGGCGCAGAAGCGCGTGCAAGGCGCGCTCGAAAAACTTTCTCAATTCTTTCAGCACCGTGGTTTCAAGACCGTAACCGTGGCCGCGTCCGCCGCCGCGCTTCAGCACACGGCCGCATCAGCATCGGCGGCTACGGCCAGCGCCGTGGTGAGTTTTGCATTGGCAGCGGCACCACCGGCGCTGGCCGGTTTGACCGCGCTGCTCGCGCGGCTGGCGAGTTTGTCCACGCCACAAGTTGCGGCGTTGTGCCTCGCGTTGGCCGCCGTGCCCGTGGGGTTGCAATTAAACGAGCGGCGCGGCGCGAGCGAAGAAGCGAGGCGGATTCAAACACAACTTCTCGCCACCCGTAACGAACGTGCAACTGTGCAAGCGGAGATTGAACGGTTGCGGGCGAGTTCCGAAAGCTTGGAGATGTCCCTCGCCAAAGCGAACGAGAGTTCAGCCCGCGCCGCGGAGTCCACAGAAAAATTCGAGGCGTGGAAGAGGCGGATTCGCGAGCAGCTCACCGGCGCCGAATACCGTTGGCCGGAGGATTCGCCGTTGGTGCGGATTCCGAAATCGGCCCTGCCCAAACTAAGTGCTGGCACGCCAATTCTACCACCGGGCGTCATCAAACCTTCTGCGCGTAAACTGATGGGTTTGACGCCGTCGGAACGTCAGACTTTGGAAGAAACACTTCGCCGGCATTTTGCGGAGGTAGAAGGAGACATGGAAGCCGGGGTCTATGAGACAAACAAACCCTGGCGCGGCAGTTTTCCAGACACCGTGATCGCCACCAAGGTGTTCGTCGTTCCAGCATTGGGTGATGAAACAAAAGCGCGCGCGGATCGGGTGCTGGCAGATATGCGCGCCATTCTTGGGGAGGTACGGTGGCCGCTGGTGCGGGCCAAACTCGAGGAGCACGGCACTTACACGCTGGACCAGGTCCTGCATCTCGACGTGAATAAATCGGCGCAGCAACTGTTGGTCTGGGTCGCACCTGGCGACAAGGGAACGCCGACCATGGGTTATTCATGGGCGAACGATCAAATGATGATGAGCATGAATAGGGGGACGCTTTCCATGTTTCTTCCGGATGGCGACCCGAACAAAACAGTACGCTCCGAGGAACTCGGCCGATCCTATCTGGCGGAAGCCCTGCGCCGACGGGGATTGAGTTGGTTTGAGGAACAGGCGATCAGCCGATGGGGAAAGGAGACCAAGCGATGAAAAAAATCCTGCTGGGCTTGATCGTTCTCGGCATCGGCGGCGGAGTATTCCTTGCCGCACATCGGTCAACGAAACTACTTCGAGGAGAAACGCGCGTTGCCCGGGAGTCGTGGATGACGCAAACTCAATCGGTAGCCCACGCACAGCGCGCGCAGATTGAACTAGTCAGCCGTGTTCGCAAGTTGAAGCAAACACTCGCGCGGTCGCAAGCTGCGGCAGAGAGCGCCCTCTGGTCAGCCCTCAAAACCAATCACGCGCGGCGCTTCACGCCGGAGTTACGGGAGCTTCTGCTCGAGGAATTGGGTTTCAACTGGCGGTCTGCGGAGGAATACATCGTCGTCAGCAAAGAAACGCTTCGGGATGTTTCCATGCCTGCCGTCCGCCGCGGCAAGCTGAGCGATCTCGCCGCCACGATTCTGGCCATGACGCCGGAAGAGCGCGGGCAGGTCGAAGCGGCCATCCAACGCGGCCAGGTGGAGTTCAAGGAATGGTCGTTGTCACACACGGAAAGAAGCGAGCCGAAGGATGACGTTGTGGCGCAATACACCTTGACAAACGATCCAGCCATGTCGCAGAGCTTGAGCAACACCTTTGCCGCCGGAGTTTTTGACGCGCTCGGTACGGAACGGGCGGAGTTGTTGCTGAATTACGCGAGCGACTGGATGAGAGACATCGGTGTTCAGGGCGAAACGACGACAATGACGGTCAAACGCTACCTGGCCGGAGATGAGCAACACTTGAATGTCCAGTTACAGCAAGCAGGCGGCACCAGCTCTCAGGACGTATCGCCACATTTCTTCCCGGAAGTATTTCGGCCGCTATTTCCGAAAGGTTGGGTTGATCTGGCGAAGCGGGAAGGCTTCGAGTTGCCCAAGGAGTTTCTAGAGAAGTAACCGGCGTTGACCAGGAACAAAACAGTCAGACGCACGCGATGCCGTTTGTTCTGCGAAGGAACTGAGCGCAGACTTGCCAGACTGGCCAAATCGCCCGCTTGCATCCGGCCTCGACCACTCATAAATTGCGGCCATGACACTCGCGGATTTTCCAGCGTTGACGAATCTCCCCAAGCGCCAGCGCCTCCAACTCGCGGAGGAGCTATGGTTCTCGAGCGTGGACGACACTTCCCCCGTCAGCCCGCGCCAGCGAGCCGTGCTGGATGAGCGTTGGAGCGCCTATAAAAACGGTCGCGCAAAACGCCTGTCCCTTGCCGAATTGGAACGCCGACTCGCGCGCAAGTGAGGACCCAGCCCGTCGAATTCCTGGAGTTTGTCGAGTTCGACCTGCGACAGGCGCGCGGATTTTACGATTCGTGGCTGCCGCGAGGCGCGGAACAGTTTCGGGACAAATTTCGTGAAACCATTTCGTGGATCGAATGGAATCCGGAACTTTTTCAACGGAAGTACAAACACTACCGCCGAGCCATCATCCGCCGGACGTACTTTGGCATCTTCTACGTGATCGAGCCGGAAGTGACCGTGGTGGTGGCGGTGTTGGACTTGCGCCGTGAGCCGAAAGTAATCCGCCGGATGCTGAAAGCCCGAAGCGAGCGCGAGTAACGTCAGGAATGTCAGCCCGCCGCGATTTCCTGCGGGCCTTTGCCGCCGTTCACGAGGAACAACACGGCCATGCGCACAGCGATGCCGTTCGTCACCTGCTCCAATATCAACGAGCGGGCGCTGTCGGCGATGTCACTGTCAATTTCCACACCGCGATTCACCGGGCCGGGGTGCATGATGAGCGCGTCAGGTTTTGTCTGCGCGAGCCGGGCTTTGTTCAGGCCGAAGAGTTGCGTGTATTCGTTGAGGCTCGGGAACATTGTCTGGCGCTGGCGCTCGTGCTGGATGCGCAGCAGGTGAATGATGTCCGCGTCGCGGATGGCGTCGTCCAAATGATGCGTCACGCGGCAGCCCATCGCCTCGAAGGTGCGCGGGACGAGCGTGGCCGGGCCGCAGAGCGTGACCTTCGCGCCGAGCTTCGTGAGCGCCCAGATGTTCGAGCGGGCGACGCGGCTGAACAAAATGTCGCCGAGGATCGTGACGTTCAGGCCTTCAATCTTGCCTTTGCGCTCGCGGATGGTGAATGCGTCGAGCAACGCCTGCGTGGGATGTTCGTGCGCGCCGTCGCCGGCGTTGATGACGTGGGCGTTGAGCACGCGCGAAAGAAAATGCGCCGCGCCCGCCGCGCTGTGGCGGATGATGATGAAATCAATGTTCAACGCCTCCAGATTTTTCGCCGTGTCCTTGAGCGTCTCGCCTTTCTTCAATGACGATGCTTCGGCGGTGAAGTTGATGATGTCGGCGGAGAGGCGTTGCTCAGAAAGCTCGAAACTGGTGCGCGTGCGGGTGGACGGCTCGACGAACAGGTTCACCACCGTGCGACCGCGCAATGCCGGAACTTTCTTGATCGCTCGCTCGCCGACGGCTTTAAAAGCGCGCGCGGTGTCGAGCACGGTGACGATCTCGTCCGCCGTGAGCGATTCGATGTCGAGGAGATGTTGGCGATTCCAGCTCATGTGCGCGCGAAAAAGCGGAAATGAGGTTTGTATGTTGGCTCGCCCTCACCCTGACCCTCTCCCCCGGGGAGAGGGGACAGCAATCGGCAATTCTCTCTTACTTCAAGGTCGCTTGACCACCTCAGCCGCCGGTTCTCGCCAGTGACAGCGAATAATTCTCCCTCTCCCCGGGGGCGAGGGCCGGGGTGAGGGCGAGCGTCACACGAATTCAATGTCAGGCGTAAAATCATTTTCTTTCCACCACAACCTCATCCTCCACGCCCGCTTCCCCAACGCGCACACGAACCTTTTCCGCGAGCGAGGTGGGCACGTTTTTGCCGACAAAGTCCGCCTTGACCGGCAGTTCGCGATGGCCGCGGTCAATCAGCACAGCAAGTTGGATTTTTTTGGGCCGGCCAAAATCGTTCAGCGCATCCATCGCGGCGCGGATCGTCCGTCCGCTGAACAGCACGTCGTCCACCAGCACGACGGTTTTGCCGGTCACGTCGAATGGGATGACGGTCGGATGAATCTTCGGCGCGGCGCGTTGATCGAGATCGTCGCGGTGCATGGAAACGTCGAGGCTGCCGGAGGAAACGGCGCCGCCCCAGATGCCAGCGAGCAACGTGGCCAATCGCTCCGCCAGCGGCACACCGCCGCGCTGGATGCCGACGAGCACCACATCGCCGCCGCCTTCGTTGCGCTCGGTGATCTCGTGCGCGATGCGCGTGAGCGCGCGCTGGATGGCCGCAGCGTTGAGGACGATGGCGGATTCAGGCATACAAGAAAGCTCCAAATTCCAAGCACCAAGCTCCAGAGAAATTCCAAGCACCAAGCTCCAACTCCGACAACGGGCACAGCCGTTCGGCTGTTTGGAGCTTGGCGCTTCTCTGGATGTTGGAGCTTGGAGGTTGGTGCTTGCCGAAATCCGGTCGCCGGTCGCACCAAAGAAAAATGCGAACCCAAGGCGGCGGGTTCGCGGTTGAAAGAGTTTTTTTCATGTTGCGCCTTCGCGACCTCGCAGGGCCGCGTTAAAGGTGCTGTGGTTCCGAAAGTTTAGTTTTGCGTCTGGGTCTGGCGCTGCCGGCGCCATTTGGAGCGGTGCTTGACGATCCAGTCCGTCAGCGCGCGCTCGAAGCCGATGTCATGTCCGGCTTTTTCCGACTCGATCCATTTGTGTTTCAAAATCTCCTCGCGCTCGGCCTGGAACTCGCGGTAGAGCGACGAATTTTTCAGCAGGTCGCCCGGCTGGAGGGATTCTTTAGGTTGATCCGACATACGCCAAAAGTTCAATTTCACTGGACACTACGCCCGCGGTGGTTCTGTGACAATTCAATTTTCATCGGGGAAAAGCCTGAATTGTCTCCGGGGCGGTCCGGTGGGAATGGCTCGATTGATTAACTGAATTTTTGTTTTACCGCCTCCGCAATCTTCAAGAACGCCTGGCCCGCCGGTTTGTCCGGTGCGGAAACCACCACCGGCACGCCGCGGTCGCCGCCTTCGCGGATTTCGGTGAAGATCGGGACTTCGCCGAGGAACGGAATTTTCAACCGCTCCGCCTCCTTGCGTCCGCCGCCGTGGCCGAAGATTTCCACGCGCTCGCCGTTCGGCGTGGTGTAGTAACTCATGTTCTCCGCGATGCCGAGGATGGGCACGTTCACTTTCTCGAACATCGCGATGCCTTTGCGCACGACGCCGAGCGACGCTTCCTGCGGCGTGGTCACGATCACGCCACCGTCCAGCGGCACGGTCTGGCAAAGGGTGAGTTGCGCGTCGCCGGTGCCCGGCGGCAGATCCACGAGCAGAAAATCCAGTTCGCCCCAGTCCACCACCGTGATGAACTGCTGGATCGTCCGCTGAATCATCGGTCCGCGCCAGATGACGGGCTGGTCGTCGTTCAACAGGAAGCCCATGCTCATCAACTTCACGCCGTGGCTCGTCGGCGGAATCATTTTCTCGTCATCGCTCAGGCCGGGCCGTTGATTGATGCCCATCATCAGCGGAATGCTCGGGCCGTAGATGTCGCAGTCCAGCAGGCCGACGCGCGCGCCGAGATGCCGCAGGCCGCACGCGAGATTCACCGACATGGTGGACTTGCCCACGCCACCCTTGCCGCTGGCGACGGCCACGATGCGTTTGATGCCGGGCACGCGGTTTTGATTCGCCCACGGAGCCCCGCCGCCGGCGGGTGCAGCGCCCGGCGCGGCAGCGGGTTGTTTCACTTCCACGTGAACGTGCTGCACGCCCGGCAACGCCTTCAGCACGCGTTCACAATCGGTTTTGATCTGCGCGGCGGCCTCGGCGTTGGCGGTGGTCAGCAGCATCGAGACACTGACCGCGCCGTTGGCGGCGTTGGCTTCCTTGATGAGGCCGAAGGAAACGATGTCGCGCGAATAGCCGGGATATTTCACGGCCTTCAACGCGTTCTTGATGTCGTCGGACGAAAGGTTGCTCATGAGCGAAACCAAGTTGCCAGCCACGCGCGTGAAGGCAAGTTCCGTTGAGAGGGAAACCAGGAAACATCCAACGTCCAACAACCAACATCCAACATCCAACATCGAACAATGAACCGCGCCGGACATTGGATGTTCGATGTTGGATGTTGGATGTTCGTCCCATCCCGAATTCTTCCTTGACCCTCCACCGCAGCCGCGCACCCTGCTGCCGTCCGACAACCAAACCGTCTCAGCTATGAACGCCGAATTTCAACAATGGCTCGAAATCGCGCTCCGATGGGCGCACGTCTTCGCTGGCATCATGTGGGTGGGCGCCACGTTCTTCTTCACCTGGCTGGACGGGCGGTTCGAGGAACTGGCGAAAGAACCGGCGCCGCCCGGCGAAAAGAAATTCGTCTGGATGGTCCACAGCGGCGGCTTCTACGCGGTGGAAAAGCAAAAAGTCCCGCAGCTCATGCCGGGCACGTTGCACTGGTTCAAGTGGGAGGCCGGCATCACGTGGATCACGGGCATCCTTTTGTTCGGGCTGCTGTTTTATCACGGCGGCTACCTGATCAACTTTGAAGACGCGCCGATCACCAAAGGTGCGGCCATCGGACTGAGCGTCGGCCTGCTGCTCGCGGGCTGGGTCGTTTACGATCTGTTCTGGAAATTTTGCAAGAGCGACGCGCTCGGCGTTGCCGTTTGTTACGCGTTCGTGGTGCTGACGTCGTGGATTTGCTGCAAGTATTTCACCGGTCGCGCCGCCTACATGCAACTCGGCGCGATGTTCGGCACCATCATGGCCGCGAACGTCTGGATGCGCATCCTCCCCGCGCAACGCCGCATGGTCGCAGCGCTCAAAGCGGGCCAACAACCGAACCTCGAAGAAGGCGCGCGCGCCAAGACCCGCTCGAAGCACAACACCTTCATCGTGCTGCCGGTCGTCTTCACGATGATCAGCAATCACTACTCCGGCACGTACGGCAGCCGTTACAACTGGATCATTCTTTCAGCGCTGGTGCTCGTCGGCTGGATTTCGGCGAAGCTCATCCGGCGGGCGTGAAAGTTGGCGTCCACGCTGTGGCGTGTTTCCGGACAAGCTGAAGGGTGAACTCCGGCGCTGCCTTCGTTTGAGTCTTGAACCGCGAAATCCGATTCGCATACTTCGCCGCATGGCAAACGCAAACGACACCCTGCTTTCACTCGATCTGCCCGGAATCAAAAAACTCCGCAGCGGCAAGGTCCGCGAACTCTTCGACCTCGGCGACCGCTACCTGATGGTCGCCAGCGACCGTATCTCCGCCTTCGACGTCATCATGCCCAACGGCATCCCGCGCAAGGGCGAAGTGCTCACGCAGATTTCCCATTTCTGGTTCGAGAAGTTTTCCAATCTCGTGCCGAATCATTTACTGGCGCGCGCGGGCGAACCGTTCGGCGTTCCGGCCTTGGCCGGTCTCCCCGCCGATTTGCAAAACCAACTCGCCCGCCGCAGCATGATCGTGAAGAGGGCGCAACCGCTCGCCATCGAGTGCGTGGTGCGCGGCTACGTGGCCGGCTCGGGGTGGAAGGATTATCAAAAGACCGGCGCGATCTGCGGCATCAATCTGCCCGCCGGTTTGAAGGAATCATCGGAACTGGCCGAGCCGATCTTCACACCGGCGACGAAAGCCGAAACCGGTCACGACGAAAACATTTCCTTCGCGCAGGCGTGTGAAATCACCGGGCGAGAAATCGCCGAACAGGCGCGCGACTTGAGCGTGAAGATTTACAACACGGCCCGCGCCTACGCCCGCGAGCGCGGCATCATCATCGCGGACACGAAATTTGAGTTCGGGATGTTCGAGGGGAAACTGATCCTGATTGACGAAGTGCTAACGCCCGACTCGTCGCGCTTCTGGCCCGCCGATCAATACTCCCCCGGCAAAAGCCAGCCCAGCTACGACAAACAATTCGTCCGCGATTATCTCGAAACACTCGACTGGAACAAGACCCCGCCCGGCCCGCGCCTGCCCGACGATGTTGTCGCGAAGACGACAGCGAAATATCTGGAGGCATACGAACGGTTGACAGGTAGCGCGCTCTGACGAAACTCAGGTCAGCCAATGCAACACAGCGTCATCGCGGAGGAAATGAGAAAGATCATTTCTGCGAAGAAGTTTGTCCAAAAAGGCCAAGAAGTTTACGCTAGGGCATGAGCACGAAGACCAAACTCAACTGGCACGCCCGAAAGAGGGCGAATTCCCCGGACAAGTCGTCGCCCGAAGTGTGGTCATTCTTCAGCGGAGCGATGGGGCTCGACTTGGGTTTGGAAATGGCCGGAGTCCATCCGACGCTCGCCGTCGAAATTGATTCTTGGTGCTGCACAACCGTTCGACGCAATCGCCCTTCCCTGACACTGCTCGACGGGGACGTGACGAAACTGACGGGTGCAAAACTCCGCGAACTTCGAGAGTGCTCCGGTGAAGTCGAATTGATGGTGGGCGGGCCGCCTTGTCAGAGCTTTTCGCCCGGTGGCAAACGAGCGGCGCTGAGTGACCCGCGCGGCAACCTGATTTACGAATACTTCCGCCTCATCAGCGAAGTTCGTCCGAGATATTTCGTGATGGAGAACGTTGCCAACCTCATCACAGCAGCACTGAACCACAGGCCAATTAAGGACCGTCCGGGCAAGCATTGGAATTTGCGCTCTTATTCCAACGGCGACGCATTGACAGAAGATGGCGTTGCGCCGTTGGCGGATGACGAGCTTTCCGGTTCAGCAATTCGCCAAATCCTCAACGATGTTCAGAGTCTTAACTATCAAGTGACGTTCGGAGTTTTGGATGCAGCAGACCTCGGCGCTCCACAGCATCGTTTGAGATTCGTCATGTTCGGTGCGCGTGATGGCTTTCCTCCAGCGTTGCCAAAGCCTACTCACGGAGACGGCGTCCGTGGTTTGTTGCCATTCAGAACTGTGCGGGACGCCATTTGGGATATTCGACTGAACCCAGGGCCGCACAGTTCCTACACGGAAGATACGGCGGCTTATTTCGCACTGATTCCGCCGGGAGGCACTTGGCGTAATCTGCCAATCGAACTCCAAAAGAAAGGACTTGGCCCGGCCTACGAGTCAGGCGGCGGCAAGACGGGGTTCTTCCGTCGCCTCGATTATGACGGATTGTCACCAACCGTCACCACCAAGCCCAATCGGAAGGGGAGTGCGATGTGTCATCCCGAATTCGTGCGCCCGATTTCCGTTTGGGAATGCGCCCGCCTTCAAGGCTTCCCGGACGACTGGATAATCGAAGGCCCGATGAACCAGCAGTATCAGCAGATTGGAAACGCCGTTCCAACCTTTCTAGGAAAGGCGATTGGAGAGAGGTTCGCTCCGCTGCTTGAGAATGAGGCTGACGCCTGCGTCTCGCCAGCACCGCGTTTGGAACATCTGCTTGAAGTCGCCAGTGCTCGGCTTCGCAAAGCGGCGTGCAACAAGCGTGGCAGGAACACCACTCCCGACCTCTTTGGCCAACCCGCATGAGCCAACCCATACTCCATTTGCCGCCTGAGCATCCGCTTCATAAACTTCCAGAGCCGTTGCGTGAACGGCTCGCAGCAGCGCAACGCAACCTTATCCACTTGGAGTTTCCGACGGCGGGCGCGATTTGCGCAAAAGTGTTTGATGAACTCCGTATCCAAGTCGCGACACCAATAGATTTGGCAGAAAAGCCGGTTGGCGAACTCGTGGACCTGCCGTTTCAAAAACTGTCCAAACTTATGCTCGGGATTCTTCAGCGCGCGCGAGTGCCAGAGGCGTCCGTTGACAGCCTTTCCAAGACTATTGCCCAACGCATTCAACTCCTTCGCGCGTTTCCCAACCCGGACAAAACACTCGAAGCCATAGAGGCCAAGATTCTTGATGTCGTGAACAGCCTCCCGAAGACGGCGGCAGACATTGAGCGAGGCAAGAATCCCGGTGACGTGCTTGATCCCTATATCTTGGCAGCATCCCAGCACCTGCTCTTTGCCGGTGATTTTGGACCGAGTGTCAGCGCAACCGTTGCACACAAGGCGTTGATGATGATCGAAGGATTGATTGGGCATTTGCACGAAGACGTTCTCGGCGAGATGCGCGGAAACATCCGAGCGCCTGAACCGCGCGGCGAAAACCAAGAGCAAATCAGTCTCGAAATGAACCCATTTCCCGGCGCGGACTTGGTTCAGCCACCGTGGAGTTCGAAGATTCCGCTGAGGCTTCACCAAATCAAGAACAAGACCGGTTCGGCAAAAGGAGGAGATGGTAAACGCTTGGGCGACCAGTTGCAGCGACTCAAGGACACCTATGGCGGGGAAATTTTCTACGATGCGTTGATTGGAAACACGCTGCGCGGTCATCGCTCGCGAGCTGGCGTGCAAGCCGCAGCGCCGACTGTCGTTGTTCTTGTCGGCGAGGCGGCGTTTGAAGAACTCACTGCCAGCCGCCAAGGTCCGCAGCTTCTGCTTCGCGTTTACCAGTCGGCCTTTCAAGAGGTCGCAAGAAAGTCCGGTTACAGCGTTGAACAAATTTCCGCTACGATTCTTGAGGCGTTTCGAGCGCGAGCCGATCAACTCGGCGAAGGCTTTCTCGAATCAGTCCTTCGAGTAGCAACGGGAGGGCTGAAATCTGTCCAAGACAGTCGCTACGAGCATGACACCGAGGGAATGTCCGGCTCAACCGTTAAGGATGAAGCGGTCGAGTCCAAAGCGTGGCTTTTCACAACCGATAATTCTTCAAATTCGGTGAGTTATCGAAAAAAACGCAAATCACAACCTTAGCAGGTGCCTGAACTGGAATTCCCATGAACCCGCGTCACCCGACTTTTGAATTACTCCGCGAGAAACGCGTTCTGGCCGTCGTGAATCCAGCAAGCGGCGTGCGCTTCAAGATTACGCTGCGCGACTGGCAGGGGGCGCTGTGGGCGGTGCGCGTCCATCTGCACGCGCGCCAACGCGAACCATGGAATCCTTTCACCCGCGCGCACCGGCTCATGGCGCGGGAACGGATTGAGAACTGGCTGGCATCGCTTCGCTTCACGCGGTCACGCCGTCGCAGATCACCGGTCGCCGAAATGACTTGAGGCAGACGGCAGGATGAAGCTCATCATCCGCGGCTTGCAATTATCCGCCGCCTGCCAAATGGTGTGCCGCATGAACCCGATTTTACTCGGCATTCGGCGGGCGACCGCGCTTGCTATCGTCATGGCCTCGACGGCAGTTCCCCTTCACGCGCAAACGAGTCCTGCCGAACGACCGTTCCGCGCCGGCGCGGCGGCGGCCAACATCACGCCGTGGATGGGCGTCTCCATCAACGGCAACATGACCGATCACAAAGGCGCGAGCGTCCACGATCAGTTGCATGCGCGGGCCATCGTGCTCGACGACGGCCAGACGCGGCTCGCCATCGTCGTGGCGGACAGTTGCATGATTTACCGCGAGACGTTTGACGCGGCCAAGAAACTGGTTCGCGAACGCACCGGGCTGCCGGCGGAGAATATTTTGATGTCCGCCACGCATACGCATTCCGGGCCGGCGTCGGCCTCGGTTTTCCAGAGCGACGCGAACCCGGAGTATCAACATTTTCTTACGCTGCGGCTCGCGGATGCCGTGCAGCAAGCCATCGCAAATCTCGCGCCGGCGCAGATCGGCTGGGGCGTGGGCAGCGAGCCGCGGCATGTTTCCAATCGTCGCTGGCGCATGAAACCCGGCGTGCTCATCCAGGACGTCTGGGGCAACACCAACGATGTCGTGAAGATGAATCCCAAGCCCGGCAGCCCGGAACTGCTCGAGCCCGCCGGCCCGACCGATCCCGAAGTGCCGGTGCTGGCCGTGCAATCGCCCGACGGAAAACCCATCGCGCTGCTGGCGAACTACTCGATGCACTACGTCGGCGGCGTGCCGGGCGGAACGTATTCGGCGGATTATTTTGGCGCGTTCTGTGATCGCATCCAGGAGTTGCTCGGCGCGGACCGGCAGGACCCGCCGTTCGTGGCGCTGATGTCGAACGGCACCAGCGGCGATTGCAACTGCATGAACTTCCGCGAAGCGCCGAAGCCGGAAGCCGCGTTTGTGAAAATCCGCCGCGTCGCCAATGACCTGGCGGACGACGCGCTGGGAGTTTGGCGGAAAATCCAGTGGCACGACCGCGTGGAATTGAAATCAGCGCAGAAGGAAATTCAACTTGCCGTGCGCAAGGCATCGGCGGACGAGTTGGCGCGGGCGAGAGCGCTGTTGTCCACAGCCAAAAAAACCAACGGCCAGTACGGCGGCTGGGGGCCGGAAGTTTATGCGCGCGAATGGCTGTTGCTCGATGAATTTCCCGATCGCGTGCCGCTCGTCATCCAGACGTTCAAGATCGGCGAGTTGGGCATAGCGGCGATTCCGTGCGAGGTGTTCGTGGAGATTGGGCTGGAAATCAAAAAACACAGTCCGCTCAAGCCGAGCTTCACCATCGAACTCGCGAACGGTTACAACGGCTATCTGCCCACGCCCGCGCAGCACAAACTCGGCGGTTACGAAACCTGGCGCGCGCGCTCCAGCTATCTCGAAGTGGACGCCGCGACGAAAATTTTCGACACGGTGATGGAATTGTTTGCGCGGGTGAAGTAGCCGCGCGCTGTTTCTGCCACTTTCGGCCAATCGCCCGATGCATTGGGTGCGACTAGGGGTGGCGGTCATGTTCTGTTCTTACTCTTAATCTTCATCGTAATCTTAATCTCCCCTCCGGATCCGGCCGTCGAGATTTCAAAAAGGGATTAAGAGTAAGATGAAGATTACGAATAAGACCGGGACAAACCTTCCTGCCACTTTCGGCCCACACCCGCAAGCTTGCTGGCGCGTGGCGCAGACGCCAAACTGTTCCCGGCGATGGAACCGTTCACTCCCAAAACTTCAATCAGCGACGCCGGGCGAAAAGTCTTTCACGTCCGCGGCCTCACGAAGGTCTATGGCATGGGCCAGGCGGAAGTCCACGCGCTCGCGGGCGTGGACCTCGATCTGCACGCGGGCGAACTCGTCGTGCTGCTCGGGCCGTCGGGCAGCGGCAAGACGACGTTGCTCAACAATCTGGGCGGACTCGACGTGCCCACGGCGGGCGAATTGCGCTATCGCGATTTCGATCTCACCTGCGCGAACGAAACGGATCTCACGCGTTACCGCCGTGACTCGGTCGGTTTCATTTTTCAATTCTACAATTTGATTCCGAGCCTCACGGCGCGCGAGAACGTGGCGCTCATCACCGAGGTCGCGCGCGACCCGATGCCGCCGGAGGACGCGTTGAACATGGTCAATCTCGGCGCGCGGCTCGATCATTTTCCCGCGCAACTTTCCGGCGGCGAACAGCAACGTGTCGCCATCGCCCGTGCCATCGCCAAGCGTCCGGAAGTTTTGCTCTGCGACGAACCGACCGGCGCGCTCGATGTGCGAACGGGCATCGTGGTTCTGGAAGCTCTCGAACGCGCGAACCGCGACCTCGGCACGCTCACGGTCGTCATCACGCATAACGCCGTCATGGCCGAGATGGCGGACCGCGTGATCCACTTGTCGGATGGCCGCGTGCTGAGCGAACATCGCAACGCGAAGCGCGCCGCCCCGAGCACTTTGAACTGGTGATGAAAAAAGCCCACGTCAACGAATTCAAAGAAACGCCAGCTTTGCAAACAGCCTGGCGGCGATTCTCCCTCTCCCCTTCGGAAGGGGAGAGGGCCGGGGTGAGGGGTGGCTGCTGTTTTGTACGAACCTCGCAATGTGTTCGGCCCCCTCACCCTGACCCTCTCCCCCTCGGAGGGGGAGAGGGAACAGCCGTGGACGCCACTCGACCGTCCGACGCAAAATTTGCCGTCGCCGACTAGCCCATGCTCCCGAACCTCGATCGCAAGCTGCTGCGTGACCTGAACCGGATGAAAGGTCAGGCGGTCGCGGTGTCGCTCGTGATGGCGTGCGGGCTGGCGATGCTCATCATGGCGCGCAGCCTGATCCATTCGCTCGAGAGCACGCGGCAGGAATATTACGAGGCGCAACGGTTCGCTGAAGCGTTCGCGCATTTGAAACGCGCGCCGAACTCGCTGGCGGCGCGCGTCGCCGAAATTCCCGGCGTGGCCACGGCCCAAGCGGGCGTCGCGGTGATGGTGACGCTCGATCTCGACGGCCTCGACGAACCGGCGACCGGGCAGGTGCGGTCATTGCCCGACTTCGGCCAGCCGGAATTGAACCGCCTTTTCCTCCGTACCGGAAGCTGGCTGTCGCCGGGCAGCCGGGGCGAAGTGCTTGTCAGCGAAGCCTTCGCGGAAGCCAACAACCTGCATCCCGGCGACAAGCTGGCGATGTTGCTCAACGGGCGGCGGAAAGAATTCCGCGTCACCGGCATCGTGCTGTCGCCGGAAATTATTTTCGAGGCGCGGCCCGGCGCGTCGCTGCCGGACAACCGCACCTACGGCACGTTCTGGATGCCGTACAAGGAAATCGCCACGGCGTTCGATCTTTACGGCGCTTTCAATTATCTCACCCTCACGCTGGCGCCGGGCGCGGAGTTGCGGCCCGTGCTCGCGGAGGTGGATCGCCTGCTGCAACCGTACGGCGGACGCGGCGCGTACGGGCGGGCGGATCATCCGTCGCACATCCGCGTGTCGGACGAGATCCGCATTCTGCAAACGCTCTCCATCGGTTTCCCGGCCGTGTTCCTCAGTGTGGCGGCGTTCATGGTCAACGCGGTGTTGTCGCGCTTGCTCACATTGCAGCGGGAACAGATCGCGATCCTGAAGGCGTTCGGTTTTACGAACCGGCAAATCGTTTTCCACTACTTGAAGTTCGCCTTCGTGATGGTCATCGGCGGCGCGGTGGTGGGCGCGGTGGGCGGCGTGGCGCTGGGAAACAAACTCGTCGTGATGTACCACTTGTTTTTCCGCTTTCCGGATTTGTCTTTCCGGCTGGACCGTTCGGCGCTGGTGATGGCGCTCGCCGTGGGCGCGGGCGCGGCGATGGTCGGCGTTTTCAGCGCGGTGCGGCGTGCGGCGAAACTCCCGCCCGCCGAGGCGATGCGACCGGAGCCGCCCGCGAATTTCCGCCCGGCACTGATCGAGCGCACGGGCATCGGGCATCTGTTCTCGCATTCGTTCCGCATCGCGGTACGAAATCTGGAACGGCGTCCGGCGCAGGCATTGTTCACGGTAGCGGGGCTGGCGCTGGCGACGGGCATCCTGATCATTCCAAATAGTTTTCGCGATAGCGTGACGGAGTTGCTCGGCTTTCAATGGGACGTGGTGCAGCGGCAGGACATGAACCTCGGACTCGTTGAACCCGCGAGCATCCAGGTGCGCGATCTCCTGCGGCAATTGCCCGGCGTGATCGCGGCGGAACCGTTTCGCGGCGCGGCGGCACGGATCCGTTTTGGCCATCGCAGCCGGCAGATTGGAATTATCGGCACGCCCGCGGACACGCAACACAGCCGGGTGATTGACGGGAAGTATCGCGAGATCGTGCTGCCGCCGGAAGGACTGGTCGTGTCCACCAAGCTCGCGGAGGTGCTCGATGTCAAAGTCGGCGACGAACTCACAGTGGAATTTCTGGAAGGACGGCGGGCGTTGCGCACCGTGCCGCTGGTCGGTGTTTGCGAAGACCTCACGGGCATCGCCGCGCACATGGACCTGCGCGCGCTGAACCGGTTGCTTGGCGAAGGCGACGTGATCAACGGCGCGAGCTTCACGCTCGACATGGCGCACCGCGCGGAGTTTCTGCACGCGCTGAAAAAAATCCCGCGCGTGAGCTGGGTCGGCATCAAGGAATCGTTGCGGGAAAATTTCCGGCAGACCACGGCGGCGAGCATCAATCTCATCCAGAGCATCTATCTCGTGTTCGCCATCGTCGTCGCGTTCGGCGTGGTGTACAACAACGCGCGGATTTCGCTGGCCGAGCGGTCGCGCGAGCTGGCGACGTTGCGCGTGATCGGATTTTCCGAGCGCGAAGTCGGCGCGGTGTTGATCACCGAATTGACGATCCTCGCGCTGATCGCGCTGCCCATCGGGCTGCTGCTGGGCACGGGCTTCGCCAAAGGCATCGTGAGCGCCGTGAACACGGAGACGGTGCGGTTGCCGGTGATTTTCACGCTGCACAATTACGCCTTCGCCACGATGGTCGTGACGGTGGCCTCGGCGATTTCCGCGCTGGTGGTATTGCGGCGGTTGAAAGAATTGAATCTCGTCAGCGCGCTCAAAGCGCCGGAGTAAATGTTTTCAAACACGACTGAAATGAAATCCGAAAAAACCCTCACCCTGACCCTCTCCCGTCCGACGGGAGAGGGAACAGCGATGGGATGTTTCCATCTTGCTCGAAGCGCCTCGTGCGATCACAGACTCACAACATTCCAACCAGCGGCGGATGATTCTCCCTCTCCCATCGGATGGGAGAGGGCCGGGGTGAGGGCCTTTTCAAATCCATTTCTTCACGCACAACTTTTTCCATGAACTCAAATCCAACTCCTTCACCCGCGCCGGCGGTGGCGCGGCGAAACAATCAACGTCGGGCGAAGCGCTGGCTGCCGTGGCTGGGCGCGGCGGTGCTGGTCGCGCTGATCATCATCGGTTTCATTCCGCGACCGATCCCGGTGGAAATCACGCGCGTCACGCAAGGCAAACTGCGCGCCACGGTGAACGAGGAGGGCAAGACGCGCATCAAACAACGCTACGTCTTGTCCGCGCCGGTGACCGGGCATCTCCGGCGGATTCCGTTCAAGGCCGGCGCGGAAGTCGCGGCGGGCAAGACCGTGGTGGCGGTGATTGATCCGGTCGCGCCCGCGATGTTGGACGCCCGCAACCGCGCGCTGGCCGAGGCGCGGCGCGACACGGCGGCGGCGAATCTCGACCGGGCGCGCGAGCAACAGCGATTCGCCGCGAGCGAATTGAAGCGGGTGGAAAAACTTTTTGTCGAAAAATCCATTTCCCAGCAGGACCAGGAGAACGCGCAGTGGCGCGAAATCTCGGCGGCTAAGGAACTGACCGCCGCCGAAAGCTCGTTGCGCCAGGCCGAGGCGGAGTTGAAGGAGTTCCCCGTGGTTGGCGGTGGGACGACGAACGTGGTCCGCGCACCGGTGGAAGTTACCTCACCGACGAGCGGAAGAATTTTGCACGTGTTCGAGGAGAGCACGCGCGTGGTCGCCGCGGGCACCGCGTTGTTGGACGTCGGCGATCCGGCTGACTTGGAAGCGGTCATCGAAGTCCTCTCGCGCGACGGCGCGGGGATTCCGCCGGGCGCGAAGGTGGAATTGGAACAGTGGGGCGGCGGCGAAGTGCTCCAGGCCAAAGTGCGGCTCGTCGAGCCGGCGGCGTTTCTGAAAATTTCCGCGCTCGGCGTCGAGGAGCAGCGCGTGAACGTGGTCGTGGATTTCGTCACGCCCTACGAGCAGCGCCGAAATCTCGGCGACAACTTCCGCGTCGAGGCGCGCATCGTGATCTGGGAATCGGACAACACCTTGAAATTGCCCGCGGGCGCGTTGTTCCGGCGCGGGCAGAACTGGGCGGCGTTCGTGCTGGCCAATGGCCGCGCGGAGTTGCGTCGCGTGCAAGTTGGGCGCACCAGCGGAATCGAAATGCAAATCCTCGACGGTTTGAAGGACGGCGAGGAAGTGATCCTGTATCCGGGCGACCGCGTCAAAGCCGGGCAGCGCGTGAGGCCGATCCAGATTGCGCAGTAACGTGCGGAGCGCGAGCCGTCCCGGCTCGCAGCGGCATGGATGCGGGGAAGGTTTGGAAGTTCTGATGGCGGCATCGAGTTGCGGCGCGCTGCGGACGGGGACCGTCCGCAGTCCGGATTCCGGGCTTGCGAAGGCGCGCGGCGTGGAGACAATCGCGCCCCATGTTTTCACACGTTGTCATTTTCTGGACGGACCCGGCGCAACCGAACGCCGCGGAAGAATTGCTCGCCGGTGCGAACAAATATCTGAAGCCGATTCCCGGCGTGCTGTCATTTCACGCCGGCAAAATGGCGGGCAGCCATCGGCCCGTGGTGGACCAAAGCTATCAAGTGGCGTTGAACCTGATTTTCCCGAGCCGGCAGGCGCAGGATGATTACCAGGTGCATCCGTTGCACGTGGAGTTCGTGGAGAAAGTTTTTAAGCGCGTGTGCCAGCGCGTGGTGGTTTACGATTTTGAGTGAAACGTGAATCGTGAAACGTGAACTTGATGGTCGCACTTCTGGTTCACGTTTCACGCATCACGCAACACGCGCCTCACGACCTCGGATGAAACTTCCGGTGAAGGTCCCGCCAATGGCCGCAGGCCCGGCTTTCCGCTTGGAGAAATCAGGAACTGGCGCTGGCGTAACGGCGCAACGCCACGCGCCAGACGAGGTGCGACACCAGGAAACACACGACGCTCATCGCCAGCATCAGCACGATCTCCGACGGCGAATTGAGTTTTGCCAGGAGCACCTTCACCGGCACGTTGGCCACCAGCAGCATCGGAATCGCCAGGGTGAAGATTACGCGTCCCGCGCCCCGGAAGGCCGCATCCGGAATTCGCGCGACGCTGAACAGGTTGTAATACGCCATCACCATGCCTTGCGCCCGTACCGTCCAGAAGCTAATGCTGGCCATCAGGAACATCAGCGAGTAATGCACGAGCATCGCCAGCGCGCACAAGAGCGCGAAGCCCAGCACCTGAGCCGGCGAGGGCACGACGTGCAACTGGTGCGCCGCGTAACCCACCACTGCCAGCCCGGACGCCGCGCTGACAAAGCCGCCCAGGTCCACATGCCGCAGTGAGATCAGGAAGCGCGTGTTCACGGGCAACAAGAGCATGAAATCCATCTTGCCACTGTGAACCAGTTCCGCGAGTTGCGCGCAGTTGACGAGGAAGAACGCCTGGAAAAGTTGCTGCACAAAGTGGCTCGCGCCAATCAACATCACGACCTCCCATTTCGTCCAGCTTCCGATGCTGTCGGTGTGCAGGTAAAGGACGCTGTTGAATCCCAGTTGCAACGCGAACCACAGCAGCTCGACAAAGAGCCAGAAAACGAAGTTGGCCTGAAAGCCCATCTCGCGCATCACGGAGTTTCGCCACAGCGCAGCATAGATATCCGCGTAATGCCGCCAGCCGCGCAGCGCCGGTGCGGGCGGATTGGCGCCGGGCAGGGCGTGGATGATGGTTTCGCCGGTCATACGCTTCAGCCTCCCACCACGGTGTAAGTTTTCAGGCCGCGCTGCCAGACCAGCCGGGCCAGCGCGTAGATCGCCCCGACCCAAAGCAACTGCATGAGCAAACCTTGCGCGAGCGCGGCGCCGGTCACCTTGCCCATGTAAACGCTTACCGGGAAGAACATGCCATAGGGAAAAGGCGTCCACATCATGGCCTGCGTCAGCCAGTGCGGCAGGAGGTCCAGCGGGAACATCTGCCCACTGGCCATTCGCTCGAACGCCAGCAGGATGAAAACAAACGTCGAAATTTCCAGCACCCAAAACGCGAGCATGGCCGTGAGGTAAGAGAGCAGGAACTGGAGCAAGGCCGCCAGCCCGAGCGAAACGAGGAAGCAAACGAAGGTCGCCAGGTCCGCCGGCGGCAGCAAGAATTCGCGGTTACAAAACACCAGCAACCCCACCGGCACCAGCGCCGCCACCGTATAGACGACCCGGCCCGAGACGAAGAGGCAGAACCGATAGTGCAGATAGTCCATCGGCCGGATGAGGAACTGACTGATGTGACCGTCCTTGATGTCGGCGGCGATTTGCCATTCATCCTCCGTCACCGAGGTCGTCGCCTCGACGATCGTGACCAGCAGGTAATACGAGAGCATCTGCGCCAGCGTGTAACCCGCGATCTCGCCCGGTTTGTCCGCGTAGATTGCCCGCCACAAGGCCATCGTCGCGATCAGCGGGACCAGGTTGAACAACGCGCGGCAAAAAAATTCGTCCGGTACACCAGCGTGTTCTGGATGCCGATGTTCAGGATGTGCCAGTAGGTTTTCACGCTCTCTGGTGCGGTCACGCTGCGACCGGTTTGAGCAAGGCCGGGTCGGCCACGGCAGATGACGCGCGAGGGCGGCGCGAACCGGAGCGGGCGAAAATATTGCGGATGACTTCCTCGGCGGAGACTTCCTGGATGTCAATGTCGGCCACGGGCAACCGCTCCAGCAGGGCCTTGCAGACCGGGATGACCCGGTCGCGGCTGACTTTCAATTTGAGCCGGTCGCGGCTTTCCTCCAGCACCGTGCCGAACTGTTGCCAGTCCCAGGCCGACAGGTGGGCGCCGCTTTCGAGTTGGACAGTGACCAGTTTGAAGTCGGCAAAGCGGTCAATCACTTCCTCCAGCGCACCGTCGAAGAAAATCCTGCCCTCATCAATGATGATCACGCGGCGGCACAGGGCCTCGATGTCCGACATGTAATGGCTGGTGAGCAGGATGGTGGTGCGGAAGGTTTCGTTGTAGGTCCGCAGAAATTCGCGCACAACTTTTTGGGAGACGACATCCAGGCCGATGGTCGGTTCGTCGAGGAACAAGACCTTGGGCCGATGCAACAGCGCCGCGATCAGTTCCAGCTTCATGCGTTCGCCAAGGGAAAGCTCGCGCACCATCACGTCGAGCTTGTCCTCGACTTGGAGCAGTTCCGCCAGATCGCCGACCGTGCGCTCGAAGTCGCGGCGGGGGATGCCGTAAATCTTGCCATTGAGTTCGAGTGATTCGCGCGCGGGCAGGTCCCACCAGAGCTGGTTTTTCTGGCCGAGCAGCAGCGCGAATTGCCGGCGATACTCCACGGGCCGCTCCCACGGGGTGTAGCCCAGCACCGAGGCCGAGCCGCCGGAAGGATGGAGCAGACCGGCGAGCATTTTCAGCGTGGTGGTTTTCCCCGCGCCGTTCGGGCCGAGGAAGCCGACGAACTCGCCCTCTTCGACGGCAAAGCTGATGCCATCAACCGCCGCGGTCAGTTCGTAGTCGCGGCGGAAGAGTCCTTTGACGGCGCCGAGGAGGCCGGGCTGCTTCTTGTAGGTGCGGAACGCGCGGCTGAGTTTCTGCACTTGAATGATCGGAGCAGTTTTCATGGCGACAGTCAGAACCGAACCGAGGCGCCCAGGAAGGGGTTGACGTCAGGCGCAGCGCGGGTCACGCCCAGCAGCACGCCGGCGTCGAGCTGAATGTTTTTTTTGAGCAGATAGGTCAGACCGAAGTCCACGGTGCCGACCCAGCGACTACCGCGCTCGAAGCTGACCCAACTGGAGAACTCGAGGTAGCCGGAAAGTTTGCCGATGATCTCGTGCCACAGGTAGGCGATGTTGGCGAAGGCGGGCGAGTAGCCGCGCCCGCTGCTGTTCCGCAGGAACGAGAGTTCCGGGCTGAGGCCGAGCCACCAGCCTCGCGGAAGTTCGACCGCGATAGGCACGGTCAAACCGCCTTCGACGGCGTCATTGCCCAAGCCATCCTGGCTGGTTGGAAATTTTACAAACGGCGCGAGTGCGAGCGCGGTCGAACCGCCGTCATTGCCCCAGAGATTGAGCTTGGCCCTGGCCGTAAGATCGCCGAAGCCGCTTTGTGTGGTCGTCATTCCCGTGACGCGATCCGCGGTGCGCACGCGAGTGTAGGGTGCGAGGTCGAGTTGGAGGTCGAGATGGTTGAGCACGCCAAACTTCAATGTGGTGGGAGCGATCCGCCAGGTTTCTGTGCGCGTGTCGGCGCCGCTGGCCGTGTCGCGGTCGTGAGCGTAACCGACAAGGTAGGTTTCGATCTGCGCGTGGCCGGCGTCCACGGTGTAGGGGCTTTTGTAGAGCGCCTCCATCTCACGAAGGTGCGGCTGGGGCGTCGGGTTCAAGAGCGTGTAGCTGCTTTTGTCAATCTTTGTCAAATCCACGGACGTGCTGGGTTTGGCCGCCTCCTGATTCAGGGAAGTCGCCAGGTGTCGCATCACGAGTAAAGGCGCGTCCAGTACCGCGTCCTCAGCAAACCCAACGGCCGGGACCGAGAGCAAACCCATGCTGAGCAAGGCATAAATTCGTTTTCGCATAATCGCTTTGTTCGTGCCCACATTTGTCGGCGTGAGGTCACGCAACTACCGCTGACCCTCTGCGGCCGCAACCAGGTCGGACGAGTCCAGCGCAAATGGGGATTGACCGACCATGACCGCTCCCGTCTCCAGCCGCCCCAAAAAAACCGTTTCATCTCGCAGCAACCCGCGCCAGAATGCCGTCTTGGCCGTGCGTTCGTTGATGACCATCAGGTCATATTTCTGCCGGTACTTATGGCCCGCCAGCAGGCAAAACCCGCTTTTGTCCATGTGCAGATACCCGGCCGTTCCGCTCGCGATGGCGAATCCCGCATGGAAGCAAATTTCGTGTGCAATACGAAACCGTTCCACGTCCAGGAGCAGGCTGCCGTACATGGCGGCCAGGTGATGCGGCGCGTCGCTCACCACGGACGAAAAATAGATGGAGGGCTGCGCCGAGCGCGGCCCCGCCGTCCACGGCGTCAATTCAGATTCCGGAATCCGGCCGGCGATCATCTGGTCGCGCGAAAGGCTGGTGGTGATCAAGACCGAAACCACCGAGAGAATTCTCCGGCGCCCGGCCACGGCCTCGCCGCACACAGCCGAGTACATCAGACAATCCGAATCAACCCACGGTTGGATTTGCGCGAGGTCACAGGCGAAGTCCGGCCCGAACACCGCGTTCTCATAATCATTGAGCGGCGCGCATAATTCCCGGCACTGACGGTTGTCGAGCAACTCCGTGGAAAGCGTGTTCGGATCGGTTTGGGAAAGGTGCTGGCTCATGGCGTGGAAAGAATCAGATCACCGGCCGGGCCGCAGCGGGCAAGTGGCATCGCCAGTTTTATGGCGCGGCTTTCAGCCAGGCTGAACGGAGTTTGATCTTGCATAGTTTTACTTCGACCCTTACCCGTTGACCGCAGGATGAGAGGGTGCGACGGCGGCTTCGCATCGCTCTGTTCCGCAAAAACGATGCCGCCGGAGAGCGTGGTCGCAAATTCAAGCGTTTCCTCCAAATTCCTTCAAAGCGCGATCCGTCGTGTCCCGTTCATGGCGCTTCAAGTTAATTCCGTCCCGTATCCGGACTCCTGCGCGCAGGCATCGGCGTGAAACCGGGTTGGGTTGTTCCAGCCAGCGCGTGGCATTTTAGGTGCTTATGAAGGCCGGAACCTTCCGCTTGTTTTGGGAATACACGAATAATATGCCAATTATGAAACAAGACAATGAAACAAAACCCGGGCGGGCAGCAGCGCAGGCGAGCGGATCGTCCGGTTCAGCCCCCCTTGGCTGGACCGGGGACCGGCTGACTTGGTTTGGAAAAGCGGCGGCAATTCTGTTCCTGGCGGTGACCGCCGCCCAAGGCGGCGAGACAAATACAACCACTGCGGCGGCTGACGCCTTCACGAGCATGGACCTTGACCAGCTCATGCAGGTGAAGGTGCCCATCGTCTATGGCGCCTCCAAGCACGAGCAAAAGATCACCGAAGCGCCCTCGGCCGTCTCCATCGTGACCCAGGAGGACATCAAAGAGTTCGGCTACCGTACGCTGGGAGACATTCTGCGCGGCGTGCGTGACCTCTACGTGACCTCCGACCGCGCCTATCAGACCGTGGGCATTCGCGGGGTGAACCGTCTGGGCGACTTCGGCGGGCGCGTGCTGTTGACCCTGGACGGCCATCGCTTGAACGAGCCGGTCTATGACTCGACGTTTTTCGGCCAGGATTTTCCGTTGGACGTGGATTTGATCGAACGCGTCGAGGTCATTCGCGGTCCCGGCTCGGCGCTCTACGGCAACAACGCGTTCTTCGGCATCGTGAACGTGATCACGCGCAAGGGACGCGACTTGCAGGGCGCGGAGGTTTCCGGCCTGGCCGGCGACCAAGACACGTATGGCGGGCGATTTAGTTTCGGAAAGCAGTTCAAGAATGGAGTCGAGGTGCTGGCGTCCGGCACTTATTTCGATACGCGAGGCCAGGACAAGCTGGCTTATGACCCGGCCCTCGTTCCGGCCGGCCGGCATCCGGATTGGGAGCGGTCGAGCAAGTTCTACGGGTCAGTTTCGTATGGCGACTTCACACTGTGGGGGCTTTTTGGCCAGCGCGAAAAGGCGCTCGCCCCCGGCACCTGGGGCATGGTCGTGGACAACACGCAGTCGCGGATTACCGATACGCGGAGTCTGGTCGAGTTGAAATTCCAGAAAGACTTCGGCAGCGACTGGTCGGTGCTGGCCCGCGCCTATTATGACTACTACGGCTACCAGGGGAATTATGAGTACGACTACATGGACCCGTTCAACCCCGGCATCACGATCAATCGCGACGACAACCACGCCAAATTCGGGGGCGGCGAAATCCAGCTAAATAAAATTCTCTGCGGCCGGCATCGCCTCACGTTCGGGTTGGAAGGCCGCGATGATTTCGACGTGAGCCAGCGCAATTTCGACGTGAACCCGCCCACGACCTACATTGACACGACCAGCACGGAGGGCAACTTTGGCCTCTACGGCCAGGCCGAAGTGGCCGTGCTCACGAATCTCACCCTCAACGCCGGCGTCCGCTACGATTACTTCACCACCTTCGGCTCGACGGTCAATCCGCGCGGCGGACTGATTTACCATCCGTGGTCGCTCACGACGCTCAAGGCCCTCTACGGCCAGGCCTACCGCGCGCCCAACGCGTACGAGTTCGACTTTCAAAACATCAACTACGCCGCCAACCACGCGTTGCGGCCGGAGACCATTCGCTCTTACGAGTTGGTCTTGGAGCAGGCCGTTGGACAGCATATGCGATTGACCGGCTCGTTTTTCTACAACGACATCGAGGACCTCATCACCCAGGGCATTGATCCCAGCGACGGGCGGTTCATCTTCCGCAACACCGACGCGGTGCAAGTCAAAGGCGGCTCGGTCGAATTGGAAACCGTTTGGAAATATGGCTTGCGCACGCGCGCCAGCTACACCTTTGCGGAAGCCAAGGATACCAGCACCGGCGCGTTGCTCAACAACGCCCCCAAACATCTCGGCAAACTCCAAATCGTGGCCCCGCTCTACCGCGACAAGGTTTCCCTCGGCTTCGAGCTGCAGGCGGTGAGCGACCGCATCACCGCCCGCGGGAACAAACTCGAGGGCCAGGTCATCGGCAACCTCACGCTCTTCAGCCACGATCTGGTGAAGAATCTCGAACTCTCTGCAAGCATCTACAACTTGTGGGACACGAAGTACTCCGACCCCGTCAGCTCCGATTTTGTCACGGACACCGTCCCGCAGGATCGCCGGAATTTCCGGGTGAAACTGACCTACCGGTTCTGAAGAGGCGATTTTCAATCACCGTCCGAAGCACCCCGCATGAACAAGATTGCCACAACGGACACCGGCGGTCGGCAGCAGCGACTCGCCGGACTTCGGCCGCTCACGGAACCGGCGGGAGCTTGGATCCAGAAACTTTGCCGCAGCCTTGCGATCGCCTGGTTGTGCCTGGCCTGGCTCCCCCATGCGCCTGGCGCGGAGGACACCAGCCTTGAATACAAGGTCAAAGCCGGCTTCCTCTACAACTTCGCCAAGTTTGTCGAATGGCCCTCCAACTCGCTGCCGGCCTCCAATTCACCCATCGTCATCGGCGTCTTCGCTGATGATCCCGCCGCGCCCGTTTTGAAGCAGGCACTGGACGGGAAAATGGTGAACGGTCGGTCCCTGATTGTTAAATCGCTTTCCGAGACAGCCGCGCTTTCGACCTGCCACATTTTTTTCCTGAGCCGCGCCCGGCAAGATCGGTTGAAGGACGTGCTGGGGCAGGTGAACGCCGCGCCCATCCTCACGGTCGGCGAGATGGACCAGTTCGCCCAGCGCGGCGGCGTCATCAACTTCGTGCGCGCCGATGACTCGTTTCGTTTTGAAGTGAACCTCGAAGTGGCCGAGAAGGCCGGCCTGAAGATCAGCGCCAAACTCGCCAACATGGCGACCATCGTCAAAACCCGGAAATGAAAGGCGCGCCATGCAATTCCTGAGAAACCTCCCGGTCAAACGCAAACTGATGTTTGTCGTGCTGGCGACGTGCGGGACGATCCTGCTGTTGGTCTGCGCCAGCCTCTTCACCCTGCAGCTCTATCTCTACAAACAGACTCTCGCCCGCGACCTGCGCGCGCTGACGGAAGTCGTCGCGGCCAACAGCACCGGCGCCGTCTCGTTCGGCGACAAGGTGGCGGCAACGGAAGTCCTTTCCGCGCTCATGTCCCGTCCGCAAATCGTGGCCATCGGCATCCATCTGCCCGACGGCAGCCATTGGGTGCATGTCGGTGCCAGCGACAAACGCGCTTCGCTGGAGACGCCCATCCCCGCCGACACCGCGCATTTCCAAGGCCGCGAGTGTTACATCGTGCAGCCCATCAAGTTGAAAGGCGAGACGCTGGGCACCTTGCACGTGCGGGCCGATTTCAATGCCACGTACCGCGACCTCGCCGGCTTCTACGCCTTGATTCTGGCTGCGGTGCTGGGCGGTTCTTTGTTCGTGGCGGTCGTTCTTTCCACGCGCCTGCAACGCGTCATCTCCGAGCCGATCCAGCAACTGGCGGCGATCGTCCGCGTCGTCACCGAGCAGAAGGATTACTCGGTGCGCGCGCAGAAGTTGGGGCGCGACGAGGTGGGACTGTTGACCGAAGCGTTTAATGACATGCTCAGCCAGATTCAGTCGCGCGACGCGGCCCTGAACCTCTCACAACGGAAACTCGAGGCCTTGATCCACTCCATTGACGGCATCGTGTGGGAGTGCGACACACGCACGAACGAGTTTACGTTTGTCAGCCGCCAAAGCGAAAGCATCCTCGGCTACACGCCGGAAGAGTGTTTGGGCCGTCCGAATTTCTGGGATGAGAAGTTGCACCCCGATGACGCCGTCCAGACCTCGCAGATCTGGCAGGACGTGGTGGCCCGCCGGCAGCCTTACGAACATGAGTATCGGATGCTCGCCAAAGACGGGCATACCGTGTGGATTCACGAGAGCGGCGTCGTGCTGGTGGAAAACGACCGGCCCGTCGTCGTCCGCGGCATCTTCCAGGACATCACCCAACGCAGAAGCGCCGCGGCCGAACTGGCCCGGCTCAATAGCGAATTGATGACCGCCTCCCGCCAGGCCGGCATGGCCGAGGTGGCCACCGGCGTGTTGCACAACGTCGGCAACGTGCTCAACAGCGTGAGCGTGTCCGCCACGCTGGTGGGCGACCGGTTGCGGCAATCCAAGATCGCCAATCTGTGCCGCGCCACGGCCATGTTGCGCGAACAAAATGGCCAGCTCGTCGAATTCCTGACGAGCGACCCGAAAGGCAAACTCCTTCCCGAATATCTCGGCACCGTGGCCGACCAGTTGGCTCGCGAGCAGACCGAATTGATCGCGGAAATGAACTCCGTCGGCCAGCACATCGAGCACATCAAGGAAATCGTGGCGATGCAGCAAAGCTACGCCAAGATATCCGGTGCCTTTGAAAACCTGTCCGCAGCGGGGTTGGTGGAGGATGCGTTGCGGATGAACACCGCGGCGTTTGAGCGCCATCGAATCCAGGTGGTTCGCGAGTTCGATGAGAAGACGCCGGCGGTGTGCGTGGACCGGCACAAGGTCCTGCAGATTCTCATCAACCTCCTCCGCAACGCGAAGTATGCCATGGACGGACAAAAGGCCCACGACAAACGGCTCGTCATCCGGGTGGGATTGGCTTCCCCGAACCGGGTGAAGATAACCGTCTGCGACAATGGGGTCGGAATTGCTCCGGAGAACCTCATCAAGATCTTCGGCCACGGTTTTACGACCAAGAAGGACGGGCACGGCTTCGGCTTACACAGCGGCGCCAACGCCGCCAAAGAAATGGGTGGCAGCCTCACGGCCCTCAGCGCGGGTGTCGGCCACGGCGCCGAGTTTACCCTGGAATTACCCGTGGCCGCAACCGTCCAGCGGAGACCGAATCCCGCAGACCAAGAGACAGTTTTGATAACGCGGACCTGAAACCAAATATCATAAGGGAACGTATGAAAAGCACAGACTTCAAACCAAACCATCGCATCCTGGTTGTTGACGACAACCCGAACATCCACGCGGACTTCCGGAAGATCCTCTGCCCGGAGAACGCCAACAACCCGGGGCTGAATCAAATCGAGGCGGCGCTGTTCGAGGACGACCGCCCGGCCACCCAGACGATGAGTTTTGAGTTGGACTCCGCCTACCAGGGCCAGGAGGGGTTGGAGATGGTCAAGCAGGCGATGGCGGAGAACCGGCCTTACGCCATGGCCTTCGTGGACGTGCGCATGCCGCCAGGCTGGGATGGGGTGGAAACCATCGCGCGCATCTGGGAAGTGGATCCCCAACTCCAGATCGTCGTCTGCACCGCGTACGCGGATTATTCCTGGGAGGAGTTGCGGGCCAAAGTCGGCCAACCCGACAGTCTGGTCGTCCTCAAGAAGCCGTTCGACAACGTGGAAGTGCAACAACTCGCGCACGCCATGACCAAGAAGTGGCTGCTCAACGTCCAGGCCTGTTTTCAGTTGGCCGAACTCGAAGCCATGGTGAGCCGGCGGACGGCGGAACTGACGCAGGCCAACGAATCGCTCGCCACAACCGAGGAGCGATTTTCCAAGGTATTTCACGCGAGTCCAATTCCCAGCGGCGTCCAATCCCTGCCCGAGCGGCGCTTCGTGGATGTGAATGAACGCCTCGTCACGCTGACCGGATGCAACCGCGAGGAGTTGATTGGCCGCACCGCCAGCGATTTGTTCATTTGGGAACAACCCGCCTTGGTGGATCAGTGGTTCGAACGTCTGGATCGGAACGAGGCGGTGCGGGAAGAGGCCACCAAGGTTCGCAATCAGTCCGGCGCGCTGCGGGATGTGTTGGTTTCCCTCGTGCCCGTGTCGCTGGGCGGGCAACCGCACGCGTTGCTGCTGGCGCAGGATGTTTCCGAGCGACTGCTGCTGGAACGGCAATTGCGCCAGGCCCAAAAAATGGAGGGCGTCGGCCAGTTGGCCGCCGGCGTGGCCCATGACTTCAACAACATCCTGACCGTCATCCAGGGCCATGCCGGGATGACAAAAAACCTTCTCGGGGAGCAAAGCCCCTGCGGGAGATCTATCGAGCAAATCCTCAAGGCCGCCAGCCGCGCCGCCACGCTCATCCGTCAGTTGCTCATGTTCAGCCGCAAGCAGGTGATGCAGTTCCGCCACATTGATATCAACGAAAATCTCAACAACTGTTTTGCGATGGTTCAACGGCTGGTGGGCGAGCATGTCCAGATGGATTTCCGCCCCGGGCAGGGGTTGCCCGCCATCAGCGCCGACAACAGTATGATCGAGCAGATCGTGATGAACCTGTCGGTCAATGCCCGCGACGCCATGCCCAACGGCGGCCAGATCACAATCGCTACGTCCGTCGTTCCTGTCCAGCGGGGCGCCACGCCGATGGACCCCGAAATTCGCAAAGGCGATTTCGTCTGTCTGTCCTTCAGTGACACCGGCTGCGGGATGGACACCCAGGTTCTCGGTCGCATCTTCGAGCCTTTCTTTACGACCAAAGCCGTCGGCAAAGGCACCGGGCTGGGCTTGGCGACCGTCTTCGGCATCGTCCGGCAGCACCACGGCTGGTTGGAGGTGGAAAGCAAGCCCGACCACGGCACGACGTTCCGCTTGTTCTTTCCCGTGAGTGACCATCCGGCGCAACCGCAAGAACTGACCTGCGACGGTGAGCTACGCCGGGGACGCGAAACGGTCCTGGTGGCCGAGGATGAAGAAGCCTTGCGCGAGATGGTTGCCCAAATCCTGACGGTGCAGGGTTACAAAGTTCTCACCGCCCATTCCGGTCGTCACGCGCTCGAAGTATTGGAACGCGCCAATCGGTCGGTTGACCTGCTGGTGACCGACATGGTCATGCCGGAAGGCATCATGGGTGGCGAACTGGCCGAACGGCTCCTGGCCCTGAATCCGCGCCTCAAAGTCATCTACACCAGCGGCTACAGTCCCGGCATGGCCGGCAAGGATGTTTCGTTGATGGAAGGTCGCAACTTCCTGCCCAAGCCCTACTCGATTGGCAAGCTGGCGCAGTTCGTCCGCCAATGCCTGGACACCCCGGCGCAAAAAAACTAACCGCCATCGCCCCGACCCCGTTTCGTCGGGGCGGATGCTCAAAGCAGTCCGGCGCCGACGGGATGAGACTCTGGAACGGGAGCTACGCCCGCGGATGAAACTTCCGGTGAACATCCCGCAGCCGGTTGCCAGTGACGTGCGTGTAAACTTCCGTCGTGCTGATGTTCGCGTGCCCGAGCAATTCCTGGATCACCCGCAAATCCGCGCCGTGCTCGAGCAGGTGCGTCGCGAAACTGTGCCGCAGCATGTGCGGCGTGATGTTGCGCCCGACGCCCGCGCGCCGGACGCGATTTTTGATCCGCAGCCATAACGTCACCGGGGCGAACGGCGTGCCGCGCTTCGTCAGAAAAACATTCGCGGGTGTGCGCGGCGTGACGAGCTTGGGCCGTCCCGTCGCGAGGTAATGATTCAACGCCGTCACCGCCTGGCGTCCGACCGGCACGACGCGCTCCTTGTTGCCCTTGCCGATGACGTTGATGAAGCCGGCCTCGAGATGAAGTTGTTCGAGCCGCAGGTTGCGGAGTTCTGACAACCGCAGACCGGACGCGTAAGCCAGTTCCATCACGGCCTGATCGCAAAGGGTCGCCGGCGTCGCGGGGCTTTCCGGCGCGAGGAGTTTTTCGATTTCCGAATTCGTCAGCGACTTGGGCAGCCGTTTCCAGCGGCGCGGCAGCGAAAGGTGCTCCGCCACATTCAGCGGCAGAAGCTTCTCGTTCTCGGCGTACCGATAAAACGCCCGCAGCGCGGCGATCTCCAGGTAAACGCTTTCACTGCTGAGCCGGCGCGTGGATTCCTTCGGCTCATTGGCGAGATTGCGTTCGCGCTCGTGCCGGAGAAAGGACATCAGGTGCTTCAATTCAACCTGTCGCCAATCCGCCAAAGAATTTTTTCCGGCCCACGTCGTGAACTTGTTCAACAGCCCCGCATAAGTTTTCTGCGTGTGCTCCGCCTGCCCGCGCTCATGGCGCAGGTATTGCAGAAAATCCTCGATCAGAATTTGCATCGCGCTGCCGTTTCAACTTCCGTTCAACCGCCAACGTTGGTCATTTTCTCCGCCAACGCACGCCCTTTCTCCTTTCGCTGCCGCAAAAATTCGTGTCTAGTCTCCGCCGTTTATGAGCAAGACCGCTTTGTTGTTCGCCGGCCAAGGCGCGCAGTCCGTCGGCATGGGTCGTGACTTCGCCGCCGCGATTCCGACCGCGAAAGCGTGGTTCGATCGCGCCAACGCCGCGCTCGGCTACGATCTCGCCGCGATTTGTTTCAATGGCTCGGACGCCGAACTCACCAAGACGGAAAACGCGCAGCCAGGAATTTTTCTCGTGAGCTGGGTCGCGTTTGAATTGCTGAAGGAACGCGTGCCCACGCTCAAGTTCGACGCGACCGCCGGGCTTTCGCTCGGCGAATTCACCGCGCTTACGGCGGCGGGCGCAATGAGCTTCGAGGACGGCTTGCGCATCGTGCGACAACGCGGACGGTTCATGCAGGAGGCGTGTGACACGACGCAGGGAGGCATGGCGGCGGTCATCGGCCTAGACGAAGCGCCGACGCGCGAAGCGTGTGCCGAAGCCGGCGTGGTGCTGGCCAATTTGAATTGCCCCGGCCAACTCGTGATCTCCGGCGCGGTGGACCGCATTGAGAAGGCGTGTGAACTTGCGAAGGCGAAAGGCGCGCGCAAAGCCATTCCGCTGCCCGTCGCCGGCGCATACCACTCGCCGCTCATGGCCGGCGCACAACCGAAGCTAGCCGCTGAACTAGCCAAGGCAAAAATCTCCGCGCCCCGCGTGCCGGTGATTTCCAACGTCACCGCGCAACCGCACACCACGCCCGACCAGATCACCGCGCGACTCGTCGAGCAAGTCACCTCCTCGGTGCGTTGGGAGGAATCCATCCGCCATCTCCTCGCGCACGGTTTCACCCGCTTCATCGAACTCGGCCCCGGCACGGCGCTCAGCGGCTTCATGAAACGCATAGACAGATCGGCGCAGATGCTCAACGTCGCGGACGTGGGGAGTCTGGAGGCGACGGTGAAGGCGTTGGGGTGAGTGGGTGTGATTAAGAACGGGTGAGGGCATTATGGACTGCGGTGGCAAGTCGGACGCGACACCGCTTTGGCACCGACGACGGCAATGGCAATGAGCAACCCGCCCCCGTTCGCTCGAAAGCGGTGTCGCGTCCGACTTGCCACCGCAGTCCAAAAATACCGCCAGCACCCTCTCACCCTCACCCGCCTTTAATCGCACCCGGGGTGAGTCGTGTTGCGTTTTGCGTGTTGCGTCAAGTATTTCACGCCCGCCACGAAAGACACTTGACGCAACACGGAACACGCAACACGAGCCGGCGTTTTTTTCGTGTTCATTCGCGTCCATTCGTGGTTAACAATCCCCTGTGCCAACTCACCCAGCACCCAGCCAGAGCGCGGAAGATTACCTCGAACGCATCCACGAGTTGATCGAAGTGAAGGGCTACGCGCGCGTGGTGGACATCGCGTCGTCGCTCAAAGTCCGGCAGGCGTCCGTCACGGCGATGGTGCAAAAGCTCGGGCGCGCGGGTTTCGTGAAGTATGAAAAGTACCGCGGCCTCGTGCTCACCGACGAAGGCCGCGCTGTCGCGCGCAAGATCCAAAATCGCCACGCCACGCTCTCGCGCTTCTTTTCGTTGTTCGGTCTCGACGCGGAAACGCAGCGCGCGGACATCGAAGGCATCGAGCACCATCTCAGCCCGGCCACGCTCGAAACGCTGGCGGACCTCGCCGGGTTTTTTGAAGAAAATCCGGACGCCTTGAAGGCCTTCAAGAAATCCCGCCGCAAATCCGCGAAGTGACTTCGCCAAATCGTTTGCCCGCCCGACCAACGTGTGTTACATCGGCTTCAGCCATGCGCGACCTTCCAACCATCACAACGGTGGAGCGGCATTTTCTCGAACGCAAAGGCCGCAATCCGCACGCGACCACGGAATTTTGCTGGCTGCTTTCCGGCATCACGCTCGCCACGAAAATCATCGCGTCGCAAATCCAGCGCGCCGGACTGCTCGACATCATCGGCACCGCCGGGCGCATCAACGTGCAGGGCGAGGAAGTCCAGCAACTCGACGAGATCGCCAACGAGACGCTCGTCCGCTGTCTCGGCTATCGCGGCAACGTGGGTTTGCTCGTCTCCGAGGAGGACGACGAACCGCACGTCATCAAGGATTCCGGCGACGGCGGGAAATACATCGTGCTCTTCGATCCGCTCGACGGTTCGAGCAACATCAACGCGAACGTTTCCATCGGCACCATTTTCTCGATTTTACACCGACCGAAAACGAATCATGCCGACGTGCTCGCGGACGTGTTGCAACCGGGCGACCGTCAGGTTGCGGCGGGCTACGTGGTTTACGGCAGCAGCACGGTGCTGGCGTACACGGCGGGACATGGCGTTCACCTGTTTACGCTCGATCCCTCCATCGGCGCGTTCGTGTTGGCGAAGGAAAACATCCAGATGCCGTCGGCGTCGCGCACTTACAGCGTCAATGAAGCTTACGCCCGCGATTTTCCCGAGGGCATCCAGCGCTATCTCGACTGGACCAAGTCCAAGGAAGCCGGCTACACCCTGCGCTACATCGGCTCGCTCGTGGCGGATTTTCACCGCACGCTCATCCGCGGCGGCGTGTTCCTCTATCCGCCTTCGCACAAGTCGCCGGAAGGAAAACTCCGCCTGCTTTACGAGGCGAACCCGCTCGCCTTCATCGCCGAGCAGGCCGGCGGCATGGCCACCGACGGCCGCCAGCGCATCCTCGACAAACAACCGAAGGCGATGCACGACCGCACGCCGCTCATCATCGGCAGCAAGGACGAAGTCGAACGCGTGCTGGAATTCTGGCAGCCGTGAACTGCGATTGGAAAAAACTTCAAGCCCTCGCGCTGGAAGAAATCGAAGCGACCCTCGCTGAACTCCCCGCGCCGTTGCGCGAACGCGCGAAGCAACTGCCCGTCACTTTCGAGCGCGCGCCGAACGCGGGCTTGGTGGCCGACGGCATCGAAGCCGATTCCCTGGGCCTGTTCACCGGCGCGGAGTTTGTTGAAGAAGGCCATGTGCCGCTGCCGCCGCAGATCATTTTGTTTCTGGAAAACCTCTGGGACTTCGCGGAGAAGGACGAAGAAATCTTTCTCGACGAAGTCCACACCACCTATCTCCACGAACTCGGCCATTATCTCGGACTCGACGAGGATGATTTGTTCGAACGCGGGCTGGACTAGGAGCGGACACTTCAGGTCGCCGCCGCGTGATGGCGGATCAACCTACTTCCCACCCGTGCGACGCAATGATCGTGCGAACAATCTGCCGTCGGCGCTCCGGCGAAACCGTGCCGCGCCGGGCTTTGATCTCCGTGCGCGCGACCGCGAAAATGCAATCACACTTGCAGAGCGTCTGCCAATCCAGTCCGTCCGCGTGGTCGAGGAGAACTTCCGTGGCCCGCGGGGACCGGACGGCGCGTTGAGTGGAGCAATCCAGGATTTCGATGAAATCCTTGTTCGCCACGCGCAGCGGATGAGAAATGATCACGACGGGATGTAGCCCCCAGCCCAGGTCGGCGGAGTGGATATCCCAGGCGTTCACGGTCGCGAACCCTTCTTCGCCGCGCGGCGGATGGAGCGGTATGCGGCTTCGCCCACCGCGCGTTCTTGAGCGTCGCCCGCCGGATCCGGGCCGTAGGCTTCCTCCAATTGGGCGGGGGTGAGCGGCGGCGGGTTCAGGTAGTCCGAATCCTGCCGCTCCATCCGGCGCAACGCTTCGCGCACGACTTCGCTCTGATTGTTGTAACGCCCGCTCTTCACCATGCGGCGGATGAACGACTCGTTTTCTTTGGCCAGCGCGTGTGCCATGAAATGAAGTTGCCAACTAATGGCCGTGTGTCAAGGGCGACGAGATGATGCCGGGTCATCAGTTCCCGAAAATCCGCAACAAATCCTTCGCCGCCGCTTCGTAGGCTTTCTGCTTGAGCTTCTCCACCTGCGCCTGATCGGACACTTCGCGGTTGTATGCCCCGCTCACAGCCTTGTCCTCGAACGGTTCGGGCGCGAACACCGACCAGTTGCCGGTGCGAACGTCAATGACGGCCACCTTGAGTCGGATGCGCATGATCTGTCTTTCGTCCGGCAACGACCAGCCGACAATCGGCACCCACGACACCGGCTTGCTCGCGAGATCCTTGCGCGCCGATTCGAGCACGCCCCAATAACAAAGGATGCTTTCGCAACCGCCTTTCGCCGCCGCGAGCCGCAGCGACTTCGCGTAACTGGCGCGCACTTCCTGGTCGGGCTTCGCGTCGCCATGCCGCAGGTCGGCAGGCACACCACTGAAAGGCACGACGCTCACGAACCGGCCCAGCTCGTTGGCCATTGGATCGTCGGGGATCATCGCGCCGGATTGGATCAGCAGGATGGCATTGCCGCGGCGCAATTTTACACGCGTCGGCGTGTCGAGCGCCTTGGCGATGTCCGAGTCTGTGATGGAATGGTCACGGTCCACGCCGAGCACGTCGAATTCGTTTAACTCGCCATGATAAAGCGAGCCGCCGTAATACGCCCCGCCGCGATAGCCAGAGTTGGAGATGGAACGCGTTTGACAACCGGTTAGAAGAACCAGCCCTGTTGCTGCCAGACAAGCCAGTGAGAATTGAAGAGAGAGACGGTGTCGTGTTTTCATAAGTTTGAATGCAAACCCGTTTTTTTGACGCCGAAAACGATTTGGCGTTCAATCGGGAACCTGATCAGGGAAACAATCCCCGAATCCGCTTCGCTTCCTGCACGCGCTTGACGCCGACGCTCAGCGCGGCGAGGCGCATTGAGATTTTTTGTTTGCGGCTCGACGCGAGAATTTGCGTGTAGGCGGTTTCCAGGATGCGGAACAACTTGTCGGTGATCTCCGTTTCACCCCAGAAAAAGCTTTGCAGGTCCTGCACCCACTCGAAGTAGCTCACCACCACGCCGCCCGCGTTGCAGAGGATGTCGGGAATCAGAAAAATCTCCGGCCGTTGCGCGAGGATCGCGTCGGCCTCGGGCGTGGTCGGGCCGTTGGCGGCCTCGGCGAGGATGCGGCATTGGATTTTGCCGGCGTTCGCCTTCGTGATCTGCCGTTCGAGCGCGGCGGGGACGAGGATGTCGCACGGGAGCAGCAGCAATTGTTCGTTCGTCACCGGCTCGGATTCGGGAAAGCCGGCAATGGTTTTCTTCTCGGTGATATGTTTTTCCAACGCGAACAGATCGAGTCCGTTCGCATTGTAAATCCCGCCGCCCACGTCACTGACGGCGATGACCTTCGCGCCGTAACGCGCCAGCGAAAGCGCCGCGATGCTGCCGACGTTGCCGTAACCCTGCACGACGGCGGTGCATTTGCTCATGTCGAGACCGACCGTGTCCGTGGCGCGGTTGACGAGATACGCGACGCCGCGGCCCGTGGCCTCGCGTCGCCCGAGCGAGCCGCCGATGCTGACCGGTTTGCCGGTGACAATGCTGGGCACCGCGTGACCTTCGTGCATCGAATAAGTGTCCATCATCCACGCCATCGTCTGCTCGTTCGTGCCGAGATCGGGCGCCATCACATCAATCTGCGGGCCGATGAACGGAATCATTTCCTGCGTATAACGACGCGTGAGACGTTCGAGCTCGGCGATGGACATTTTCGTCGGATTGCAAGTGATGCCGCCCTTCGCGCCGCCGTACGGCAGGCCGGTGAGCGCGCATTTCCAACTCATCCACATCGCCAGCGCGGCGACTTCTCCCAGCGTCACGTCCGGGTGATAACGCAAACCGCCCTTCGTCGGGCCGAGTGTGAGGTGATGTTGAACGCGGTAGCCGGGAAAAACTTTTGTGGAACCGTCATCAAGGCGAATCGGCACCGCAACGGTGACGGAGCGTTTGGGATATTTGAGCCGGTCGCGTTCGGCGGTGGGAATCTCAAGGTGGTCGGCGACCGAATCGAATTGCTGGCTCGCCATGCGGAAAGTCGGATGGTCGTAGATTTCCATGGGCGCAAGATAGAAAAAGGCGTGAGTGGTGAATAGTGAATTGTGAAGGGGCGAACACCCGGAGAAACGCAGAGGCGCAGAGGACGCAGAGGTTCGCTGAGAAGATGAAGCTGCATGGCTCGCTTGCCATGTATTGGAAAGCTCTGCGACTCTCTGCGTCCTCTGCGTCTCTGCGTTAATTCTTCAGAACCGGAGTCGGGCGACGCAATTCACTATTCACCATTCACCATTCACCCCTTACCATGCCCCGGCATGAGCGACACGCTGGTCGTCAACGAAATCTATTTGAGCTTGCAAGGCGAAAGCACTTTCGCCGGGCTGGCGTGTGTTTTTGTGCGGCTCACCGCCTGCAACCTGCGCTGCTCGTACTGCGACACGGCGTATGCGTTCACGGAAGGGAAAAAGCGCAACCTGCAGGAGGTGCTGTCGGAAATTAAAAAGCTGGCCGCGCCGTTCAATCACTCCGCACTCCGCACTCCGCACTCCGCACTTCCCCTCGTCGAGTTGACGGGCGGCGAACCCTTATTGCAAAAATCCGCTCTGCCGCTGATGAAACTACTTTGTGACGACGGCTTCACCGTGCTCGTCGAGACCAGTGGCGCGCTGGACATCTCGCCGGTTGACCCGCGCGTGCGGCGCATCATGGATTTGAAATGCCCCAGCAGCGGCGAGGTCGAGCGCAACCGCTGGGAGAACATTCCGCACTTGAAAGCGACGGATGAAATCAAATTCGTCATCGGTACGATTGAAGACTACGAGTGGACCAAGCAGCAAATCGTCGCGCACAAACTCGACGCGATCTGCCCGTTGCTGATGTCGTGGGTGCATCCGTTGCGATCCGCGCAACAAGACAAATCGCTCAAACGCGTTCCCGCCGGGCAGTCTCCCATCACGCGCCAGGCTTTGGCCGAACGCATCATCGCCGACGCGTTACCGGTGCGCTTCCAGGCGCAACTCCACAAAATCATCTGGCCGCCGGAGCAGCGGGGAGTTTGAATCCACGGATGAACACGGATGGACACGGATACGAACGGAGCGCGGGCTTCAGCCCGCTTCACTATCCGTCCGCCAAGAGTGTTCGCATGTTGAAGCGGACTGAAGTCCGCGCTCCTCTCACGCGCCGCCTTATCCGTGTCCATCCGTGTCCATCCGTGGTTAAGAAATGAAAACAAAACAAGTCCTCGCCCTGTTGCGCGCCTACGAATCGCGCAACGTGCTGTTCACCGAACCGGATGGCTCGTGGCCCATCGTGTGGGAACGCGCGAAGGGTGTTCACGTCTGGGACGCGGAAGGTAGAAAATATCTCGATCTGACAGCGGCGTTCGGCGTCGCGGCGGCGGGACACGCGAATCCGAATGTCGTTGCCGCCGGGCAGAAGCAAATGGCGAAGCTGCTGCACGCGATGGGCGATGTCCATCCGCACGCGCTCAAGGCGGAACTTGCGCGCGAACTGAGCCGGATCACTTTTGACCGGTGGCTCTCCAAGAAGTCCAGAGTCCAGAGTCCAGAGTCCAGAGTCGTGAGTGGAAAAACGATTTTTTGCAACTCCGGTTTCGAGGCGGTCGAGGCCGCGCTCAAGACCGCGTTGCTCGCCACCGGGCGGCGCGGCGTCATCGCGTTCGAGGGCGCGTATCACGGGCTGGGCTACGGCGCGCTCAACGCCACGCACCGCGAACATTTCCGCGGGCCGTTTCGCTCGCAGCTTCGGGAGTTCGGACATTTTGTTCCGTTTCCTGCAGGAGACGAGGTGACGATTCTCAAATCTAAAAAACAAAGTGCGCCTCCTCACGTCGTCTCCTACAAGCAAAGCGTGTCGCGTATCCGTTCGATCTTCCGCCGTGAAAAAATCGGCGCGATTCTCGTCGAGCCGATTCAGGCGCGTGGTGGCTGCAACATTCCGCCAGCGCAATTTCTGCGGTTACTCCGGAAACTTTGCGACGAGCACGGCGCGCTGCTGATCCTCGATGAGATTTACACCGGCTTTGGTCGCACGGGAAAATGGTTTGCTTGCGAACACAGCCGCGTCGTGCCCGACGTGATCTGTCTCGGCAAGGCGCTGACCGGCGGCTTTCCGCTGTCGGCGTGCGTCGGGCGCGCGGACGTGATGGACGCGGCGTGGCCCGTGTCGCAGGGCGAGGCGATTCACACGAGCACGTTTCTCGGGCACCCGGTGGGCTGCGCGATGGCGCTGGCGCAGATTCAAGAAATCCGCCGCTTGAAACTTTGCAAAAGGAGTGAGCGCCTCGGAAAATTCTTGCTGACCAGACTCGCAGCACTCCGCACTCCGCATTCCGCACTCCGCATTTCCAGCCGTGGCCTCGGGCTGATGGCCGGACTTGAACTGCGCCGCGCCGACGGCTCGCCGGCGGTCGAAGAATCGTTACGCGCGATCAAAGCGATGTTGCATTGCGGTTTCATTCTCCTGCCCGAAGGCGCGCACAGTAATGTGATCAGCTTCACGCCGCCGCTGACGATTTCGCAATTCCAATTGCAAAAGACGGTTGCCGCACTGGCGGAGGTCTTGCCGTGAAGCTCTCGGAGATGCGCGCGGTATTGTCGGCGCGGGAGATCCAACTCACGAAATCACTGGGGCAGAATTTTTTACACGACGCGAATCAACTTGAGCGAATCGTGGCGGCGGGGAAGTTGACCAAGGCCGACAAAGTTTTGGAAATCGGTCCGGGGCTGGGGCCGTTGACGGAGTTGCTGCTGGCGCGAACGGGCGAGGTGTTAGCCATCGAGAAGGATGCGCGGTTGGTGGCGGTGTTGCGGGAGCGGTTTGGTTTGGAGTCCCGCCTTCAGCCGGTCGGGCGCGCGCCAACCCAACCGCCTGAAGGCGGGACTCCAAACCTTGAACTGCTCCACGATGACGCGCTGGATTTTCTTCGGCGAGAGCCGCGTGATTGGAGCGGTTGGAAACTCGTCGCCAATCTGCCGTACTCCGTGGCGTCGCCGATCCTCGTCGAACTGGCGCAGTCGCCGAAACGTCCCGAGCGCATGGTGGTGACGTTGCAGCTTGAAGTCGCTCAACGGCTCATGGCCAGCGCCGACGATGACGATTACGGCATTCTCACCCTGCTCGTTCAGCTCGACTATGAGCCGCGCGACTGGTTCAAGATTCCGGCGACCTGTTTCTTCCCGTCGCCGGACGTGGACTCAGCCTGCGTCACCCTCGTGCGCCGCGCCACACCGTTGCTGGCCGACGAACATCGCGCGGCCTTCGTCAAGATCGTGAAGCGCGGATTCTCGCAACGGCGGAAAATGATGCTGAAGCTGCTCAAGGCGGACTGGCCGCTGGAGAGGTTGGAAATGGCCTTCGCGGAGTTGGGCATCCCGCCGCAGACGCGCGCGGAAAAAGTTTCACTCGAATTGTTTGCGCGGCTGGCGTGCCGGTTGAATGTTCAACCCGGCCAACCCTGAATCTCGATGGCGGAAATTTACGTCAGCACCGATGTCGAAGCCGACGGGCCGATTCCCGGACCGAACTCGATGTTAAGCTTCGGCTCGGCGGCGTATCGCGCGGACAAAACGCTCGTCAGCACGTTCACAGCGAACCTCGAAACCTTGCCCGGCGCCGCGGGCGCGCCTGACACGATGGCGTGGTGGCAAACGCAGCCGGAGGCTTGGGCCGCCTGCCGCAAGGAGCCACAGCCGCCGGCGGTCGCGCTGCAAAATTATCTCGCGTGGTTGAAACAACTCCCGGGCCAACCAGTGTTCGTCGCGTACCCGGCGGCTTACGATTTCCTGTTCGTGTATTGGTATCTCATCAAATTCACGGGCGAGAGTCCGTTCTCCCATTCCGCGCTCGACATCAAAACCTACGCCATGGCGATGTTGCGCGGCGGTTATCGCGACGTCACCAAAGGCAACCTGCCCAAGCGGTGGTTCGACGAACTGCCGCACACGCACCGCGCGCTGGATGACGCCATCGAACAGGGCGCGCTGTTCTGCAACATGCTGGCCGAAAATTTGGCGATGAAAGTCCGATGAGTGAAGAAATCTTCGATGTCGTCAACGAGCGCGATGAAGTCATCGGTCGTGCGCCGCGCAGTGAAGTTCATGCGCGCGGGCTGTTGCATCGCGCAGTGCATGTAATCGTGTTCAACGCGCGCGGCGAAGTGTTTCTCCAAAAGCGTTCGATGAAGAAAGACCGCCAGCCCGGAGTTTGGGACTCGTCGTCGTCGGGCCACCTGGATTCGGGCGAGGATTACGACGCGAGCGCGGTGCGCGAGTTGCGCGAGGAGATCGGCTTGAGCGTGGCGCAAACACCGCGCCGGCTGTTCAAACTCGATGCGTGCGAGGAGACGGACGCGGAGTTCGTCTGGGTTTACCGCTGCGAAAGCGAAGGGCCGTTCACTTTGCAGCCGGACGAAATTGACGAGGGCGGCTGGTTCGCGCCGGCGGAAGTTTCGCGTTGGATGAAAGAGCGGCCAAAGGATTTTGCCAGCGCGTTTGTGTTCCTCTGGCGGAAGCTCGCTGCGTGAGGAGCGCCGAGCACCGTCTCGGCTCGATGTTAAACGGATCGGAAACTGGCCGAGCCGGTGCTCGGCGCTCCGCGTCAGCGCACCTTGGAGTCCGCCGGGCGGTCCACGAGATGGAGCAGATTGCCTTCGCCATCTTTGAAAAATAAAATACGCCCGCCGCCCGCCGCCGGCTTGATCGGTTCAATGAACTTCACGCCACGCGCCTCGAGCTCCTTTCGCGCCGCCTCGATGGAATCCACCCGCAACGCCAGATGCCGCCAGCCGGCGAGACCGTTGTCTTGCACCACTTCGTCGTGGCCGGTGGACGCGTAGATTTCGAACATCGAAGTCGAGCCGGGCGGGCGGATGAACAGCGGCGGCTCGTCGCCATTGGGCGCGATACAGGCCGCGCCAAGTTTGGCAATATACCAATCGCGCAGCGCGGCGACGTCGCGGGCGGGCAGGCCGATGTGTTCCACGGGAAGGTTCATGGGCTGCATTCAACTAAAGTTCGCCGTGAGAAGCACGGAGAAATTTGGCGGGTGGGAAAACTTCTCTCTTAATCGTAATCTTCATCTTAATCACTGCGCGCCAAACACCCGAAGGAGCAAGATTAAGATGAAGATTATGATTAAGAGCGGGAGCCAGCGCGTTGCCTTGACGCTCCCGTGCGCCTCCGCTACGTTGCGCCACCAGAAAGAACAGACATGAACGAAAAAAATTTTCTTGTGCCCATCGTGGTGGAGCAAACCGGCCGCGGCGAGCGGAGTTGGGACATTTACTCGCGGCTGCTCGTGGACCGCATCATTTTCCTCACCGAGGTGAATGACATTTCCTCCAACATCATCATCGCGCAGTTGTTGTTCTGCCAGATGTCCGACCCGAAGAAGGACGTGCATCTCTACATCAACTCACCCGGCGGCAGCGTCACGTCGGGTCTGGCGATCTACGACACGATGCAATACCTCACGTGCGACGTGAACACTTACTGCGTCGGCCAGGCGGCGAGCATGGGCGCGGTGCTGCTGGCGGCGGGCACCAAGGGCAAACGCTTCGCGCTGCCCAACGCCAACATCATGATCCATCAGGTGCTCGGCGGCGCGGAAGGCCAGGCCAGCGACGTGGAGATCCGCGTGAAATACATGCTCAAGTTAAAGCAACGTCTGAACGCCATTCTCTCAAAACACACTGGTCGTTCGGTGGAACAGGTGGAGAAGGATTGCGACCGCGATAATTTCATGAGCGCCGACGAAGCGAAAGCCTACGGCATCGTGGATCAAGTGGTGCAATCGCGGAAGGAAATCCCCGGCGTGGAAACAACCTCGGTCGTTACCTGACGCCGCATTCCGCATTCCGCACTCCGCACTAAAATGGCCCGGCCAACCAATCTCACCATGTGCAGCTTCTGCGGCAAGTCGCTCGCCGAAGTGCGCAAGCTGCTCCCCGGCCCGGGCGTTTACATCTGCGACAACTGCGTCATCCTCTGCAAAAACATTCTCGACCGCGAACTGCAACTTCAGGATCAGAAGCGCCCGCTGAAATTCACCGTCCCCAAGCCGGCGGAGATCAAACGCCAGCTCGATCAATATTGCATCGGTCAGGACAACGCGAAGAAAACCCTGGCGGTCGCGGTCCATAATCATTTCAAACGTATCCAGCCGGAACCGACGGCGGCGGAGAACCCTGAAGCCGCCGCCGCTGCCGCCGCTTCGCCGCACGCCGATGTCGAGATCGAAAAGAGCAACATCTTGATGATCGGCCCGACCGGCTCGGGCAAGACGCTGATGGCCCGCACGCTCGCCCGAATCCTCGACGTGCCCTTCGCCATTGCGGACGCCACGACCATCACCGAGGCCGGCTACGTGGGTGAAGACGTGGAGAATATCATTTTGCGGCTGCTGCAAAACGCCGACTACGACGTGAAGCGCGCCCAGCGCGGCATCGTTTACATTGACGAGATCGACAAGATTTCGCGCAAATCGGACAGCGCGTCCATCACGCGCGACGTTTCGGGCGAGGGCGTGCAACAGGCGTTGCTGAAAATTCTCGAAGGCACGGTCTGCAACGTGCCGCCGCAAGGCGGACGCAAACATCCCCAGCAGGAATACATCCGCGTGGACACGACGAATATTTTGTTCATCTGCGGCGGGGCGTTCGTGGGATTGGAAAAAGTCATCCAGCGTCGCCTGGGCCGGAACACGCTGGGCTTCGGCGCGATTGGCGAGGTTTTGAAAACGTCCCACGTCGCGCGCGATCAGATGTTGCAGCACGTCGAGCCGGAAGATTTGTTGAACTACGGTTTCATTCCCGAGTTCGTCGGCCGCCTGCCGGTGGTGACGACGCTGGCGGAACTGACCGAGGACCAGTTGGTTTCCATTCTCACCGATCCGAAGAACGCGCTGACGAAGCAATACGCCAAGCTGATGGCGATGGAAGGCGCAGAATTGGAGTTCACTCCCGACGCGTTGCGTGAACTGGCAGTGCAGGCCATCAAGAAGGGCACCGGCGCGCGCGCGCTGCGCGGGTTGATCGAGAAGATCATGCTCGACGTGATGTACGACGTGCCCGAGAGCAGCGACATCCTGACGATAAAGATCACCAAGCCCGTCGTCCTCGGCGAAAGTAAACCGATCGTGCGGCGGAAGCAGAACAAAGCGGCGGCGTGAGAAAGTTCTTTCCAATCGCTTTGTTTGCTTTGTTCGTGGGTTGTGATTTCCGCGTCGATAATTCCAATGTTCCAGCAAAGCTTGCGTCACTAGAGCGGGACTTTGGAGTTCAATGGCCGACCAATTGTATCAAACAGTACGGTGCATCCTTATCCACATCTTTTGGGAATTATTCCGAAGTGGCGGCAAGACTTGAAGTTACTAACACGACCTTTTTTTTGTGGCGACAGTCGGCGACCAACAAGCTGAAGGAGCTTCAATGGTTTAGCGTGCCCACTGACCCGAAGTTGGAAAGTAGATTTCCTTGGTGGGACTGCTCCAAATTTCCAGCCTCGCGGATCAGCGCTTACATGAATGATAGCCGCGCTGGCAGCGGACCCGCGTTTTTGTCCGTTTATGTCCTAGAGACCAACGGCGTGTATATTATGTATATTCAAGGCACAAAAGGAGGCCGCTGATTATGCTCAAACGGAGAATCACACCCCAATATCCTCATTCCACAACTCCGGCCGCGCCTCGATGAAATCTTTCATGAGTTGGATGCATGTCGCGTCGTTCAGGATTTCCACCAGCACACCTTGCGGGCGGATTTTTCCGTTTGACCAAATAAAACAATTCGATATTGTTTCGATATGGCTGTCGGATTTACCAACATGCTGGCGCCGGTGCCTTTGGATGCGGACACGATGCGCGCCATCAAACGCGAGGCAAAAAAATCGCGCTTGAGTCAGGCGGACGTGGTGCGCCGGTCCATCCACCTGGGGTTGCCGCAGGTGGGGCGCGGCCACTCCGCCGAGGAGAAGCGCCGTCCGAAATGTCTGGCCTGGCTGGACGAATATCCGCTCTCCAAAATTGCCGCGCGCGATACCAAGGCTGCGTTGAAGGAAAAGATTGCCCGGAAAAATGGTTTGCATCGCTGACACTGGATTTCTGGTCGCGCTGCGCGGCAAACCCGCCGAACGCAAGTGGGCGCAAGGAGAATTTGAACGCCATGGCGCGCCGTTCTACACGTGCGAAGCGGCGTTGGCGGAAGCCGCTCATTTTGTGGACTCGCGTTTGTTGTCCCGGCTGATTGAGGAGGGGGACATTGTCCTGCGGTTCTCGTTGCGCGAGCAACATGCGCGCGTCCACCAGCTCCTGGTAAAATATCCCGGCATCATGGATGTGACGGACGCGTGCATCGTCCGTTTGTCAGAGATGTTCCCCGACTGTCTGGTGTTCACGGTGGACCGGACAGATTTCAACATCTATCGCCGGCTCGGGGATCAATCCATTCCATTGAACCTGCCGCCAGCAGCGTGACGGTCACACCCCAATATCCTCGTTCCATAACTCCGGCCGTGCCTCGATGAAATCCCGCATGAGTTGGATGCACGTCGCGTCGTTCAAAATTTCCACCTTCACGCCTTGCGAGCGGACGTAGGCTTCCGGCCCTTGGAACGTGACGTTCTCGCCGACGATGAGGCGCGGGATTTTGTAGAGCAACGCCGCGCCGCTGCACATCGGGCACGGCGAGAGCGTGGAGTAAAGCGTGCAGCGCGCGTACACCGACGCCTTTTGTCGTCCGGCGTTTTCGAGGCAATTCATCTCCGCGTGATGGATCACGCTGCCGTGCTGGACGCGTTGATTGTGGCCGCGCCCGATGATCTTGCCCTCGAGCACCAGCACCGAGCCGATGGGAATGCCGCCCGCCGCGAGGCCTTTCTTCGCTTCTTCGATGGCGGCGTAGAGAAATGGGTCCATGCCGCGATTGAAGCAGGGCGCCCGCCGACGGGCAAGTTCAACCACGCGGCCAGAAATCCGGCGCGAAAATTTACGGCAGCCAGGCCGCGCGATAAAAACGCGCGGGCGCATTCGCCGGGCTGGCCTCCGTCCATTCCACGAAGCTGCCGGAGAGACTGACATTGGTGAGGGTGCTCCACGAAGTGAAATTACTCGAACGGAGAATCGCGTAACCGCCGCCCGGTTGCCCGGTGACTTTCAATCGCAATTGGCCGTTGGTAACCGCCGCGCTGAGCCGTGGCGCGGCGGGTGGCAAGGACAGCACGGTCAGCGAATACGCCTGGAGCGCCAGCGTGAAGTTGGTGCCCACGACGGCGAAGTTCGTCTGCGTGATGTCTGGTGAACCGACCCCGGTTCGGGCGGCGTCATCCTGCGGCGGGCCGTAAGTGTAAAGCGTGCCGTTCGTGTGCGGCGCGAAGGCATTGAGCGAGATCGTCGTGTTGAACGTGTTCGACGGACTTTTGTTCACGGCCAGCAAAGTCACCGCGCCGTTGGTGCGCTGGCACGCGAAGACCGACACCAGCGGATAATCCGACGCCGCGCGAACCACGCGGTCGCCACCGCGCGCGAAATTTTTTAGCAACTTGAACGCAAACCACGCCGGATAACGATTCGTCAACGCCGCGCCCGCGCTGTCATTCACGAGGCCGTAATTGCCGTATGGCCGCCAGCCGTAGAGCGCGGCGCTGTTGTTGTTGGTCGTGATCTCGCCGTTGCGCAGGTCCCACCACACGAGCGAATTGAATTCCGTCTGCGCCAGATTGCCGAGGCTGTCGGCGAGAAACAACGCGTTCACGAGGCTGGTCGTTTGTTTGCCCGGATCGAACGAGACGGAATTGTTCTCGGTGCAGATCAGTTCGACCGCCGCGCCGTTCGTGCCGAGATAATCCGTGAGTTGCTGGCGCAAATCCCCCGCGTCGTTCGTCCACGAAAGCGAGGACGCCAAAAGATTCGCGTCATTCTCGGCGAGCGGATTCTGCGCGTAGCGATGGTAGATCAGAAAATCCGGCGTCACGCCGAGGTTCTTCAGCGTGGCCAGCATCACGGGCGTCCAGCCGTTGTGCGCCTGACTCGTGCGCGGGTTCGTCGCCGGATGGGAAGTGTAGCCGTTGGAGTAACTGTCCTCGCCCGTCACCGCCACGACGCCGACTTTGATTGTTGGGTCCGCGCCTTTCATCGCCAGCAAGTAGTCCTTCGCGCGCGTCGCGTAGGTGAACGGGTCGTGCGCGAATGTGTTCGTGTCGGTTTCCCAGTCGCCATAATTCTCGTTGCCGATCTCCCAATACTTGAAGCCGCAACCGCGCGTGATGTTTGCGTAACGCACCCAGTTCGACGCTTCGAGCGCCGTGCCGCTGCCGTAATTGACCGTGATGAACGTCTGCGCGTGCAGGTTCGTGGCGATGTGCGCGAACGCATCGAACGAAGTCCACCACGTCCACGAATTCGTCCCGCTCTTGTTCGACGCCCAATGATATTCGTCCGACAACGACCCGCCCGGAAATCGTAACGCCTGACAACCCATCTCGCCCAGGATCGCGCTCGTGTTCGCCGTGTCGAATTGCGAATCCCACACCGCCGCGTTCACGGCAAACCAGCGGGCGTCCACCGTCCGCACCGTTTGCGTCGCGTTCACGCTCACCTGCACCACGGCGGGCGGCGGGTAGGCGACCAGTTTGATGTCGTCCACGAAGAACGTCGGTTGCGCGCCGCCGGTGCGGTCCTGAATCCAGAACCCGTCCAGGTTCGCGACGTTGCTGACGCCGAGCGCGGCCAGCGGAAGCGAAATCTGTCGCCAGGAATTCGTCGGCAAGGCGGACAATTGAACCACGGTTTGCGGCGATTGATCGCGCGTGGCTTGAACGTTCACGAGTTGACCGCCACTCGTGCCGCCGTTCACCCAGAAGGTCAGGTTGGAAAACGTCGCGGTGTTTTGCGGGTCGTGATGCAGATAAAAACCCTGCCACGCGCCGGTCATCGCCACGCTGGCTGACTTGCTGCCGGAGTGCGCGGGCGAAGCATTGTTCAAATTCACCGTCGCCCATCCACCGCTCCAGTCCTGCCACGCGTTGGCGAGCGCATCGGAATAAATCGCTTGATCCGATTGCGCGAAGGAGTGGAAGCGCGCGAGCGCGAGCGCCGCCAAAAACAGCCTCAAGGCCCCGCGCCGAATCGAAGTTCGCATCACGGCGGAGAGCCTAATCGCTCCGCGGCAGATTTTCAAACCGCCGCCGCGATCAAATCGCCGACCTCGCGCGTGCCGTGGCCCATTTTGCCGGCGGCGAGGGATTTGATCTTCGTGTTGATGATGTTCACCACCGCGGCCTCGATGGCGGCGGCGGCTTTTGCTTCCCCGAGGAAATCCAGCATCATGCCCGCGGCGTTGACGGCGGCGATGGGGTTGATGACGTTCAAGCCGGTGTACTTCGGCGCGCTGCCGCCCATCGGCTCGAACATGCTCGTGCCCTCCGGATTGATGTTGCCGCCCGCCGCGACGCCGAGTCCGCCCTGGATCATCGCCGCGATGTCCGTGATGATGTCGCCGAACATGTTGTCGGTGACGATGACATCGAACCACTCCGGGTTTTTCACAAACCACATGCACGTGGCGTCCACATGGGCGTAATCGCGCTTCACAGTCGGGTAGCTGCCGCCGAGTTCCTCGAACGCGCGCCACCACAAGTCGAACGCGTAGGTGAGCACGTTGGTCTTGCCACAAAGCGTGAGCTGCGCGGTCTTGCCGGCGGAAACGTCCTCAGGCTTCAAACCTTTCCACGGTTTGCCGGCGCGCTGTTTCTTCGCGAGTTCAAACGCGTATTTCAAACAGCGCTCGACTCCGCGCCGCGTGTTGATGGATTCCTGGAGCGCGACTTCGTGCGGCGTGCCCTTGAACAGGAAGCCTCCTGCTCCAGCGTAAAGTCCTTCGTTGTTCTCGCGCACGACGATGAAGTCCACGTCCTCCGGCCCCTTGTCCTTGAGCGGACAATCCTGCGCGCGATAGAGCTTCACCGGGCGGAGATTGATGTATTGCTCCAACTCGAAGCGCAGGCGCAGCAAGATACCTTTTTCGAGAATGCCCGGCTTCACCTGCGGATGGCCAACCGCGCCGAGGAAGATCGCCTTGAACTTTCGCAACTCGCCGACGGCGCTGTCCGGCAGCACTTCGCCGGTCTTGAGATAGCGCTCGCCGCCGAAATCGAATTTGTGCCAGTTGATCTTGAAGCCGAATTTTTTGGCGGCGGTGTCAGCCACCTTGACGCCTTCCGCGGCCACCTCAGGCCCCGTGCCGTCGCCGCCGATGAGTGCGATGTCGTATGTTTTCATGGGCGCGCAGCGTAGAAATCCGCGCCGGCAGCGGCAACTGAATTCTCAGCGCGCGTCGTGAACGGGTGCGATTAAAGGCGGGAGAGGGTGAGCGGGTGCTGGCGGTATTTTTGGACTGCGGTGGCAAGTCGGACGCGACACCGCTTGCGAGCGAACGGGGCGGGTGGCTCATTGCCCTCGCCGTCGTCGCTGCCAAAGCGGTGTCGCGTCCGACTTGCCACCGCAGTCCATAAT
>SIBJ01000056.1 GCA_009695195.1 Pedosphaera sp.
TGCAGGACTCCATTCACGTACATCCGCAAGGTCGCTCCGTCATACGTGGCCGCCAAATAGGTCCACTGGTTCACCGGCACCGAGTTGCTGCTAAATACGACAGTAAAGCCCGAGGCGGTGCCATTGGGGCTTACCAGGAAGTTAGCGCGCCCATCCGGTTCCAGCCCCATGACGTAGCTTCTCTGATCTGGGCCGATCACGCCATCCCACTTGGATACGATGGCATGATAAGTCCCGATGCTCGTGGGATAAATCCAAGCGTCCACCGTCATTGCGGTGGACAAATGCAGGTTGGGCTGATCGGCGATGCGGACATGATCATTGTTGCCATCCAGGTTGAAGGCTTGTCCCACTTTGCCCACGACGGTGGTGGCCCCGTTAAATAACACTCCATGGTTTCCATCCACCGCATCCAGAGCGTTCCCCTCGGCCCGCCACCAACTCACCAGGCCCGATGGCGCGGGTACGCAGTTCGTGATCTCTCCCGCCAAACTGTCCAAATTGTAAGGCCACGCTAGCATCGACAACACCATAAATGCCATCGCTGTCAGTGGCGGTTCCCGGCGCAATTGTATAAGCTTACGCATAGATGGCTCCTTCCAGTTCGTTTGCTTTCAAAACTTTTGTCAGGCTGGCTGAAGGGCTATCACCCCCAACCAAGCAGTGCGAGCATTATTTTTTGGAGTTTGACCCGAGGACCTGGGTAATTCGATTGAATTCAGCCCAAAGTTTTGGAAACACTAAACGGTGATGAAGTTGCTGGTCATTTCGCTAGCGGGGATAGGTGACACGCTGTTCGCCACGCCGCTGATCCACGAACTGCGGGCGAACTTCCCCGGCGCCACGATTGACGCACTGGTACTCTGGCGCGGCGCGGGCGACGTGCTGGCGGGCAACCCGCACCTGAACCGGGTTCACCAGCGGAATCTCATCGCGGAACCAAAACTAACTGCGCTGAAATTCCTGCTCGGCCTGCGGCGGGAACGTTACGACGCCTCGTTCAACACCCATCCGCAGAGCCGCGTTCACTACCGGTTCGTGGCGCGGATTATCGGCGCGCGCACCCGTGTGAGCCACAGCTATCACGGCTCGCCGCTGCTGGACCGGCTGCTCGTGAACCGGCTGCGCCCGCAGGATTACGCGCGGCACGCCATCGAGAACAATCTCGCGTTGCTGGAACTGTTTGACGCGAAACCGAAACTGGAGCGGCACGGTTACGAGCTTTTTCTGACGCCGGCGGAGCACGAATGGGCGGAAGGCTTCATCACAGAGAAAAAACTTTCCGGCCGGAAACTGCTGGGCATTCACGTCGGTTCGGGCGGGACGAAGAACCTCGCGTTGCGCCGCTGGCCGCTGGTGAACTACATCGCGCTGGTCAACCAACTCACGCGGGCGCGAGCGGACGTGAGTGTGATTTTATTTGGCGGCCCGGAAGAGGAACGCGACCACGCGCAGGTGCTGGCGCAGACGGAGCCGACAAAAGTTTTCCAGCAGGCGACCAAAGATTTGCGCGAAGCCGCCGCGTTGGTGAAGCGATGCCACGCCTTTCTGAGCGTGGACACCGCGCTGATGCACGTCGCGGCAGCGATGCGCGTGCCGGGGCAAGTCGTCATTGAAACGCCAACGTGGAACAAACCCATCGAGCCGTACGGGAATCCCTTCACGCTCGTGAAGAACCCCGCGGTGGCGGGGCGCAATCTCGAGTTCTACTGTTACGACGGCCATGGAATCCGCGGTCTGGATGAGGAGATCAAACAGTGCATGGAGTCCGTGACGGTGGATGCCGTTCTCGGAGCGGTGGCGGCGGCGTTGGGTTGATGGCGGTCAACCGGCGGCCAGCATTTTGCCGATGGCCGCGCGAAATTCGGCGAGCGTGAACGGTTTCGGCAGGCAGACGCGTTTTTGTTCTTCGAGAAAGCGCCGCGTCTTTTCGTTCACCGTATCGCCGGTGATGAAGATGATGCGGTCGGATTGCGCCTGGTCCTTGCGGCGGGTCCGCTCGTAAACTTCCTGTCCGCTCAGGCCGGGCATCTTCCAGTCGCACAACGTCACGTCGTAACGTTGCTCGCTCAGCCGGCGCAAACCGGCTTCACCGTCGCCAGCCAGGTCCACTTCATAGCCGCGGCAGGTGAGGGTATCGCGCACCATGTGCAGGATTGGTTCTTCGTCGTCAATGACCAGCACGCGTTTGCCGTCGCCTTCGTGGGGATTGATGATGTCGGTTTCGGGCGTGCGCTTTTCCTCCGCGGGCGATTCCGGCTCGTGGGTGATGGGCAGTTCGATGATGAAAGTCGCGCCCTCGCCGGGCTTGCAGCGCGGCGTGATCGTGCCGCCGTGCTCCTTGATGATGCCATAACAGAGGCTCAAACCCAGGCCCGTGCCTTTGCCGATTTCCTTCGTGGTGAAGAACGGGTCGAAAATTTTTGACAGGCTTTCCGCCGGAATGCCCGGGCCGCTGTCTTGAATGGTCACGCGCACGTTCGCGCCGAGCACGCCCGTGGTGATGCGGATCCACCCTTTCGGCTGGTGTGCTTCGATGGCCTGCCGCGCATTGTTGACGATGTTGAGGAACACCTGTTGGACCTGGTGCGGGTCCACCATCGCCTGCGGCAGTTCTGGATCGAGGCGCGTGGTGACCTCGATGTTGCTGGTGCGAAGCTGGTAGTTGAGAATTTCCAAAGCCGCCTCGACGAGACGGTTCAGGCAAACCACCTTCCGCTCAGGTTGATGGCGGCGCGCGAAGCTCAGCAGCGATTGCACGATCTTGTGGCAGCGCAGGGCGCTCTGGTGAATCATGTCGAGGTGACGCTTGTGTTGCGGGTCGCGGTCGGCTTGCGCGAGCAATTCCGAAAAACCCATCACCGACGTGAGCGGGTTGTTCAACTCGTGCGCCACGCCGGCGACGAATTCGCCGATGCCAGAAAGTTTTTCGCTCTGGATCAACTGCGCCTGCGTGGTCTTGAGCGTCTCGACGGTCAGTTCCAGTTGCTCGCGGGACTGCTTCAGATTTTCCGTCATCTGATTGAACACCCGCGCCAGCTCGCCGCATTCATCGTGCGAACGCACAACGACACGCATCGAGAAATCGCCCTGACCGACCGCTTCGGCGCTGTCGCGCAACTCTTGCAACGGCTGGGTGACCCAGCGGACGAGATACCAGACCACGATGGAGCCAAGCAGCACGGCGATGAAGCTCACTCCCAAGAGCGCTTGTTTTGTGGCCTGCAACGCGCGCAGCGGCTGCTCGTAGGAAGTGAGCAGCAGATATCCGAGCGAATGGTCGCCTCTCAAGGAAGCAAGGCGGCCCGCAGAACAAAAATAATGTTCGCTGCCGATCATGGTCTGGCCCACGGCGCCCGCCGTGTTCGTGGCGCCGGCTGGGGTGGAAAGTTGCTGAAACAAACCCGAGAACTGTGTACTCGTTTCCGGCGTGGAAACCGAGGAGGCGAGGACGCGGCCATCGGCGAGCAGCACGATCTGGCTGCCTGTGTTGACGCTGAATTCCCGCGTGGCGGTCTCGCCGATTTCCTGACCGAGGGTCAGCGCGCCAATGAGATTCCGGCCGACGCCGAAAACCGGAACGGAAACAACGTTGTAAAGTTTGTCCTGGACCTGGATGGTGTCGGTCTGCTCCTCGCTTTCCAACGCGTGTTGCACGGCGGGTTTGCAGGCCTCGGCGAAGGCGCCCAATGACAGGAACGGATCGTGTTTTTGAGCCAGCGGTTCGCGAGTGGACGCCTTGGTCTCAATCAACGGCGTGAACAGCACCACGTCCACACCCTGCTCGGCCATCAAGGTCCGCAGATGGTCATGCACGGTGCTGGGATCGTGCGCCTGGAAGACGGCCTTGCTGCGCGGTTCGTTGGGGAGGTTGCGGAAGCGCAGAAGCAGGTACTTGTCACGGTTCAGTTGCGAGTTGCGAAACATTGCGTCGTCGCGTGCCAGCGTGCGCTTCGCCTCGGTTTCCAGTTGGGCGGTGATCCGCTGGTTGACGACCCAGACGGTCACGGCGAGCACGAGCAACACCACGCCGATCACCGGGGCCAGCAACTTGGCCCGGAAACTCATCAGAAATTTGGCGCGCAGTTTTCCCATGCGGCCTCAGATCTTCGGAAGGTTCTTCACGCCCAGAACGAAATCCAGTTTCACCTCGCCGCTTTCCGGCACGGTGATTTCCTTCACCTGCGCGGGCAGCCGTTCGTACCACGCCTTCAGCTTGTAGTTGCCCGCCGGCACGTTCGGGATCGTGTAGCGACCGTGGCCATCCGTCGCCGCGAAATAGGGATTCTCCAGCACCAGCACGATGCAACTCATCGCCGTGTGGATCGAGCAGAACACATCCACCCGGCCCGGCTTGTCGAAGGTGACGCGCTTATCGGGCGGGTTACCTTTGTAGAGTTCAAGGTCAAAATTTTTGATCTCAGAGATGGAAAAAACGTTGTGCAGAATCTCATCGTAGTTCGGCCACTCGACGGTCGTGCCGGCCATCACTGGCAACACGTGCGGCGAAAACATTGCCTTCTTCTGCGCAACTTGCTTTGCCGTGATCACCTGCACTGGTTTGGACGGCGCTAACGGGTTGGTGCCGACCGGCCCTTCGACATAGACGACGAAGTCATGCACCTCCGCCCAGTTGATGCGCTCGGCGAACTTGAATTTGCGGCTGTCATACGCGCTGCCGCACGCCGCGTCGTTGGTTGTGCCCAGAATGCTCTCCGCACGCACCGCACCGGAAATTGTTCCGGCGCTGGCCGTCGAAGCCAGCGCCAGAAGCATCACCGTCAGGTGAAGTTGTTTCGTCATGGTCAGAATTTGAAAGCGGCCTCGGCGGCGAAGAGGTCTTCGTGGTCGCGCGATTCGCCGGTCAGTTGCCGTCCGCGTTCAACGGTGTATTCGGCTTTCAGCAAGAGATGCTCGCTGAAGCGATAACCGACGCCCAGGCTCAGCCGCCAAAGTCCCGTCGCCAGGCCGTTCGGCGCGTAGTTGAAAAGATAATCGTTCCAATTGCCATTGCCGGGGAGCGGATAACCTTTGTCGGCGAAGAGCTGGCTGAAGCGCGCGGCGGCGTAGAATTTTCGCGCGAGCTGTTGCTGCGCCTCCACCGAGTAGAAATACATCCGGCGCGCATTGGATTGCGCCGGGTCATTGTCGCCATAACACGCCGCGCCGCCGAAGGCTTTCAGGTGACCGCCCGTCCAGCGCACGGCCAGGTCGCCCTCGACAAGATTCGCGTGAAACCGCGTCGTGGCCGGGCTGCCGATGGAACGGAACCACCCGTTGCCGAACCACAACTCGGAGAGGTAATCCAGGTTCGCGTCCAGTTCGCCCGTGCGCATCGCGCTCACGCTGAAGTGCAGCCGCGGTGTTGGATCGTAACTGATGCGTCCGGCCACGGATTTGTCCCGCGTGAAATCCTGCGTCACGGGAATGCCCCCGTTCTGGATCGCGACGACATAACTGAATTTCCCCGCCGCGCCGTAAAGCTCGAGACCTTCATCCACGCCCCAGAAATCCGAAAGCGAATGGGAGATCAGCGGGTTGTTGATCGCGTCGCGCGTCGAGTATTCCTCGCCGAACGGAATGTCCAGCCGGCCGATGCGCAGGTTGAGCAGCCGGTCGCGATCCCAGAGCTTGGAAACGTTTTCGAAATCGAGATAAAACTCGCCGACGCGCAGGTTCAAATCCGTGTCCTCGCGCCGGGTCAGGTTCAACTCGGTGAAAAAGTAAACGTCCTCCCACACCGGCGCTTCGACGAAAAGCTTGGCTTCATCCACACGAAACTCCGCGTTGGGAAACATTCCTTTCGCGCCGGAATCAAAGAGCGCCACCGCGCCCTCGCCCGAAATGTTGATCTTGCCAAAGCTGAACCCGCTCCCGGATTTCGCCGCGGGTGCGGCGTCTTCGGCGGGCCGGGAGGTCTGCGCCCGTTCCGCGTCGGATTTTTCGAGCGCGGTCACGCGTTGATTGAGGCCCTCGATGACCGTCGCCTGTTTGCGCACGATTTCCTCCAGTGCGGCATTGCGCTTTTGCAACGCTTCCGTCGCCGGCACTGGCGCGGCGTCGTCGGCGCGCAAGCCGGTGCCGGCGGTCAGCATCGCTGCCACTGCCAACACCGCAGGCCGGTACGGAAAACGGAACGTCATGCCAGGGATTCAGCAGCCGACATGCCCCTTCCCGCTTTGGAAGTTGATTCCTCCGCGCCGGGTCGCGAAAACTTGTCCGGGCCGGTCGCGCTGCCCAAGTTCAAGGCAAGCGTGGCCAAACTATGGCCGTCCGTTTTTCGTGGAAGGTGGGGTTGCCGTTGGAAGAGAACCGGCGGCGGCCTCAAAACCATTTCGCCGGCCAGCCGCTGATGCCGCGGCTGCGTTCGACAAACCGCGCGTCAATCGCCGCCGGGTTCAGACTCCACCGCGCCGCCAGCAACGGAACTTTTTCCGCGTTCAGCGCCATCAATTCACTCTCGCCCCAGACGGGCGACGGGCTCCCCTCGCCATAGCCAAGACATTTCAAACCCAGTTCCCGCTCCGCGTTGGTCTTCGCGCCTTGATTCCAAATCGTCCGGCCCGCCCACGCATACGCTCGCACCACGCGCCCGGCTTCGACGCGCGCCCAGCCGTGATGGTGCGTCACCGGGTCCGCCTTGAACAACTGCACGTGGCCGACGCGCTTGCTCAACTCCATCAGAAACCGGAAACACTCGTCCACGTCGTCGCCCGGGTCCGGCAATCCCGCGCCCATGACCATGATCCAGCCCGACAACGGCGGCGCGATGAAGAGTTGCCGTTCGCGGCTCAACCCCTCGGACCACGAGCAAGGCTTCGCGTCGCCCAGTCGCAGCGCCGCCTGCACCGCCGCGAGATTGCGACTGCGAATTGCCAGCCAGCAAGCCGGCCGGCGCCAGAATGCCCGCAGCGGTGACACGGCAAAAAAAACTTCCGGCCCAAATTCGTCCGGACCGGTGATCGCCTCGTCCGGCGACACTTCGCGCCGGCGCAGCATCCGGATGAAAACCAGCATTGCGACCCCCGCTCCAATCGCCGCCGCGAACAGCAGCAACAGCACGGTGGGGATCAGATCGCCGGTGGTCATGCGTTTGACTCTACGCCAGTCCGTTCCGCGTTCAATGGAATTTTCTTTCGCGCGACCAGATTCGATTTTTCCCGGCTTGCGCGATCGAGAAGCGCCCGCTTTACTGCCCCGGCCAATGACCAGTGTTGTCCTTGCATGAAAAAATTATTTGTCCTCTATCGCTTCCTGCTCGCGGCCACAGTCGCCGGTTCGTCGCCCGCCACGCTTTTCGCGGCGGAGGCGCCCTTCGAACTTCGCGGCGGCGACCGGGTGCTGTTCATCGGCGACACGTTCTTCGAGCGCGAGGTGGATTACGGGCACATCGAGACGCGGCTCACGGCGGCGTTCCCGGATCGCAATCTCACCTTTCGCAATCTCGCCTGGGCCGGCGACACGCCCATGGGCCGGGCGCGGGCGAGCTTTGATTGGAACAAGTCCGAGGAGGAATGGCTCAAGCGCGTGAAGGAACAGCTTGCGCTCGTGAAACCGACGGTGGCCTTCCTGAGCTACGCCATGACGGCGGCGCTGGAAGGCGGCGAGGCCGGCATCCCGAAGTACAAAGCGGACATGGGAAAGCTCATGGACGCCATCGAGGAGGTCAGCGGGCAGAAGGTGCGGTTTGTTTTGTTGGGACCGATCGCGCACGAACTGTGGGAATCGGAAGCGAAGGAACAGAATCGCGTGTTGAGGCTTTACGAGCAGGCTACGCGGGACATCGCGAGCGGGCGGCAGGCTGGTTTTGTCGAACTCATGAATGCCTGGCCGGAGCTTCGGGCGGTCAAGGTTCAAGCCGTTCACCAGCGCACCGACGACAGTATTCACGTCAATCCTTTGGGGCAAAACATCGTCGCAATTTATGTCGAGCGTGGCCTGCTCGGAACTTCTTCCAACCAGCCGAAGCAGCCCTCCGAAATTCTTAGCGCGGCCATCCGCAAAAAAAACGAACTCTTCTTCCACCGCTGGCGGCCGGCGAATTGGACCTACCTCCTCGGCTTCCGCAAGGGTGAGCAGGGGAAAAACGCCGTCGAGCTTCCCCAATTCGACCCGCTCATCGCCGAATGGGAGGCCCGCATCGCGAAGCTGCGCGACTTGAAGCACCAGGACACGGCGACGGTGAAGGAAGTCCGGGCGTTGCTCGCCGACAAACCGCGTGAACATCTCGACCCGAATTTCAAGGAGCAGCCGTTGCCGACCTTCGAGGTCGCCGACGGTTTCGAAGTCACGCTTTGGGCCGAGAATCCGCTGCTCTACAAACCGATCCAGATGAACTGGGACGCGAAAGGCCGGCTGTGGGTCGCAAGTTCGCGCGTGTATCCGCAGATTCGTCCCGGCCAGGATGCGGAGGACGCGGTCATTGTTCTCGAAGACACCAACGGCGATGGCAAGGCGGAGACTTCACGCGTGTTTGCCGACGGACTGTTGATCCCGACTGGCGTGCTGCCCGATAATCAGGGCGGTTGCTACGTCGCGGCGAGCCATCAGTTGCTGCACTTCGCGGACAAAAATGGCGACGGCAAGGCGGACGAAAAACAGATTGTGATGTCCAGCTTCGGCACCGAGGACACGCATCACAATCTGCACACGCTGCGCTGGGGTTACGACGGTCATCTCTACATGAACCAGTCCATCTACACGCACACGCACGTCGAGACGCCGCACGGGGTCGCGCGCCTGAACAGCGCGGGCATCTGGCGTTTCGACCCGGACACGTGGCGATTGGAAATTTTCACCAAGGGCGGCTGCAACCCGTGGGGCCACCACTGGGATCAATACGGCAACGATTTCTTCACCGACGGCGCCGGCGGCAAGGGCGTCTATCACGCGATGGAAGGCGGAACATATTTCACGTACGCCGACATGCGCCGCGAAGGCGACAGCACCACACCGGGCAACTGGCCGAAATTTTGCAGCCTCGAGCTCATCCACAGTCCGACTTTTCCCGCCGAATGGCAGGGCGACGCGATCACCTGCGACTTTCGCGCACATCGCGTTGTGCGCTTCAAACTTTCGGAAAACGGCTCGACCTTCGCCGGCAAGGAAATGCCCGACCTATTGCGCTCCACGAACGTGACGTTCCGGCCGATTGATTTGAGAATGGGCCCGGACGGTGCGCTTTACATTGCCGACTGGTCGAACCCGATCATTCAGCATGGCGAAGTGGATTTCCGCGACCCGCGCCGCGATCACGAGCACGGCCGCATCTGGCGCGTGACGGCGAAGGGCCGGCCGCTTGTGAGGAAGCAGGACTTGACCAAGCTCAGCGCGAGCAAGTTGCTCGACCGGACCTTGTCGCAAAACGGCTGGGAGCAAGAGCAGGCCCGGCGCATGGCGGCGTTGAAATTGCGGCCCAAATCTTTCAACGACATTCGCGACTGGACTGGGAGGCAGACAAACAATCACGCGATTCTCGAAGCGCTTTGGATGAACGAGTCGCTCGGGACGTTTGATGACGCGCTGTTGGAAAAAGTTTTATCCTCGTCCGACGCCAATTTCCGTGCGGCGGGTGCTCGCTATCTCGCGAACAATCCTTCGTCGCCGAATGCCTTCGACCGCGCCGCCAAACTCGCGCGCGACAATTCGCCGCGTGTCCGCGTGGAAGCCTTGCGCGCCCTCGCGAAGTTTCCCAGCGCCCAGTCCGCCGCACTCGCTTTGAGCGTTCTCGACAAACCAATGGACCCAACGCTCGACTACGCCCTCTGGCTCACAATCAACGATCTCGCCGAGCCGTGGATCGCCGCCATCCAAAGCGGCGCGTGGAAACCAGACGGACGCGAGAAACAACTCGAGTTCGGCCTCAAAGCCTTGCGCGCGGAGCAAACCAGCCGTGTTCTCGGTCAGCTTCTCGCCACGCGTCCGCTCACGCGCGATGGCCAGGGGCCGTGGATTGAAATCATCGGCACCGCCGGCACGCCGAAGGAATTGCGTCAACTCTTTGATCAAGTTTTGAGCGGCGGTCTCGATGACGCCGCCGCCGCGCGTGCGCTCAAAGCCCTCGCGGAAGCCTCGCGTCTCCGCAGCCTGAAGCCGACCGGCTCGATTGCGGAGATTGGAAAACTATTGGCCGGCGCTCCTGAAAGCACCCGCTTGGAAGCGCTGAAGCTGGCGGGCGAGTGGAAAGACATCGGCGACCAATTCCCGCAGCTCGGCGCGCTCGCCGGCGCGGCGGACTCCAGCGCCACGCTGCGGGCCGCCGCGTTCGCCACGCTCCGCCAACTCGGCACCAATTCGGTGGCGACCCTGGTGGCGTTGACGGGCGCGGAAAAAGAAACCGCTGTGCGCCGTGAAGCCGTCGCCGCGCTCGCCGCAGTTGATCTCAGTCTCGCCGTGCCGCGCGTCGTTGAGATCGCGAAGGCGATGACGGACGAAGCCGCCGCGCTCGAATTGTGGCGCAGCGTTCTCGCCGTGAAGGGCGCGGGCCAGTCATTGCGCGGCGCGTTCCCGGAAAAAAGTTTGTCCGAAACGGTCGCCAAGGCCGGCATGAGAGCCGCGCGCGAAGGCGGACGCAATGACGTTGATCTGGTCGTCGCGTTCGCGAAGGCCGGCGGGCTGGCCACGGACACGACCGCGTTGACCGGCGAAATCATCAAAGACCTCGCGGCGAAAGCGGTGACTGGCGGCGATGCCATTCGCGGCGAGTTTGTCTTTCGTCGCTCCGAACTCGCGTGCCTGACGTGCCATGCCATCGGCGGCGCCGGTGGCAAGGTCGGTCCCGACCTGACGAGTATCGGCGCCAGCGCGCCGGTGGATTACCTGGCCGAAGCCCTGTTACTGCCGAGCGCGAAAATCAAGGAGGGCTACGCCTCGGTCAACATCGAGACGAAGGACGGCCAGTCGCTCACCGGCACGCTCGCGCGCGAAACGCCGGACGAAGTCGTCCTCCGCAATTCCACCGGCGACGAAGTGAGCGTGGCGAAGAAAAACATTGAGACGCGGCAGAACGGCACGGTTTCGCTCATGCCCGGCGGTTTGTTCGACAACCTCGCCGAGCCGGAGAAGCTCGATCTGATCGCGTTTCTCTCGCGCCTGGGCAAGCCGGGCGAGTTCGACGCGAGCAAAGGCGGCGTCGCGCGGCGCTGGCGCATTTACACGCTGACGCACACCGACCAGCAGAACGGGCTGGGCAACTCGATGTGGGAAAAACCGCTCGGGAACAAGATGTGGCATCCGGCCTTCACGCTTGTGAATGGCAAACTGACCCGCCGCGTGCTCGAAGAAGCGACCAAGCGCGATGCGTGGGTCGGCACGCTCGATATTTTTGCGGCAACGGAATTGCAAACGCCGAAAGCCGGTCCGGTAAAACTCAACCTCGACGCCACCGCGGCTGAGTTGTGGATTGACGGAAAGAAAATTGGCGGCACCGGAGAATCGGTTTCCGAATTGTCCGCCGGCACGCACCGCGTGCTGGTGCGGATTGATCCGAAGAAAATCCCGGATGCCATCCGTCTCAAATCATCGGACGGCACGTTCCTCACGAATTAGGAGCGCCGGGTATTTCGCGCGGGTGAGGACGAACGCGAAGCGTCTTGGAGTGCGGTGGGTGAGGGGGTGGGGGCACACACCGCTTTGGAACGAGGGGAAACATCCAACACCCAACATCGAAAGGGGAAAAGCGGTGTCAGCCCCGTTCCCCGCCAGCCACCGCACTCCAAGACGCTTTGCGTTCTGCCGGCGCTCCATCACTTCACCACCATGCTCGTGAACGGCGCCACGTACGCCTGAAGCAAAACCAAAATCCCCATCAACACCGCCAGCGCGAGGCTGTGGAAAAAAACGTAGCGCAGGATGCTGCCTTCGTGCCCATACCAGTTCGTCGCCGTGCTCGCCACGACGATGCTTTGCGCGTCCACCATCTTGCCCATCACACCGCCGGAACTGTTCGCCGCCGCCATGAGCGTGGGGTTGATGCCGGTTTGCTCGGCGGTGATTTTTTGCAGGCTGCCGAAGATAACATTCGACGCCGTGTCCGAACCCGTGAGCGCCACGCCAAGCCAGCCGAGCAGCGTGCCGAAGAAAGGATAAAATGTCCCCGTCTTCGCCAGCGCGAGTCCCAACGTCACGTCCGTGCCGGAGTAACGCGTCACGTAACCGATCGCGAGCATCGCGGCGATGGTGATGAGCGAAAACCGCACGCGCACCAGTGTCGCGCCGTAATGCCGGAGCAGTTCGCGCGGCGAGAAACCCATCAGCAATCCGGCGATCACCGCCGCGACGAGAATTCCGGTGCCGGTCGCCGAGAGCCAGTTGAGTTTGAAGATGGCTTCCTCGGGCTTCGTGGGTTTGTCGGCGGTCGGCGCGGCCACGACCGGCGGCGTGCGCACGACGACTTCATGCAAGCCGGCCACGGCGAACGCCGGCGCGGAAATCGTATCGAGTGATTTTTTGACCGCGGGCAATCCCCAAACGAAAACCAATGCGCTCAACAGAATCCACGGCAGCCACGCGCGGAATGAAGAATTTAGAATGAAGAATGAAGAATGTCCGGACTGTTTTCGTTCATCACCATCTGTTTCTTCATTCTTCATTCTCCATTCTTCATTCTCCTTGGGCTTCCAAAATTTCAGCAAGACAACCATCGCCGCGATGGAACAAACCGCCGCCACGATGTCCACCAGCCACGGCCCGTGAAAGTTGGAGACGAGGAATTGCGGCACGGCGAACGCCACGCCCGCCGTCAACGCCGCCGGCCACACGCCGATCATCCCGCGCCAGCCCGCCATCGCCCATACCACCCAGAACGGAACGATGAGCGAGAAAAACGGCAGTTGTCGCCCGACCATTTGCGAGAGGGTGAATTCGCTGATGCCCGTGACCTTGCTCAACGCGATGATCGGCGTGCCGAGCGCGCCGAACGCCACCGGCGCGGTGTTGGCGATGAGCGAGAGGCCGGAGGCTTGCAGCGGTTTGAAACCCAGTTGCATCAAGATGGCCGCCGTCACCGCGACCGGCGTGCCGAAGCCCGCCGCGCCCTCGAAGAACGCGCCGAACGAAAACGCGATGAGAATGACCTGAACACGGGGATCGGGCGCGAGCCGCGCGAGACTTTGCCGCAGCACGTCGAACAACCCGCTCTTCACCGTCAGCGTGTGAAGGAAGATCAAATTCAAAATGATCCAGCCGATGGGAAACAAACCGTACGCCGCGCCGAAAGCGGTCGTGGCCAGCGCCGCTTTCACCGGCATCGCGTAAACGCCCAGCGCGATACTGAGAGCCACCGCCAGTCCGAGCAGCGCCGCGAGATGAATGCGGACTTTGAAGAGCGCGATCGCGCCGAGCAACACGACCACCGGCAACGCGGCCACAAGCGTGGAGAGCGTCGCGTTGTGAAGCGGGTCGTAATGCTGCGCCCAGGTCATGCGAAGTTCAGCCGGCGCAGTTCTGTTTCCACCACGCGAAATACCGCGCGCTGCCGTGGCTCAACGGCAGCACGACGAACTCCGCCGTGTCGTAGGGATGCAGCTTGAGGATAAGTTTCTCCAGCGCGGGCAGCGTGCGCCGCGTCGCCTTCAAAATCATCAGCACTTCCTTGCCGCGCTCCAGTTTTCCCCGCCACCAGTAATGCGATTCAAGCTTCGGCACGAGGTTCGCGCAGGCGATGAGTTTCGCTTTCAACGCCGCCTGCGCCAGCCGCCGCGCGGTTTTCAAGTCCGGCGCGGTGACCAGCACGATGGAAAACTGCTTCGCCGTTTTCACTTCAATGGTTCAACTCTTTGATTTCGAGATGACGGTAGAAAACCTCCGCGCCCTCGAGTTGGAAAATCAATTTCCCCTTCGTCAACGGCTGCCATTGTCCGCCAACTAATTTCTCCATCTTGCCCGCGACGTTGTTGGTCTTGCCATTGACGATGTGCGTGGCTTCGTCGCCGCGCACGATGACCTCGACCGTGTTCCAGCCGTCGTGCTCCAGCATCTGGCTGCGGATCACGCGGCGGATGCCGCCGGCCACGCCTTGCTGCAACGCCACACCGCCGTTCCCGGACGTGAGGAACACCGGCATCACGCTTTGATTCGTCCGCAAGGTGCCGTTGGTGTTGGTGATGACGCTGGTGACGAGGTTCGTCGTCTTCGGATCCACGGTCGTTTTCACGCGCGTGTTGACCGTGAAGATGTCGCCCACGTCGCCTTCCTGCACCTGACATTCGACGCCGCTGGGCCAGACGGTGTCGCCGCCGAACATGTGGTAGATGACGCCCGCGTCGCGCTTCGCCGTCGCGCGCGCGCCGAAACGATTCGTGCCCCACTTGTATTCAAAGCGTAGGTGGTAATCGGCATATTCCTTCTCGGTCGAGACGTAGCCGTGCGGTTGCGCGCTGCCGTCCGGCTGGCCCGCATACATGTGCCACGTGCCGTTCTCGATTTGCACGAGCTGATTCGTGTCTTCATTCTTATTCTGTCTGGCGATGTAGATGTAAAGTCCGTCGAAGTTGGTGCCGTTGAAGAGCGGCTTCCAACTGGCATCCTTCGCTTCGGCGAACAGGGTCGGTGGGAAGAGAACGGCGACGAAGACCACCAACATTGCGAAAGTGCGCGTGCGCGTGATCATGGTGTCGGAGGCTTTACCGCGTCGCACCAGTTCTGTCAGCAGAAATCTGCGCTCCGGTTCAGCGCGCCGTCGCGCCCGCGGGCCAGGCCAGCGGGACCCCCTGGCCCGCCAGCGAATCTTGAAACCCCTTGAGCAACCCACTTTGCTTCCGCACTTCGCGCGGCATTTTCTTTTTCGCCGCGCAAAACGCCGCCAGCGCGCCGGCGGATTCACCGATGTTCCACTCCACCGGATGCAGCCGGTAACAGCCGTTCGTGATGTGCGTCGCGCCGAGGTTTTTGCACGCGGGTAAAAGATTTTCCATGCGGCGTGGCAACAGCGCGCCCAACGGGATTTGAAACGGCAGCGAACTGATGTCTATGTAATTGTCGCCGCCCGTGCTCGGGTGCAGATCAATCCGGTAGCTGCCGATGCCGACCGTGTCGGGAAAATTCTCCGCCTTGACGTCGTCTTTCGCCTTGCCGAGCGCCTGCGCCCGCGCGTCCGTGCCGACATGCTGTTCGAGCACGGTGAACTCGGCCTTGATGCGCCGGCTCTCGCGGATGTAAGGATACTTCGCCAGCCCGTCCTCCGTGCCGGTGATGTCCGGTCGCAGCCGCAAACCTTTCCAGCCCGTGCCGCCGTCGGGTCGCGGCGCGGCGGTTTGCAGCCAGTAAAGCAGCGAGAGGCTGAGTTGCTTCGCGCGCTCGATGTGCTTCGCGGCTTTCTCCGGCGCGCACTCGAAGGGATTGCCCAGCAGGTAATCGTTCTGCGGCCAGTTCACGAGCGTGGTGTCGCCCGCGAACGTGCCCGGAGCAAAATGGTTTTTGTCCACGATCTGCCGGTAGTGAAACAGCCCGGCCCGCTTGACCGGATCGAAGCCAAGGTTGCGCGGCTCCAGCGTCTGCGGATGGCAATAGGTCAAATCCAGCAACCGGCCCGTCCATGGCGGCGTGAGTTTCGGAACATAATCGCGCCAGAACTTCCATTCGCGCGGCGGCTCGATGATGTGGTCCTCGCCGTGAATGTATTCCGTTGGAAAGCAGACCGTGAACGCCTGCATGTTCTGCGGCTGCGCGGTGTGCGCGGCGTGCGGCTCGCCGGTTTCCGACTGCGCCTCCGCGCCCGTCACGTATTCCGTTTTCGTCAGCGGCAGCAAATCGCCCATCTCCGTCGCGTCCACGAACATCGGCGCGCGCAAAACCAGATCGTGCCCCGACTCCGCGCTGCGGACCTGCACGGCCTCGACCTTGTCGGCGGTGACCGACGCGGACATTGCCTTGTGCCGGAGCAGCACCCGGACTTTTCCGCTGGCGACGAAGGCCGCGAGCATTTCGCTCAACACCGCTACCGCCACGCGCGGTTCGTGACAAAGTTTCGAGACGCCGCCGTTGCCCGGATTCAAATTCAGTTTTGCGCGCGCCGCGTCCGTGAGCGGGAAGTTGCGACGGTAGTAATCGCGGATGCGTGTGCGCAATTCCAGATAGCTCCGCGTGCCGCCGAACGTTTCGATCCACGGATTTTCGTCCGGCGGGACGGCCTGCGACGTGAGTTGGCCACCGATCCAGTCCGTCTCCTCCGTCAGGATGACGCGCAAGCCATTCCGGGCCGCCGCCAGCGCCGCCGCGCACCCGCCCAGTCCGCCGCCGATGATGACGAGGTCGGCGGCGAGTTCCCGGGCGCGTGATTTCATTTCTCCGCGCGGTGACGGCGAAGTTTTCTGTGCTTGCGCCAACAGCGCGGGCGCGCCGGCTACGAGCGGAGCGGTGAACGAAAGGGCTTTGAGAAATGCGCGGCGACGGAATTGGTTCTGCGATTTCATAAGACTGGCGAAGGATTGCTATCGTAAAGTTCGTCGCACGTAAAGTCGCGATCTCAACCCGCCACCAATGCCACCTTGCACCGCTTCAAGGCCGCGCCACGGTTCGGATAATACCGGTCAATCACCGACAGCATTTCGCCGTCGGCGCGGTGAATCTCGGCTTCCGTTGGCACGCGGCCAAGTTTTTGCGCGAGCGATTGCAGAAAAATTTCCACGGCTTTCTTCGTGGTGAGCCCGCGCTCGCGCCGCGTGGAGGTTCGCGGCACCACGAACTCGCCGAACAAATCCGCGTGCGCCTTCATCGCCGCGAGTTTTTCGTTCGTGATGCGGACGTATTTCGGGTCGCATTCCGTCGTCACGAAATGCCGGCCCAATTTTCGGGCGGCGATGGCGGTCGTGCCCGCGCCGCAAAACGGATCGAACACCAACCCGCCGGGATTTGTCGCGAGCCGGATGATGCGCTCCATCAATTTATCCGGCAACTGGCACGGGTGCGCGTCGCGGTCGCGCTTGTGTTTGATGCGATGAATGTCGAACCAGATGTCGGAGAGTTCGACTTTGTCATCGTCGCCGAGTTGCTTGCGCTGCTTCACACACGCGGCGCGCAGGCAATACTTTGGTGCGTCCGGCGGCAGCACCGTAGCGGCGTCTCGGCAGAGCGCCGCCGACTCTTTGTTGTTGAGATGGCGGCGCTCTGCCGGGTCGCCGTTACGCCGGGAAGTCCCCGCATAGTTGAACACCGGTTGCGCGCCGGGCTTCGTGTAATAAAGCAGCGCGTAGTGCGCGGGCATCAGTTTGCCGCGCGGATCGGACAACGCGTCCCACACGATCCAGTGCCGGAACTCCAGCCGCGAATTCAGAAACGCCGCGTGATGCAACGCCCACTTCGGCAGGTTCAACACGAACAAACTTCCGCCCGGCTTGAGCGTGCGCGCTATACCGTCGAGCCATTGGTTGCACCAGTCGAGATAGTGCTGGTCGGCCAACGTGTCGTCGTAGTTCGCGTATTTTTTCGCGAGGTTGTACGGCGGATCGGCGAACGCGAGATCGAACACACCTTCGGGATGCGCCGCGGCCACGCTGTTAAGAAACGAAACGCAATCGCCGAGGTGAACGTGATCGCTCTCAAAGACTGTAGGAGACGACGTAAGGAGGCTCTGACTTTTCGGTGGGAACAAGTGAGTCTCCTTACGTCGTCTCCTATCAGGTTCAGTGTCGCCGCGCTCGATCACATGCAAACCGCGCTCGCCCTCGCCCATTGTCAGCGCGTGAATCCGCTCCAGCACGCAATCCGGCGCGACGGAATCCTTCAGCTTGATTTTCGGCAAATCCCGCCACACGTCCGCAAGCGCCGCGCCGTTGGGATTCATCAAATGTTTTTTTCCGCCCCAATCCTTCACGTTCAGTTTGCACGCGGCGCAGTATTGATGCGCCACTTTCACATCCGCGGTATTGAGCGGCGGCGCGGACGGTTTCTTTCGCTTGGGATCGTCTTTCAAAAACATCAACAGCCCGCGGTGCGACGGTTTAAGCAAATTTCCCCGCGGCGCGTCGTCAATCGCCAGCGCGATCCAGTATTTGAAAACCATCCGCCAAGTCTCGCTACCGGCGCGAGCGAGGTGTTCACCCCAACTTGGCAGTTCGCCCGGGTGGCCGTAAACGAACAGCAATCCTCCCGGGCGCAGCACCCGCACGCAATCCGCCAGCAGAGTCTCGCCCTCCGCGGCCAGCGTCCCGCCCGCGCTCACCACGACGACAGCTCGCTCATCCGCTGGCAGCGAACGCAAAGCTTCGCCGTTCGCAGTCGCAATCTGTTCCCAAAACGAATTTGGCACGCGGTTGTTCTAACTGAAATGCGCGTCGCGGAAAGCTGAAAAGTTAGCGGCGACTTCATTCCCTTGCCCTCGCTCGCGCCAGCTACCATTATCCATTCATGCGCATCTTGATTGCGACGGTCACGGCGGGCGGCGGACATCTCGCCGCCGCTGCCGCTTTGGACGAGGCGTGGAGCGCACTCCGGCCACGCGACGTCGTCGAGCGGATTGATCTGGTGAAATTCTTTTCACCGCTGCATAAAAAAATTCACGCGGCCGGCTACGTGAAACTCGTCGAGCGCGCGCCGGAACTTTGGGGCATGATTTTCGCCAAGACCGACAGCCCGCAGGTCGCCCGGCGGCTCGACCGGATTCAGCAATTGTTTCCCGGCCGTTCGCGCGGGCGCTTCGCGCGCCACGTGCGGCAGTTCAAACCGGATGTGGTGCTCTGCACGCATTACGAGCCGCTCTCGACGCTCGCGCGTTTGAAAGTCGCCCGCGGTCGTTCCGCCTATTCGACGTTTGTGGCGAGTGTGGTGACGGATTTTGAAGCGCACGCGCTGTGGATGAGCGCGGGCGTGGATTTGTACTGCGTGGCGGCGGAAGCAACCAAAGCCCGGCTCGTCGCGCGCGGTGCGGCGGCGGAAAATGTCATTGCCACCGGCATCCCCATCGCCGTGAAATTTTCCGCAAAATCGGACGCGCGTGCCGTGCGCAAATCTCTGGGGCTGCGCGACGACCTGCCGACGTTGCTGGTTTTGAGCGGCGGATTCGGCATGGGGCCAGTCGGAAAAATTCTCATCGAACTGGACAAAGTGCCGCGCGAGTTTCAGACGGTCGTGGTTTGCGGACGCAATGAGGAGTTGCGCCGCGATCTCGCCGCGCAGGACCGCAAGCATCCGACGCGTGTGCTCGGCTTCGCATCGAACATGCACGAGTTGATGGCCGTCGCCGATCTCATCATCACCAAGCCCGGCGGGCTGACGTCGTCCGAGGCGTTGGCGATGGGCAAGCCGCTGCTGATTCTTGATCCGATTCCCGGCCAGGAAGCGGCGAACAGCGATTTTCTGCTCGAGCGCGGCGCGGCGGCGAAGGTGAATCGCGTCGAGGATGTGCCGTATCGAGTCGGCCAGTTGCTCGGCTCGAAAAAACTCGACGGACTGGCGAAGGCGGCGAAGGCACTAGGCCGTGCCAGTGCCGGAACGATGATTTGCCGCGAAGTGCTGCGCCGGCTTGAAGCAGCGTAACGGAATGGACGTCATGCGCGGAATCGCTTTCATCCTGTTGGCCTGCGCCCTGGTCGCGGGCGCGGAAACGATGTCGCTGAAGCGGGACGAGTGCATCAGCTTTTATCCCGGCATTGCCCAGCGTGTGCCCGGCAAGGATGCGTGGCGCGTTGAAATTCGTGGTTTGGTCTTCGAGCCGGAGAAGCGCGGCGTGCCGCTTTGGGTTCTCCGCGAAGCCCTCGATTTCAAGGACATCGAGTTGAACGCCGCAGAGCAGCGGATTTTCGAGCAGCGCGCACGTTATTTCCTCGTGGATCACGAACGCCGCAAGACCGTGGCGGTGCGCTTTGGCCTGAAAACGTATCGCGTAGGGAAGTCGGAAGCGGATGGATTTTTTCAAGGAACGGTGGCGCTCTTGGACAAGCACGCGCTCGAAAATGGTCTGTTAGCCAAGAGGCCGCCGGGACATTTTACTTTTTCTGCTGCGCTGCCGTCAGAAGGTGGTCGGCGGTTTCAAGGGGAAGCCTTCGTGCTCGAAGCGACAGGTCTGAGCGTCATCTCCGACATAGACGACACGATCAAAATCACCGACGTGCGCGACCGCAAGGCGACGCTGCGCCACACGTTTTTGCGCGAGTTCCAACCCGTGGCCGGCATGGCGAAGTTTTATCAACGGCTCGCGCGCGAACGCGGCGCGCAGTTTCATTACGTCTCGGCGAGCCCGTGGCAGCTTTACGAACCGCTTGCGGATTTCATTCGTTCCAACAGTTTTCCCGCCGGCACGTTTGCGTTGAAGGAATTTCGCTGGAAGAATCGCACGGCGCTCAACCTGTTCGCCGACCCGGAGAGATACAAACCGACGGTCATCGAGCCGCTGCTGAAACGATTTCCGAAGCGCCGCTTCGTGCTCGTCGGCGACTCGGGCGAGCGGGACCCGGAAATTTACGGCGCGCTCGCACGGAAGTTTCCCGGGCAGATCGAGCGCATCTACATTCGCGACGTGACAAACGAGCCGGCGGAAACGGAGCGCCATGTGAAAGCGTTTCGCGACGTGCCGCGCGAACAGTGGCAGATTTTCCGTGAGCCGGGCGAAATCAAATTCGCTTCCCCGTGACCTTTCGTTAAGCTCTCCGGGTGGCCAAGCCAACTTCCATCGAACTGCCCGGCGTTGAGCCGATTCCGATTCTCTACGAGGACCGGTCGGTGCTGGCGATGGACAAGCCGCGTGGCTGGATGCTCGTGCCGTATTCGTGGCAGAAAACAAATTGGAACTTGCAGGCCGCGCTGGTGTCCTCGATCGCGGCGGGCGATTTTTGGGCGCGGTCGCGCGGGCTGAAGTTTCTCAAGTTCGTGCACCGGCTCGATGCGGAGACCACGGGCATCTTGATCTTCGCGAAAAGCCAGGGCGCGGTCGAGTCGTATTCCGAATTGTTCGAGAGTCGAAAGATGGAGAAGACGTATCTCGCCGTCGTGGAGGGCGCGCCGAAACAGGACGAGTGGACCTGCCGGCTGAAGCTCGGGCCCGCGCCGGGGGAAATCGGCCGCATGACGGTGGACGAGCGCGAAGGCAAGGAAGCCGAGACACATTTCCGCGTGCTGCAACGGGGCGCGGCCGTCCCGGTCGCAGCGCTCACTTCGCAGGCGAGTCGCAAGCATCCCGAACGTCTCACGGCAGGCGAGCAGGCTGCGACCGGGACGGTCGCGCGCCTGACGCTCATCGAGGCGCGTCCGCTCACGGGCCGCACGCATCAGATTCGCATTCACCTGGCGGAGGCCGGTTGTCCGTGTGTCGGCGACGATGTTTACGGCCGGGGCCGCGATAAATTTCGTCTCGGTTTGCGCGCGGTGCGGTTGGCGTATGCCGATCCGTTCACGCGGCGGCGGGTGGACATTCGTGCGCCCGCGGAAGGTTTTTTTCGAGAATATGGATTTGAATTCAAACATTGAAACAGCCCACGCCCCGGCGGCGCTGGAGGTCCGGCACTCGCCGATTCATGGCACGGGCGGTTTTGCGCGGCGCGCCATCGCGAAGGGCGAGCACATCATCGAGTACGTCGGCGAAAAGATCACCAAGGCCCAGGCGCTGCCACGCGTCGAGGCGGACAACCATTACATCTTCACGCTGGACGACGCGTTCGATCTCGACGGTAACGTGCCATGGAATCCGGCGCGGTTCATCAACCACAGTTGCGCGCCGAATTGCGAGGCGGAGCAGGACGGGGATCGCATCTGGATCATCGCGTTGCGTGACATTGCGGCGGGCGAGGAGTTGTCCTTCAACTACGGCTACGACCTCGAAGATTATCTGGAACATCCGTGTCGTTGCGGCGCGGGCGGGTGCGTGGAGTTCATTGTGGCGGAGGAATTCTTCGAGCAGGTGCGGCGGCAGGGAGCGCGGCCTTCAACCCGCTCCGATGACGGGGCGCGTGCGCAATCCAGATAATGAGCCGGGAATTTCACTTCCGGCGAGAGACGGTAGTTGATGGCCATGACGGAAATTCCGTTTTTCAACAAGCCGTCGAGCAGCGCGGGTGCGAGTTGCGCCTTGCTGCCGCCGCGAAAACCGCCGCCGTGAATGAACACGACGAGCGGTGTCAGTTGGTCGGACTTCGCTTTCCACAAATCGAGCACGTTGCGTTCGTGCGGGCCGTATTTGAAATCGGCGAGGTCGGGCTTTGGTCCCGCGGCCTGCGGCGGGCGTTTGGTTTGGGCCGGCGCAGCCGGTGCGAAACCCCAAACACCAAACAACAAACAACAAATAAATTTCAAACGCCAAACTTCAAATAACCGCCGCCGGGTAAAGGTTGGTGTTTGGAATTTGGAGCTTCTTTGGTGTTTGGTGTTTTATTTCCGGGTTCATGCTTTTTTCTTTTTCTTCTTCGCGGCTGGTGCCGGAAGTTCTTTGGCCGTCCCCTTCGGCAAAAGCGCTTTCAGTTCGGTCACCTGCTTTGCAAGTTTTGGATCATTTGCCAGGTTGTTCCACTCGCGCGGGTCGGCGTCCTGATCGTAAAGTTCCGCGCCGAGTTTGCCGCCGTCCCATTCGGTGTAACGCCAGCGCTCGGTGCGGACGCTGTAGCCCATGACCTGGCGGCCGGCTGAGTTGCGAGTTTGCTGCGTGATGGCGGGTTTGCTCCACTTCGCCTGCGGGTTTTTCAGCAACGGGCGAAGACTTTTTCCCTCGACACTTTTCGGTGCTTCGAGTCCGCACAAGTCGGCGAGCGTCGGATAAATGTCGAGCAACTCCACGGTGCGCGGCGAGACGGCGCCCTTTTTCCGGTCGGGTGTCGCGATGATGAACGGCACGCGCGCGGACTCCTCGAAGAGCAAAGTCTTCTGCCACTGGCCGTGCTCGCCGAGACACCAGCCGTGGTCGCCCCAGAACACGACGATGGTTTTGTCCGCGAGGCCGAGGCGATCCAGTGCGTCGAGCACCTTGCCGACCTGCGCGTCAACAAAGCTGATGCTGGCGAGGTAGGCGCGCTTGAAGGTCTTGAGCTTCTCGGCGTCGAGGCCGTAATTGAGCGGGACCGGATGCAGCGCGATGGGCGGAATGTTGGTCATGTGACCGGCGGGTTCAACTGGTAGCGTCATCTGATCGAGCGGGTAAAGATCAAAATACTTTTTCGTCGCGATGTCCGGGACATGCGGGCGATAAAATCCGCACGCGATGAAGAACGGTTTGTCCTTGTGCGCCTCGAGCAGGCGAATGGTCGCCTCCGCGCCTTTGCCGTCGGTCTGTTCCTCGTCCGTGCCTTTCGCTTCCATCCACGCAAGCGCGGCGCCGAGTTGTATGGACGGCGTGAAGTTGATCACGTCCGCCTCATCGTCCTTGTCACGGCCGCGCGGGTTGACGACCTCGGTCCACGACGGCGCGTCGTCGAGACCGCTCGTGCCGATCTGGCCGGGCACGCCGTAGTGATACATCTTGCCGACGCGCGCGACGTAAGCGCCGTTGTTCTTGAACAACTGCGGCAGCGTGACGATGTCGGGAAAAACTTTGCGGAGTGGCGTGGAGTTTTCATAAATGCCGCTCGTGTCCGGGCGCACGCCGCCGAGCAATGATGAGCGGCTGGGATTGCACAGCGGGAACTGGCAATACGCGCGCTCAAACCGCACGCCGCGCGCGGCGAGCCGATCCATGTTCGGCGTCTTCGCCTGTGGATGACCGTAGCAACCGAGCGAAGTGTTCAGGTCATCGCAGGCGATGAAGAGGACGTTGAATTTAGGCGTGGCGGGTTTGGTTTCCGCAAATGCGGCGGTGGCGAAACCGCAAAGCACGCTGAGGCAAAGTTGAAAAATGGTTTTCATGGTTATCTGCGGATTAAGCCATTGCCGGCGGAAAACCGCCAAGAGTTTTTTCGCAATCAGCAAGCGGAGTCGCCGGGTGAACTTATCGCTGGTCATCCGGCAGCGTTCGACTATATCCCCGCCATGCGCAAAACCATTCAACTCACATTGCTGCTGCTGGCCGGCGTTTTCCCGCTGCAATTGCTCCCGGCGCAGGACATCGAACACCATACCAAAGTGGCGAAGCGGCTGGTCGAACTCATCAACGCGGCCGATCACGATGGCATCCAAAAACTTTTCAGCCCCGAGATGAGCGCGACGCTGCCGCTGGACAAGTCCACCGCATTTTTCCAGGGGCTGGCGGCCCAGCTAGGAAAAATTGATTCCCTCGGCGAACCGCGACCGGGCGGCGGCGCGGTGACCTTTCCCGCGAAGTTTGAGCACGGCGAACTGGACCTCCAGCTCGCGCTCAACGGGCGCGACGAAATCGCGGGGCTATATTTCAAGCCGTGCGCCCCGGTGAAACCCGCCCCGGAAAAACATCAGACGCAACTCTCGTTGCCGTTCAAAGGTCGCTGGCTCGTGTTCTGGGGCGGCGATACTGGCAAGCTGAATCACCATCATGACGTGCCGAATCAGAAGTTTGCCTTCGACCTGCTTGGCGTCGGGCCGGACGGCAAAACCCATCGCGGCGACGGCAAGCGCAACGAAGATTACTTCGCGTTCGGTCGCGAAGTCCTCGCGCCGGCGGACGGCACGGTCGTCGAGGTAATCGAGGGCGTGCGCGACAATGCACCCGGCTCGATGAATCCGTTTTCCGCCGTGGGCAACTGCGTGGTGATCCAGCACCGTGCCGACGAGGTTTCCCTGCTCGCGCATTTCAAACGGGGCAGCATCACCGTAAAGGCGGGCGACAAGGTGAAGCGCGGTCAGGTGCTCGGACTGTGCGGCAATTCCGGAAATTCTTCCGAGCCGCATATCCACTATCACCTCCAGAATTCCGCCGTGACGCAGGACGGGTTGGGGATCAAGTGCGTGTTCGACAAGGTCGCAGTTACGCAGGATGGGAAAACCGAATCGCGCGTGAACTTTTCGCCGGTGAAGGGTGACATCATCAGCCCCGAGTAGCCGCACGACTCAACGCGTGCGCGCGAACCACCAGCGCCAGAAAAAACCGCTCCGGCCCGCGAGGAAAACGAGCGGGCGTTGCAGCGAGGGAGACAGGACGAGCGTTTGCAGTCGGCGCGCCCACGCGAGCCGCTGCGCGAAGGCCGCATCGCAGTGGTTCGCGATAGTTTGCTGGGCGTTCTTCCACGACAACTCACCGCGGCTCCACGCGCTCAATGGTTCCATTGCCAGTTCCGCCGACTCGAACGCCATGGACATGCCGTTGCCGGTCACGGGCGGAATCATCGTCACCGCGTCGCCTACACAACATTCCGCGCGCTCCGCCGCACGGTGCGGTTGCAGCGACAGTCCGGCGACAGCGCAAAACGAGGCTTCGTCAAATTCCGCCGCCGCGAGCCGCCGGTGGACGGGCGAACCGGCCGATCCACAGAAGATTCGCCGCCAGTCGGAGGTATTCTCACACTTTGCAAAGTGTGAGAATGAACCGTTCACCTCTCCGCTGGCCGGCGGGAGCCGCCGAAACAGTCCGCACACGTTCACCGCGCCGCCATTGACGCGGCACAAGCCGACGTAGCCGTTCGGCGCAACGTGCATTTCCAGATCGGCCGTGAGCGTGACGTTGCGCGCGTGCGCTTTCAATCCGAACCACCGCGCGCCGTTTTCCGTTGGCTGGGCGCGGCGGCCCGTTGCGCGAACCGTTCCTTCGGAAAAATCTTTTTCCGGCGAGCGTTCGCCTTCTCGCAGGACGCCGCCGAGCCGGCGAAATTCCTGCGCGAGCAAATCGTCGAGCACATGCCGCGAAAGACATAACGCCGGCTCGGGCAGCGCGCGCGGTGTGGTGCCGTTGACGCTGGAAAAAAATGCGGCGTGCGTCGCGCGAACGGCGCCGGCGTTTTCGATCAGCGGCCGCAGGCCAAGGCGCGCGAGCGAATCAAGGCCGCGACCGCTGATGAATTCACCGCACACACGATGGCGCGGATACCGGCCCGCTTCCCACAATGTCACGGGGATTTTCTTCTGGCGCAGACCGAGGCCGAGCGTCAACCCGGCCAGTCCCCCGCCGATGATGGTGACGGTTTTCACTTTACCGCTTTCGCCGCGCGACGAAGAGATGGCTGAAGCCGCCCGCGTTCGTTTCCATCAGATCCCAGCCGGCGGTGGCCGGCCACAGCGCGGAAAGTTCGTCGCGAGCGAATCCGGCGTGGACGCTGATGGGCGCGTCGTAGCAGGTGACCTTGTTGCAGCCGATGAGCCATAAAAGCCGGCTGCAAAAGAGCGGCCACGCGGCGCGGCGCGGTTCGACGGCGGCAAAAAAGTGACAACGCTTCGAGATCTCCAGCAACAGGCGGGCGAGATCGCGCTCGGCAAAATGATGCAGAAAAAGATTGGCCATGATGATGTCAACCGGCGGGGTGTCGAACTCGATCCATTGGCGCACATCACGGACGAGGGGTTGCGCGTGCCAGCCGAGTTCAGCGAATTCGGCGAGCGTCGAGTCCGCGATGGTTTCGCGCTGATCGAGCAAGGTCACGCTCACGCCTGGCCAGCGGGGCGCGAGTTCGCGGGCGACCCGGAGAAGAAATTGCCCGTCGCCGGCGCCAAGCTCCGTGAGGTGTCGCGGCAGCCCGTCACCGGCGGCGGTTTGCAACGCGCGGATTAAAATTGCGTGATTGCGCATCCAGGCGTTGACGCGGCGCAGGTCGCGGCGCGAGCGGACGGCGCGCGGATCGTCCGGCGGCAGCGCGTCGAGCATCTCGGGCTGGACGGTTCGCTTCATTTGCCGCTCACCTCCAGCATCGCGCCGTGGCAACTGAAGCCCGCGCCGAAAGACGACATCCACCACAAACCGTCCGGCACGGCGTCGTGCAAGGCGGCTTGCAAAACAAAGTAAACCGTCGGGCTGCTGATGTTGCCGAAGTCGCGCAACACCGCGGCGCTGTGCCGCACGTCGGCTTCGCTCAGGCAAAGGTTTTCCCGCAACGCGCCGAGCACGTCGCGTCCGCCGGTGTGCAAGACCCAGCCGGCCACGCGCTCGCGGCGGACGCCGGCGGCGGCGAGCGACGCGGCGAGGAGTTGCGCCGCCAGGCCACCGGCCAGTTCGGGAACATGTGACGAAAGAATATTGCGCAACATGCCGCCGCGCTGCTCGAAGCGCAGCGCATCGCGGTCGGCAGGCGCGAGTTGGGAGGTGCCGAATTTCCATTCGACATTGCGCCGGCCGGGCGCGGGCCCGTTCGCGAGCACCGCCGCGCCCGCACCGTCGCCGAAGAGGCACGCGCTGACGAGGACGCCGGGATCGTTGTCGAGATAGAACGCGGCGCTGCAAACTTCGACGCAGACGGACAAAACTTTTTTCGCGCGCCCGGCGGCGAGGATGGCTTCGGCGGTGCGGAGGTTCGGCAACGCCGCGCCGCAGCCCTGCCCGACGAGATCAAGCGCGAAAACATCCGGCCGTAAACCAAGCTCCTCGCTGACGTAACTGGTGAGGCCCGGGCACAGATAGCCCGTGCAGGTGCTGATGAGGACGGCGTCAATTTCGGCGGGCGCGCAGTCCGCATCGGCGAGCGCATTCCTGGCCGCGGCGCTCGCGAGCGCGGGGGCGTGCTTCGTGAAGCGTTTGTGCAGCGCATCGGGCGTGAGGTCGAAGACTTCGGTAAGTGGTTCGAGGGCGAGATGCCGGGTGGCGATGCCGTTGTCACCGCACAAAACTTTTTTGAGGATTGCGCGCGAGCGGGGCGCCAGTCCGGCGAAGGGCGCGGAATTTTGCAGTGCTTCCCAACATTCCCGTTGCGCGTAACGGCGCGGCGGCGCGGCGAGGCCGAGTCCGGAGATAAACATGAGCGAGATTAGCGCGGTTCGGTTGGCCGCGCCACTCTGCGGATAAGAGGCGGGAAAAGGGTTTTTGTTCCGGCGCGTGCTGAAACAGAAAAAGTTGGCGAGCTTGCGCCGGCCAACGTGGTTGCAAAACGAAAGGGAGGAGAATTATTTCAATCCGACGAGGTAGCCGAAGCGGGCTTTGAATTGTTCGGGCGTCATCGAAACCGTGGCCGCGAGCCGATCCAGTTGCGCCACGTCCTCGAAGTCGTCTTTTTCCAGGCGGATCATGTAGTGAACCGCGCACTCGTAGGATTCGCCGTCCACGTTGACCTTGCGGACGTTGAAGCGGCCCGTCTGCGGGTTCAACATCTTCTCGAATTGCAGCGGCATCATTTCGCCGTCCACAAAACTGATGACGGCGCCGAATTTATCCGCGGCGGGCGAGAGCAGGAATTTCACCGCGCCGTAGCCGAGGTCGCGCGTGTACTCGGCGTCGAACGGCACCGGGTCGGCGCAGCGCAATTCGTAGCCGAGGTCCTTGTCAATGAGTGTCATCTTCAGCCCGAGTTGTTCGAGGCGCGCGGTGACGACGTCCTTCATCAGGCGGCCAAATTCGATTTCGCCGAGGCGCAAGTGGCCGTGGTCGTCGCGACTGACCCGGCCATAGCGTTCCAAAGTGCCACCGGGCACGGCGCTGACGAGACCCTTCTCGCCCATGCTCTCCATGAGTCCCTCGGCGAGCACGGCCACGCCGTATTGCGAACCTTCGACGCGGCGTTTGAGAATTGAGCCGATGATCATGTCGGCGACGCCTTCCGCCGTGACGGGCTGGCCGCGAAATTCCTCGGGGATGACGCACAGGGTCGCGGCCGCGGCTTTGGCGATGCCGAGCGCGAGGTGTCCGGCCGCGCGGCCCATGCTGATGATGATGTACCAGCGCGAGGTCGTGCGCGCGTCTTCGGCGAGATTGCGCAAAATATAAACGCCGTTGTGCCGCGCGGTCTCGAAGCCGAACGTCGGCGTCGAACCGGGCAACGGCAGGTCGTTGTCAATCGTCTTGGGCACGTGCGCCACGCGGATTTTGCCGCCGCCGCGGCGATAGACGTGGCTGGCGGAAAAGGCCGTGTCGTCGCCGCCAATCGTGACAAGCGAGGCGACGCCGAGTTTCTGGAGCACGTCGAGGACGTTGTGCATCGAGTTCTCGGACTTGGCGGGATTGGTGCGCGCGGTGCCGAGGATCGAGCCGCCGCGCAGGTGGATGGCCTTCACGTCGTCAATCGTGAGCCGCGTGTAATGTTGCGTGTCGCCCTGCGCGAGCCACTTGAAGCCGTCGCGGAAGCCGATGACCTCGAAGCCCTCGTTGATGCCTTCGATGGTGGCCGCCGCGATGACGCCGTTGATGCCGGGCGCCGGACCGCCGCCGACCAGGACGCCCAATTTTCCCCTTTTCATGCCGTTTGCCATAGTTCGTTCTCGTTTCTGGTTTTGGTGGCCCGCCTCCCCGAAAACAGCCGGAGGCACACCTCGGCGTGAAGTTTGCACACAAACACCGCCGAAGGTCAAAACCTCTTACACGCGTCCCGCTTGAAAAAGAAGGGTGTGATTAAAAACGGGTGAGGGGAATGGCGCTTAGATAAGGAAAAACGCGTCAGCAATTGTACGCGAATATAACTGGATCCTTGGAGCGAGTTGTTTCAAAGTGGCGCATGAAACAAACGACTCCATTCCTCGCTGGATTTTC